>SHUV01000021.1 GCA_009694515.1 Candidatus Planktophila sp. | reverse complement strand
ATCACATAAGGAATCACTGAAAGTAGCGTATTACCTTGTCGGCGTACTAGAACTGCGCTTACGAGTTGTCATTCCAGCTACTCTCGGTAATTCAACGGGCGAAGAATCAGAGGTTCAGTGGTTTTCAGAGCTGAAGCTGAGTGAGCAAGGACAAAGCACACTGGCTAGAGCGCGATTGCAAGACGCGAGCTTCCCCCAAGATTTTCTCCCATTTTCTTTTTGGCGATATCTCTTGAGCACAAGGAATTACGGCTCATTATGGATTCCTCGAGTGCACTTGGCGTTCCCAGGGATTATTGATCCAAAAAGTCATAAAACTTTCTTAACTATAGATAAAGGCATGGATAGCGCTCTTCGTTTAAGAAACAATATTGCACATTACAACCTAAATCATCTTGGTGGACTTCAATATTCCCAAGAGAAAGTGTTATGGCTAATTAATGCGGTAGGTGCACCTACGGTTTAATTAAACCCTAAGGTCTTATAAAGACCTTTACCTGCTTCATTATCTTCATCAACATAGAGCATCCCTTGTGTGATGCCTTTGTTTTTTAAGTAGATGAGGCCTTGCGTGCACAGGGCTTTACCAATTCCTTTTCCTGAATGCGCAGAGTCAACACCGATTACATAGAGTTCGCCAATAGGTTCTTTATTGACGAGATCTTGATGGATCTTGGTCCAGCAGAAGCCAACGATTTTCTCATCCATGATGCATAAAAAGAAACCGTGTGGATCAAACCAAAGCTCATGCATGCGGTTCTCTAAATCTGCCATCGCCCAATTACCTTGGTCTGGGTGGGTGCTAAAGATTCTATTGTTCAGCTCTAGCCAGGTCTGTGGATGTAGTTGGGTATCAAAGGTAATGATGTGAAAGTTATGTGCAACCGGGGTAACTGGTTCTTGTAGTGAGCGATGGAGTTTAAGAATGCGGCGCATTGCTACACAAGCTCAGATAGAGATGATTCCTTGCCACCACTTTGAACAGTGAAGCGGTATCCAACGTTGCGCACGGTGCCAATGACAGATTCAAACTCTGGGCCGAGTTTTGAGCGAAGGCGGCGGATATGAACATCTACTGTGCGAGTACCACCGAAGTAGTCATAGCCCCAAATTTCTTGCAGAAGTTGTGCGCGTGAAAATACTCGACCAGGGTGTTGGGCCAAGTATTTAAGTAGTTCAAACTCTTTAAAGGTTAGATCTAGCGCAGTTCCTTTAATTTTTGCAGTGTAAGAATGTTCGTCAATGACAACATCTCCTTGGCGAATTTCAGATGAGGTGGGATCACTTGCCTCAATCTGGGCAGCGTGCGCACCGACTGCGATACGAATACGTGCATCTATTTCAGCCGGGCCGGCGGTGTCGAGAATGACATCGGTAAAGCCCCAATCTGCAGCAAATGCAGAGAGTCCACCTTCAGTAGTAATTGCAATAATTGGAGCGCCCACACCTGTTGTGGCAAGTAAACGTGTGAGTGATTTAGCGGACGGAAAATCACGACGGGCATCGATAAAGACAATATCCATTACTGGTGTATCAATAAGAACTGATGCTTCCAGCGGGGCTACTTTGCAGGTATGTTGCAAGAGGGCAAGTGCTGGCAGCACGTCAGCACTTGCTGCATGCGAATTTGTCAGTAGCAACACCTTGGCCATTGTGTGAGAATACTCTTGTGAAAACCTATCTTCCACTCGCGATTGTCATAGCCCTCTCAACGGCCTATGGCTTCTGGTGGAAGGCCAACCAGGGAGCAATCCGCACCAAGAAGGCGGTTCCTGGCCATCGCTTAAATGCGCAGATCTTGGGTGAGGCACTGGGTGCTCGCGCCACCATGGTGCAGTTCTCATCAGCTTTCTGCACACCGTGCCGAGCCACGCACTCACTGCTATCTCAGATGGTTGCCAGCATGAGCGATGTGAAGCACATTCAGGTTGATGCTGAATCCCACTTAGAACTAGTGCGGGAATTAGATATTCGTTCAACTCCCACAACCCTTTTCATCAATAGCCAAGGCATAGAAGTGGGTCGGGCAGCTGGCACACCGAAGCGCGATCAAGTCTTGGCCGCGCTTGCCAACATCGCCTAACCGCGAATTATTCGCAAGTGGTCTTTTGTTATCTGATTGCCTAATCTTCACTCATGTCTGAAGTATTAGATAACAAAGAAGTTGCCAAGATTTATATCGATGCACGCGGTCCACGTTTTGGCGCAACGATTACAACAATTGTGCTTGCCATCGCACTGGTTACCCAGAACAAGTGGGTCATAGTTGCGCAAGGTCTCGTCTTTCTAATTGGCGCAGTCAAAGGCCCACAGTTCACTCCTTATGGTCTGATCTTTAAGAACGTAATCAAGCCACGTCTAAGTGGTGTGGCACCAACTGAAGATGTGCGCCCACCTAAGTTTGCCCAAGCTGTTGGTTTTGTATTCGCACTTGTTGCCGGCATCGCAGCATTTGCTGGCGCTGATCTGGTATTTACGATCGCAGTGGGTGCAGCCTTAGCGGCAGCCATTCTTAATGCCGCCTTTAATTACTGTTTGGGTTGTGAGATTTACCTGCTGCTCGTTCGCTTTACCTCTAAATAAAATAATTTAACCTAACTAACAAGGAGAAAAAAATGTCACGTGAAACATCACTGGTTACCGCAGATTGGGTACTACAGAACCTGAACGACCCAAAAGTGGCCATCATCGAAGTTGATGAAGATACAACTTTGTATGCGCAAGGCCATATTGAAAACGCAATTACCTTCCACTGGCGCGAAGACCTACAAGATGGCCTGATCCGCGATCTGATCTCAAAGGAGAAGTTTGAGGCCCTTCTTTCTAAGAACGGCATCTCAAATGACACAACCGTCGTTCTCTATGGTGGCAATAACAATTGGTTTGCTACCTATGCCTTCTGGTATTTCAAGGTCTATGGCCACGCAGATGTTCGCCTACTAGATGGTGGTCGCAAGCGCTGGGAACTAGATGCTCGTCCATTTGTGACTGTTGTTCCTACACGTGTGGCAACTCGCTATGTTGCAAAGGAGCGCGATAACACCATCCGGGCCTACCGCGATGAAGTTATTGCAGCTATTGGCACAAAAAACATCGTTGATGTTCGCTCACCTGCTGAATTCTCTGGCGAGCTCGCAGCCCCTGCCCACCTTCCACAAGAAGGTGGACAGATTAAGGGACATATTCCAACGGCTAAGAACATCCCTTGGTCAAAGGCTGCCAATGAAGATGGCACATTTAAATCAGATGTAGAGCTTAAAGAAATCTATCAAGGCGCTGGTGTGGATCTTGCAAAAGACACCATTGCCTACTGCCGCATTGGTGAGCGCTCAGCGTTTTCTTGGTTTGTGCTCCACGAACTACTAGGTGTGAACAATGTGAAGAACTACGACGGATCATGGACTGAATACGGTTCACTCGTCGGAGTTCCTGTTGCTGTCGGCGCATAACTAGTGCGCACATGCGGTGCCACACCTGGTGGTCCATCACTTGCTGGCATAAATCTGGCAACCCAGACTGTGATTCAAGGTGTCATCCTTAAAGCTGGCACCGATGATTGCGTTCCTAATGGTGTTGCAGTGACCAATGCTCATGTGCGAT
Source organism: Candidatus Planktophila sp. (assembly GCA_009694515.1). Lineage (GTDB taxonomy): Bacteria > Actinomycetota > Actinomycetes > Nanopelagicales > Nanopelagicaceae > Planktophila. Next base: position 9,484 of record SHUV01000021.1, on the reverse strand, counting down.
TACTTGATTCCACCGGTGAATTCACCGCAGAGGTTCCAACAAACCTCGAAGGTCAATTTCGTTTCTTCGCAGCCCCTGGAAGCTGGACCCTTGTGGTTCAGGCACCAGGTGCTCGCGTGGAACAGGGCGTTATTGCTACCCAAGGCAGCCCGACTGATCTAGTAATACATATCTAGGTAGACTTAAGCCATGGCTGATAAGCATGAGCTCCATGAAAAAGGTTTACGTCTGACACCACAGCGTGAATTAGTTCTCGCTGCTGTGCGCGCACTTGGCCATGCAACCCCGGAAGAGGTGGCTAAAAAAGTACGCCAGACACATCCTGGAATAAATTTATCTACTGTTTATCGCAACCTGGAAACGCTAGAAAACGTTGGCTTGGTGCAGCACACCCACCTTGGCCATGGTGGTGCTACCTATCACGCGACTGAAGAGCTGACCCACTTACACCTTGTCTGCGGCACCTGCGGATCTGTAGGAGATGCACCAATCGATGTGGCAGCTAACTTTGTGCAGAACCTAGCTGATGACTTTGGTTTTAAAACTGATGTCACACACTTTGCCATCTATGGCACATGTGCCACCTGCGTTAAGTAAGAGCAATGACTGCCGTATTTGTCGAAGATGGCCCCGATAAGGGTGCTATCTGGCATTTCGGTGAACCTAATAAAGAACAACGAGCACTCCTTGAGGGCGCCGCATGGGCAGATCTTTCCCACTTAGCTGTTGTTGCAGTGACAGGTGAAGATCGCCTGAAGTGGCTCCATGATCTAACAACGCAGCACTTACTTGAGTTTGGTGTTGGAATCTGGACATCGGCGTTGATTTTAGATCCGCAAGGACATGTGGAATATCAGTTCGCTCTCGTCGATGATGCAACAACAACTTTTATTGTCCTTGATCCACACTTTGCCCAAGGTTTAATTGCATACCTGAACAAGATGCGCTTTATGCTCAAAGTCGAAGTTCGTGATGCATCACTTGAGTTTGCAGTATTACGAGCACCGGGTGTCGCAAATGAAGTTGGTGGTCCCTTTGCACTTGTGCCACGTGCCGAACTTGAAGATATGAAAAAGGCATTTGACGCACATGCAACACAGGTGGGCACCTGGGCACTTGATGCAGAACGGGTTGCTGCAGGGCGCCCGCGCCACGGATTTGATACCGATGCAAAGTCCATCCCAAATGAACTCGGTGTCATACATGGCTCCGTGCATATGAATAAGGGTTGCTATCGCGGACAAGAAACTGTTGCCAAAGTATATAACTTAGGAAAACCACCGCGCCGTTTAGTGATGTTGCATCTTGATGGTCACGCAGTTGTGATGCCGCCAACTGGAACACCAGTCATGAACGGGGAAGTACAGGTGGGCTTTCTGGGCACTGTTGCTCGTCACTATGAACTCGGGCCAATCGCACTTGCCATCGTGAAGCGAAATACCCCGGTCGATGCCGAGTTAACGGTAGAAGGCGTGGCCGCTTCGCAGCAGATCATCGTTGAGCCGTAGATGAAATTTATTGGACAGCTTTTTATTGTTGCCCTGGCTTGCCTTACAATCATGTGGGCGGTGCGCAAGCTTTAACCAGTATTCTTTGCCCATGGAGTCCTTCACAACTGTGGTGCTGGCACTAGTCGCACTTGTTGTTGGCATCGGACTCGTCATTTATGGCATCAAAGGGCGCAGGCAATCTCAGGCACGTGATGGACGCACATATAAGAGAGGCAGGCTCTAATGGCCTTCACAATTCCAGAAGGTTTACATCCTGATCTCAATCCACTTGCTTGGATGGTCGGCACTTGGCGCGGTAAAGGTCGCGGTGAATATCCAACGATTCCCACCTTTGAATTTGCCCAAGAAGTCACTTTTAATCACGATGGGCGCCCATTTCTGAATTATTACTCACGTTCCTGGATCATCGATGCGGAAGGAGAAATCATTCGCCCGGCCGCATCGGAAGTTGGTTTCTGGCGCGTGAGAGAAAATAAGGTACTTGAAGTTGTCATTTCACATAACACCGGAATTTCTGAAGGTTGGGTCGGACATTTTGATGGTCCAAAGATTCAACTTGTGATGGCTGGAGGGTATTCCGCGCCATCGGCAAAGATTGTGACAGCGGGTGTGCGCCTTTATGGTCTCGTTGCTGGCGAACTCTTCTATGCCTATGACATGGCAGCAGAAGGACAAGAGTTACAAGCACACATTTGGTCCACACTTGAGCGCCAGGCCGATTAATGTCTGATGCAGTATTGGCGCAGTATGTGCGAGACGGTGTTGTGGAATCAGAACACCGTGGGCATTTACTAGCGTTGAATGCCGATGGTTCCGTCAATTTTTCTTTAGGTGATCCCAGCCATCTGATTTTTCCGCGCTCTACCGTTAAATGTATACAGGGCGCGGCCATGGTGGAAGCAGGGTTGCAACTAGAACCGCGCTTGCTGGCAATGAGTGCATCCAGCCACTCCGGCTCTGTAGAACATATTGCGGCGGTGAAAGAGATATTGGCGCTGGCAAAGCTCGATGAAAGTGCGCTGCAATGCATGTTAGATCGTCCGCTGGGTGAAGCAGAACGTCGGGCATGGGGAGATGCACCAGCAACACGTATTGCCATGAACTGCAGTGGAAAACATGCGGCGATGTTATTAACCTGCGTGACTAATGGATGGCCGATAGCTAATTACCTAGAGGCTAGCCATCCTTTGCAGCTTGCCATTAAGAGTGAACTTGAATCACTTTCTGGGCAAGCCATCACACTGACATCAACTGATGGATGTGGGGCACCGCTCTTCTTGCTCTCACTTGCTGGCCTGGCGCGCGCTATTAGAGCAATCACTATTTCAACTAAGCCTGCACATCAGCTAGTGATGCAAGCATCGCGTGCATTTCCGGGGATGGTTGCAGGTAAGGGGCGGCTGACAACGCAGATGATCGAAGCGGTCCCCGGTCTTTATCTGAAAGATGGCGCTGAGGCAGTTGAAGTTGCATCAATGACTGATGGCCGCACACTTGTCTTTAAAGTCTCCGATGGTTCACTGCGCCCCTTTCGAGTCTTAGTTCATGCGGGCTTGAATAAGTTAGGTATTGCAAGCCCATATGAAGTCGAAAACGTGCTTGGCGGCGACGCAGTTATCGGCACCATTCGCGCAACCTTTTAATGGCGCGTACCCTTAAGGGATGAGCAGAGCCAATCGCCGTATCGCCACCTTGATGGTGCATACATCCCCGCTTGATCAAGCGGGTACCGGCGATGCCGGCGGAATGAATATTTATGTGGTGGAAGCAGCGCAGAACATGGCTGCTATGGGAGTTGCGGTAGATATCTTTACTCGCAGAAACAATAGTGAGGTTGCAGATATCGTCGATGTTGCACCCGGTGTGCGAGTGATTCAACTTAATGTTGGCCCTATCTCTGGTGTCACCAAAGAGCAGTTACCGAGTTATATTCCCGAACTCTCAGCTGCATTTAAGCAGGCCTTGCAAGCAGAGACTTATGATGTAATTCATTCGCACTATTGGATTAGCGGTAAGGTTGCGATGCCGGTTGCGAAAGAACTTGATATTCCATTAATCCACACCATGCACACTATGGCGCGGGTGAAGAATCTGAATTTGGCGGAAGGTGAAAGCCCAGAACCAATGATTCGCGTGCAGGGTGAGACCCAAGTTATAGCAGCAGCCGATGCCCTTGTTGCCAATACCGATGCCGAAGCAGCATCACTTGTTTCACTCTATGAAGCATGTCCGGACAATGTCTCGGTGGTAAGCCCCGGCGTAAACCTAAAAGTCTTTACACCAGGTGCTGGCCGCGCTAGTGCGCGCAAAGAGCTAGGCCTTGATCCCGACGCTCACATCATCACCTTTGTGGGTCGCATTCAGCCACATAAGGGTCCGGAAGTTCTTATTCGCGCAATTGCAGAGATGGTTTCACACTCTAAGCACCTGCGTCCAAAGTTAATTACCAACATTATTGGCGGTGCCTCCGGTGCTAACCAATCTGAGGTAGAGCGTCTTACTGAACTTGTTTCCTGGCTCGGAATATCTGATGTGGTGCGCTTTGCACCTCCTGTGCCTCGCACAGATTTACCGCAGTGGTATCGCGCAGCAGATTTAGTCTGTGTTCCTAGCTATTCTGAAAGTTTTGGCTTGGTTGCACTGGAAGCACAAGCATGTGGCACACCCGTTGTTGCAACAGCTGTTGGCGGACTTCGCACAGCAGTTGCCGACGGTATCTCTGGCGTATTAGTCGATGGTCATAATCCACGTGCCTGGTCATCTGTCTTTGCTCGACTATTGCAAGAACCACAACGGCGCGTGCTCTTAGCTATGGGGGCAATCGAACATGCTTCGCACTTCGGCTGGGATGTGACATCTCGCGGAACACTTGATATCTACGACCGAGTCCTATCTGCTCGCCGTGATGCACAGAAGCACATTGGCTAAATGGCCCTTAACCCAGCAGTTGTCATTGAAGATTTCCTGGAATCACACGATCTCGACTTTGAGCGCAGCAATGAAAAGACCTTCATGGTCACCCTGCCCGGAGAAAAAAAGCTACAGACTCATTGCGCGCTAATTATTGGCGATCACTCTTTAAGCATTAACGCCTTCGTCATTCGAAAGCCAGATACGCATGAAGATGCGGTGCATAAGTGGTGCCTGGCAAAGAATGCCCAGATGTATGGCATCTCATTTGCCATTAATGAACTGGGTGATATCTATCTGGTGGGGCGTTTGCCACTAGCGGCTGTGAGCGCGCAAGAGATTGATCGCATTATTGGTTCAGTGCTGCAGTATTCAGATTCATCATTTAACCCACTGCTCGAACTTGGCTTTGCAGATGCAATCCGGCGCGAGTGGGCCTGGCGGGTTAGTCGCGGGCAATCACTGGCAAATCTTGAGGCATTTACTCATCTCATTTAATTATTTCTTCTCATCATGAGAAGATAGCCACATGTCACACTCCACACTGATCCTCTTGCGCCATGGCGAATCCGAATGGAATGCCTTGAATCTCTTTACCGGTTGGGTCGATGTCAGACTTTCAATAAAGGGTGAAGCAGAAGCTGCGCGTGGCGGAAAGTTATTGGCAGAGCGCGGACTTTTACCTGATGTGGTTCACACTTCACTCTTACGTCGTGCTATTCACACATCACAGTTAGCACTTGATGCATGTGATCGTCATTGGATTCCAGTTAAACGTTCCTGGCGCTTAAATGAGCGCCACTATGGCGCACTGCAAGGCAAAGATAAGGCGCAAACTCTGGCTGAATACGGGCAAGCCCAATTCACACTCTGGCGCCGCTCCTTTGACACACCACCACCGCTGATTGAAAAGGGTGCGAAGTATTCCCAAGATTCAGATGCCCGCTATGCCGGCCTTGGCTCAGATTTGCCAATGACGGAATGTCTAAAAGATGTTGTCGTGCGTATGGTTCCTTATTGGGAGCAAGAAATTGTTCCTGATCTAAAGCAGGGCAAGGTAGTTCTAGTTACCGCTCACGGTAATTCACTACGCGCACTGGTTAAGCACTTAGAAGGCATTAGTGATGAAGATATTGCTGGACTTAATATTCCTACCGGAATTCCACTGCTCTATGAATTAGATGAGCAGCTGCGCCCAGTGAAAAAAGGCGGCGAGTACTTAGATCCAGCTGCGGCAGCAGATGCGATTAAGGCTGTGGCTAATCAGGGTAAGAAGTAGGTTAAGGCGTGATGTTTGCGTAATCATCACGCTTATCGCGAATGATGACATTGGTAGTGACAACACCGGCGCGCGCAAATGCCAGTGAAAGCTTCACATTCTTACCAGCCTCTGCGCCAACACCATTAAAGACCGCCTTCGTTGTTGCCACATCGCCTTCAAAACGAACTGGCTTGTTCTGATCAAGGTTTTGTTCACCAGTAATGACTGCGCCCACATTATTGGCCGAGATTCCCAGCAGCGCATCGCGCTCTTCTGAGTAGTTAATAATCGTTCCCACAACAACGGCTGAGCCATCTTCGGTTGCCACAAGAAGTAAGTTGGTAACAGAGATGTTATTGCCTTCGCTTTGAATCATCAGCTCAGCCCCATCTGTTACCTTCTTGTTTTGACGTGTTTCAGCGTTAGGTCCAGCCCCGCATGCGGTTAGCGCGAGAGCCAACGCAACAGCTGTAAATGCAAGCGAAATATTCTTGAAATGTGTTCGGCGCATGGCGAAATTATCTCATGTGAAATAAGCCTTATTTCACGCCGCTTTACGCCGATAACCCGGGGTTTTCTATGTCGGTGATGACTGGTAGAATTGATCCTCTACCGAAGGGCAATACATGACATTCAAGGTCGGCGAAACCGTTGTTTATCCACATCACGGAGCAGCTCTTATCGAGGCAATTGAAACTCGAGTAATCAAGGGCGAAGAGAAGACCTACCTAGTTTTGAAAGTTGCCCAGGGTGACCTCACCGTTCGCGTTCCAGCAGAGAATGTAGACCTGGTCGGCGTGCGCGATGTGGTCGATTCCGCGGGCCTTGATCGGGTATTTAACGTCCTTCGTCAGCCATATACCGAAGAGCCAACAAACTGGTCACGTCGCTATAAGGCAAACCTAGAAAAGCTAGCCTCAGGAGATGTCATTAAGGTCGCAGAAGTTGTGCGCGACCTCTACCGCCGCGATCTTGATCGTGGTCTCTCTGCTGGTGAAAAGCGCATGCTCGCCAAGGCGAAGCAGATTCTCGTCTCTGAGCTCGCACTTGCCGAGCGCACAGATGAAGAGAAGGCTGCAACTCTCCTTGACGAGGTTCTCGCTTCTTAATTTTTTAATAACTCATCTCAATGATCGCCGCAATTATCGCAGCTGCCGGTAGCGGTGAACGATTCGGTGCTTCCATTCCTAAAGCGCTCATTCAATTAGGTGATCGCACACTTCTGGAACATTGCATCTCAGCTCTCTCATCAATTGCTGATCAGATTGTGGTGAGCGCACCTGCTGGATATGAAGATCAGATCCGAGCACTGGTCGGTGATGACATCACTGTTGTCACAGGTGGCGCCACACGTTCAGAAAGTGTTCGTCTAGCGCTAGCCACAATTGAAAAAGCAGATTTTGTCTTAGTCCACGATGCTGCGCGCGCACTTGCCAGTCGCGAACTGGCAGCACGCGTTGTTGCTGCACTAAAAGCTGGAGATGTTGCAGTGATTCCAGCTTTGCCGGAAGTTGATACGGTCAAAGTCATTGATGCTAATGGTTATGTAACATCAACTCCGGATCGCACAACACTGCGCCGGGTGCAGACTCCACAAGGTTTTACATTTTCAGTTCTTAAGGGCGCCCATGCAACAGCTAGTGATGCCACAGATGATGCAGCACTCGTTGCAGCTGCTGGCCACAAAGTGCGTGTCATTGACGGAGAAGAACGAGCCTTGAAAATCACAACACCTCATGATCTTGCAACCGCGCTGCAATTTATGGGTAGCGCGCAATCATTTTCTACCGGTGTGGGAGTTGACGCCCATGCATTTGGCCAAGGGCGCGAACTCTGGCTGGCCGGTTTGCATTGGCCAGATGAAGTCGGTGTGGAAGGCCACTCTGATGGCGATGTTGCAGCACATGCCATCTGCGACGCACTCTTTGCCGCAACTGGACTCGGTGATCTTGGAAGTAATTTTGGAACATCGCGCCCAGAGTATGCGGGAGCATCTGGAATCAAGTTATTGAAAGAGACCTACCTTTTGCTTAGCAATGCAGGATTTTCAATCTCGCATATCTCAGTGCAGATTATTGGAAATCGTCCAAGAATCGGAGCCCGTCGCGCAGAAGCGATTGCAGCGATATCGACCGCCCTTGGGGGCGCCGAGGTAGCAATCCTTGCGACAACCACCGATGGCATGGGCCTTACCGGTGAAGGCAAAGGTATTGCCGCGATTGCATCGGCTCTTGTTATTAAGTCAGAATAGTTAAAGTAGAATTGCCTAATGAGTTCGCTATCTTTATATGACACCTTAACGCGAACCACCTCCGAGTTCACTCCGCTAAAGGCCGGTGAAGTAGGCATCTATTTATGTGGTGCCACGGTGCAGGCACCGCCTCATATTGGCCATGTGCGCTCTGGTGTGAACTTTGACATCTTGCGCCGCTGGCTCACGCGAAGTGGTTACAACGTCACCTTTATTCGTAACGTGACAGATATTGATGACAAGATTTTGCATAAGGCTGTGCACGAGCAAGCGCCATGGTGGGCAGTTGCTATGAAATATGAGCGGGCATTTACGCAAGCCTATGCAGCACTGAATGTATTGCCACCCACATATGAACCGCGCGCTACCGGACACATCACACAAATGATTGAACTGATGCAGATCCTGATTGAAAAGGGCGTGGCATATGCCCCAGGTAATGGCGATGTCTATTTAGAGGTTCGCAAACTCTCTTCCTATCTCACCCTTTCGCGTCAGAAGCTCGATGATCTATTGCCGGCAGCAGATGCCGATGAAAGATATAAAAAAGATCCACGAGATTTTGCGCTATGGAAAGCGGCCAAGCCAGGAGATCCTTCTTGGCCAACTCCATGGGGCGCCGGACGACCAGGTTGGCACTTGGAATGTTCGGCGATGGCGCATGCTTATTTAGGGCAAGCATTTGATATTCACGGCGGCGGACTAGATCTGATTTTTCCTCACCATGAAAATGAAATCGCACAATCAGAAGCTGCTGGATATGGCTTTGCTAGGCGCTGGTTACATAACGCGTGGGTAACTACCTCCGGTGAGAAGATGTCGAAATCACTTGGTAATTCACTGCAGGTGCATGAGTTGTTAAAGAGCGTGCGTGGAATTGAACTGCGTTGGTATTTAGGTTCTGCGCATTACCGCTCCATGCTTGAGTTCTCACATGAAGCACTTGCGGAATCTGCCACAGCCTTCCGCCGCATTGAAGGCTTCCTTAATCGCTCCGTTGAAATCTTAGGATCAGAGCCAGTGCCTAATATCAGCCAAGTTTTTACTGATGCGATGAATGATGATTTAGCTGTGCCAACAGCACTTGCCTCAATTTCCGAGGCGCTACGCGCAGGAAATAGCGCAATTACTGCAGGAGATACCGCCACCATTGAAAATAGCGCAAATGAGATTCGCGGAGCACTTGAAATACTTGGCTGTGACCCATTCGATGAAGCATTTACTTCAGGGACCGCCGTTGAAGATATTGGCGCCGCCCTCGATGGTGTTATTCAATTAGCACTGGCCCAGCGCACAGCTGCGCGCGAGCGAAAAGATTTTACGGCATCCGATCAGATTCGTGATGGCTTAGCAGTACTGGGAATTACTATTGAAGATACAGCTCAAGGACCACGTTGGTCGATTACTGGAAATGGAAGTAACTAATAATGGCCGGTAATGCAAAACCACGTGGAGCGGTGCGTAAGAGTAAAAAAGGACCAGCGGCTGGAACCGGTGGAAATAATAAGAGACGCCTTGAAGGGAAGGGGCCAACTCCGAAGGCCGAAGATC
>SHUV01000020.1 GCA_009694515.1 Candidatus Planktophila sp. | reverse complement strand
CTGGCACCCTTTCTGGAATAGTAAGCAACGTAGTATCACTTGTACTTGTTGTTGCCGCAATGCTTATTCTCTCCTGGCAGATAACCGTCGTTTCCTTGTTACTTCTGCCGCTCTTTCTTCTTCCCACTAAGTGGGTTGGTAAGCGGATTCAGGCTCTGACGCGCGATGCATTTAACCTCAATGCAACGGTGTCAAGCACGATGACCGAACGTTTTAATGTCTCGGGTGCGCTCCTGGTATCACTCTATGGAAAGCCGGCAAAGGAAGAGAGCTTCTTCCGGGCACGCGCACGCAAAGTGGCCGATATTGGAATTCAGACAGCGATGCTCAATCGCATCTTCTTTGTCGGCATTACTAGTGTTGCAGCTGTTGCTACCGCATTCGCATATGGAATTGGCGGCCATCTTGCTATTGATGGCTCAATTACGGTGGGAACGCTTCTAGCTATCACCGCCCTATTAGCGCGTCTATACGGACCATTGACTGCACTATCGAATGTTCGCATCGATGTCATGACCGCACTTGTCTCTTTCGAACGAGTATTTGAGGTGTTAGACCTTCACCCGATGATTGTTGATCGCTCTGGAGCGAGGCTGCTTACTGAAAGAGAGTTGAGCATTGAATTCAGGAATGTAACATTTTCCTACCCGAAAGTGGAGGAAGTATCACTAGCATCCCTAGAATCGGTTTCTAAACCAGAGACAGTTGATAGCGGACAGATATTGAATGGCATTTCATTTACTGCGCCGAAGGGAACACTCACAGCGATAGTCGGACCCTCTGGTGCTGGTAAAACAACAATGAGTGCGCTTTTGCCTCGACTCTATGATGTGACAGATGGCTCAATTCTTATCGGCGGCGATGATATTCGCGAGTACACAGTGCAATCGCTGAGAGATAGCATCGGCGTAGTAATGCAGGATGCACATCTTTTTCACGAAACAATTGCTGAGAATTTACGCTACGCAAAAGAAGATGCCACAGAAGCAGAGATGATTCAAGCATGTAAGTCGGCGCAAATATGGAGCCTTATTTCTTCTCTGCCTAATGGCTTCGAGACTATGGTGGGGGAGCGCGGTCATCGACTTTCCGGAGGAGAGAAGCAACGCTTGGCTATTGCGCGTCTTTTACTTAAAGCCCCAGCTATCGTCATTCTCGATGAAGCAACTGCCCATCTGGACTCTGAAAATGAGGATTTAGTGCAGGAAGCTTTACGGCACGCACTTCAGGGAAGAACGTCTATAGTCATTGCACACAGATTAAGCACAGTGATGCAAGCAGATCAGATTCTTGTACTCGAAAAGGGTCAGATTGTTGAACGAGGAACGCACGAAGAGTTAATTCAAGGAGCAGGCCTCTACTCTGAGCTATTTGCGCGTCAAGACCTCACGACGAATGAGAAATCTTCCGTAAACGATTAATCCACCGAAGAAAACCCACTGCGCCGCATAAGCCATGTGCGGTCCATCGGAAAGTTCAGGAAGTTCGGCAGGTGCGGCGGGTGATAAGGCGGGTGCGGTGCCAGATATTAAGTCGAGATAGAAATCTTCGCTCGTAGGTCCTCCTTGTGCATTTGCCTTTGAAACTAATCCAGTATTGGAGTTAGTTGGGATTGCAAAAAATGATCCCCGTGGCAACGAGCTATCTAATCTCAGGCGTCCAACTATCTTGACCTCATCCATTGGGATTTGCGGCAATGTGGGTCTTGTTTGGGCGTTCTTCCCCGCCTGAACCCAACCGCAATCAACCCAGTAACTTCTTCCACCTATGTCATTAAATTTAGTGAGGAGTTCGAAACCATATTTGCCCTCGAAGTATCGGTTTCTTAGAAGTATTTGAGTATCGGGATCAAAGACTCCGCGTGTGGTCACTGGTTGCCATTCGTGGTTCTCTGGTTGTGCTTGTACTGAGGCTAGTGAGACCGGAGTCATTGTTGAATGTTTTTCGATAATGAAATTGCGGTCGTGCCGGGCTACCCCGCGATTGTATTGCCATTGCGCTGCCCAGAGACAACCTGCAATTAGAAGGAGCGCCAGCAGCGACTTGAGCAGAGAAAATTTTTCACGAGTCTTCGAACTACTCAATTCCTCGCGGCCTCTTCTTGAGTATCGCCGATCCTGGAATAACTGTCTCGCGACCAGCGTTTGCTACAACCACTGCGATATAGGGGAGTATGACAGCGCCTACGAGAGCAAACCATCGATATGGACTGGGTAGTATCACAGTCAAAATAAAGCAGGCTGTTCGCACCATCATGGAAAGAAAATATCGACGTTGCCGCGCACTCTGGTCTTTGGAAAGGCCTGTTGACGCGCTAGTAATATCGAAAGCAGCATCTTCTTTAGCCATAGCCCAACAGTAGGGTAGTTTTCTCTCATGAGCGAGCCGACTTCCATCGCGCTAGTTACCGGCGGCAATCGCGGAATTGGCTTAGCTATCGCAACGGCGTTACAAGATTCGGGTCATCGCGTTGTCATTACCTACCGCAGCGGCACCCCACCTACTGGTTTTGATGCAGTGCAGATGGATGTCACCAACTCTGAGAGTGTTGATTCAGCTTTCTCAAAGATCGAAAGTGAAATTGGTCAACCAGAAATTATTGTGGCAAATGCCGGAATTACTAAAGACACTCTAGTTCTGCGTATGACTGATGAAGATTTCGAAAGTGTTATCGACGCTAACCTCACTGGCGCCTTTCGCGTTGCAAAGCGCGCTACCAAAGGTCTCTTGAAATTAAAGCGTGGTCGTCTGATTTTTATCGGTTCTGTTGTTGGTGGGGTAGGAGCTGCAGGACAAGTGAACTACTCAGCTTCCAAGTCTGGGTTGGTGGGAATGGCTAGATCATTTTCGCGAGAACTTGGTTCGCGCGGCATCACTGCCAATGTCGTTGCCCCCGGATTTGTAGAGACAGATATGACGGCAGAGCTCGATGAGAAACGTCGGAGTGAGATTGCAGCACAGGTTCCGCTGGGTCGATTCTGCTCGGCGCAAGAGATTGCCGACGTGGTGACATTTATTGCATCTGCGAAAGCTAGCTATATTACTGGTGCCATCATTCCGGTAGATGGCGGACTCGGAATGGGGCACTGAATTGGGAATTCTTGCGGGTAAGAATATTTTGGTAACCGGTGTTCTCACCGATGGCTCGATCGCTTTTCATATCGCTCGCTTGGCACAAGAAGAAGGCGCACAAGTTGTGCTCACAGGTTTTGGTCGCGGCCTTAGTCTGACAACTCGTATTGCAGGACGCCTGCCAAAGCCCGCTCCGATTATTGAACTAGACGTTACCAATCAAGAGCATCTTGATGTGTTAGCAACGGAAGTAAAGAAGCACCTTCCACACCTTGATGGAGTTGTTCACTCGATTGGCTTTGCACCTGAAGCAGCACTGGGTGGCAACTTTCTCAATACTGCTTGGGAAGATGTTGCTACAGCGGTGCAGGTCTCTGCCTATTCATTAAAGTCATTGACGATGGCATGCCATCCACTATTTAAAGATGGAGCATCTGTAGTTGGACTTGATTTTGATGCCCAAGTTGCCTGGCCCAAGTATGACTGGATGGGAGTTGCCAAAGCAGCCCTGGAATCCACATCTCGCTATCTAGCCCGCGATCTTGGCAAAGATAATGTCCGTGTTAATCTCATTGCAGCAGGACCCATTAGAACAATTGCGGCAAAGTCGATTCCCGGATTTAGTGATTTTGAAAATGTCTGGAATGAGCGCAGTCCTTTGAAGTGGGATGTTGCAGATCCAGTGCCGGCAGCGCAAGGAGTCGTTGCACTTTTGAGTGATTGGTTTCCCAAGACAACGGGCGAGATTATTCATGTCGATGGAGGCCTGCACGCGATGGGCTAAAGCCCTTTTCAAGCGAGGATTTTTCTATTTGCCCGCACTCGGGTAGCCTTTGCCTCAGACCAGTAGCCCACAGCTGCTGCAAGAGGAGCTCACCGCTCCCACCTCTACTGCTTCGGCGGATTGGTTTGTCGGATTTAAGTCTAGTTTTCTAGATTTATCTGCCTATGCGGTGCGCGAATTTTGCGGCAACTTGGATACACAAGTGAACCGAACATAGGAGCAGAAATCACAACAGAGCCCCGCATTAATGACCGTATCCGCACACCCCAAATTCGTCTCATCAATTACACAGGTGAGCAAGTTGGAGTTGTAGATATCGAAGCAGCGCTAGCTATGGCAGATGAAATCGGACTCGATCTCGTAGAGATTGCACCCGAAGCTAATCCGCCAGTGTGCAAGATCATGGACTTTGGAAAGTACAAGTACGAGATCGCACAAAAAGCTCGCGAAGCACGTCAGAACCAGACCCACATTGTGGTGAAGGAAGTGCGATTGACGCCAAAGATTGAGAATCACGACTACGAGACAAAGCGCTCGTCGGTCGAGAAGTTTCTTAAAGGTGGCGACAAGGTGAAGATTACGATGAAGTTTCGTGGCCGTGAGCAAACACGTCCAGAGCTCGGATTCAAACTCTTGCAACGTCTTGCAGAAGATGTGAAAGATATAGCTTTCGTTGAATTCGCCCCTAAACAAGAGGGTCGACAGATGACGATGGTGTTGGGTCCGACGAAGAAGAAGACCGAAGTAGTAGCAGAGCAGAAGGCGGCGAAAGCTGCGAAGGAAAGAGCAGCCGAAGAAGCTGCTAAATAGTTTTACTCACGACGACGTAACAGGAGATAAGAAATGCCAAAGATGAAAACCCACAGTGGTGCGAAGAAGACCTTCCGCGTCACAGGTACCGGAAAGATCATGCACGAGCGTGCAGGCAAGCGCCACCTTTTGGAGCACAAGTCATCACGCGTTACTCGTCGTTTGAGCCAAGAGTCATCAGCTAAGTCAACCGTCACAATGACAGCCAAGCGCATGCTTGGTTTGAAGTAAGGGAGCGCCACTAAATGAGAGTCAAGCGCGGAGTACACGCAGCAAAGAAGCGTCGCACAACCCTTGAACGTGCCAGCGGATATCGCGGACAACGTTCACGTCTTTTCACAAAGGCGAAGGAGCAAGTTACGCACTCAATGGTTTATGCCTTCAACGATCGTAAAGATAAGAAGGGTGATTTCCGTCAGCTCTGGATTCAGCGCATCAACGCTGCATCCCGCGAAAACGGAATGACATACAATCGCTTTATCCAGGGTCTTAAGGCTTCTGGACTAGAAGTAGATCGTCGCGTTCTCTCAGATATCGCAACGAATGATCCAGCAGCATTTAAAGTTCTTGTCGACGTTGCTCGCAAGAATCTTCCAGCAGTCTAAGTTATTTAGAAACTAGGGTTGTAGAGCCAATGATTGAGAGCCTTCACTCGCCGCATATCGCGCGAGTGAAGGCTCTTATTGGTTCTAAAGGGGCGAAAGAACGCCGCGAACAAGGGCTCTTTGTGGCAGAAGGTGTGCAATGCACACGCGAGGCACTAACTTCAGTTGGCGGTCCAGAAATCAAAATCCTTTACGCAACAGAGCAAGGGCTCTCAAAGATTGCAGAACTCAATCTAGCTGCTGTTGAAATTGTTGAGGTCTCCGAGCCTGTTCTTAAGGCGATGTCAGATACTGTTTCACCACAAGGTCTCATCTCTCTTTGTTATACACCTGAGAAGAATATTTCCGAGCTCACACTCACGGGTACTTCTACTGTTATCTACCTCCATGAGATCCAAGATCCTGGAAATGCGGGAACGATTCTTCGCACAGCAGACGCTATGGGGATCACTGCTGTAGTTACTTCCCCTGATTCGGTAGATATGTATTCACCAAAAGTGGTTCGATCCACTGCTGGATCACTGTGGAATATCCCTGTCTATGAGGGCGTGACTTTTCAAGCACTGGCTGCCATCTTCCCTGACACCCAGAAATTTCTCCTCTCATCTCATGCATCGACATCGATACTCGATTTGAAGATTACCGGGGATTGCATTGCAGTCTTTGGTAATGAAGCAAGGGGAGTAGATGCAGCAGCCCTTGGCGCGGCTGTGACGGAAGTGACTATTCCGATGGCAGGCAATGCCGAGAGCCTTAATTTATCGGCAGCGGCATCAATCGTTATGTTCACCCTTTCGGCAAAGGTCGCAGGATAGAATCACGCCCATGAATCCGGCAGATGTAGCATCGTGGATAATCGATGCGCAGAGCGCCTTTGCCGCCGCTGAAGATTTAGAACAACTCAAATCAGCTCGCCTGGCACACGCTGGCGATAAGTCACCGGTAGCACTTGCCAGCAGAGCGCTCGGCACACTCTCGGCTGATCAGAAAGCTTCGGTTGGAAAGTTGATTGGTGAAGCAAAGGCAGAGATTGCAAAGGCCTTAGCGCTACAGACGGAAAAACTTGAGCAAGAGCGCGATTCCAAAGTTTTACTTGAAGAGATTGTCGATATCACTTTGCCAGTGCGGCGATCACACCGCGGGGGACTACACCCCATCTCAATCATCAAAAATGAGATTTCAGATTTCTTTATCGAGCAAGGTTTCTCAGTTGAAGAAGGGCCAGAACTTGAATCGGGTTGGCTTAACTTTGATGCCCTTAATATTCCGGCAGATCATCCAGCGCGCACGATGCAAGACACTTTCTTTATCGAACCAATCGAGTCAGGGCTAGTTCTTCGTACGCACACATCACCAGTGCAGATTCGTACGATGTTGGCCCAAGAACCTCCCATCTATGTCATCTGTCCAGGTCGCACCTTTCGTGCTGATGAACTCGATGCTACCCATAGCCCAGTTTTTCACCAGGTCGAAGGTCTGGTAGTTGATAAGGGAATCACGATGGCCCATCTCAAGGGAACCCTGGATAACTTTGCCCGACATATGTTCGGCCCCGATGTCACAACTCGTTTGCGTCCGTCATTCTTTCCATTTACCGAGCCAAGTGCGGAAGTAGATATCTTCTTTAACAATCAATGGATTGAATGGGGCGGCTGCGGAATGGTCAATCCTAAAGTTCTTGCAACGTGTGGCATTGATACAGATGTCTATACCGGTTTTGCCTTTGGAATGGGGCTAGAGCGCACCCTGATGGTTCGACATGGAATCACCGATATGCACGATATTGTCGAAGGTGACTTGAGATTTACTCGCCAGTTTGGAGTAGGACTCTAAATGCGCGCACCCCTATCGTGGATCAAGGAATTTGTTGAGATCCCTGCCTCCATTACCGCAGAACAAATCTCTGATGCCCTGATCCGCGTTGGTTTTGAAGTGGAAGAGATTATTCATCAAGGTGCTGACCTCACCGGCCCCTTGGTATTTGCCAAGGTGTTAAGCATTGAAGAGATTACCGAGTTTAAGAAAGCCATTCGATATGTGGGTCTTGATTGTGGTGAGAAGCAGACCCGTTATGTCATATGTGGGGCAACAAATTTTGTGGTCGGAGATTTGGTATTAGCGGCTCTTCCGGGAGCGGTACTGCCTGGTGATTTCACCATCGGTGCTCGTGAAACATACGGCAAGGTTTCCAACGGAATGATCTGTTCTGCTCGCGAGTTGGGCATAGGAGATGATCACGCCGGAATCATGACATTTGCGGAAGGCTCGGTAGCAATCGGATCAGATGCTATTGAGGGCTTACTCATTAATGATGTTATTTTCGATGTTGCCGTCAATCCAGATCGTGGCTATGCCTTAAGTATTCGTGGCATTGCACGAGAGGTGGCTGGTTCCTTAGGTCTGAAATACACCGATCCTGTTGATGCTCTTCGTAAACTTGAATTCAGCGAGACCGGAAAAGGTGTGAGTGCAAAGATTGCCGATTCGGCAACTGCTTCCGTCTTTTACTTGCGCACACTTTCCCACTTTGATCCCAAAGCCAGAACACCAATCTGGATGCGCAGAAGGATTGAAAAGATGGGGATGCGTTCCATATCGCTGGTAGTAGATGTCACCAATTACGTGATGCTGGAATTAGGGCAACCACTTCATGCTTTCGATAAGTCAAAGATTAAGGGCAGCCTTACTATTAAGCGTGCTGGTAAGGCGCAACCATTCACAACACTCGATGGTCAGGTGCGCCAACTAGATCCCGATGACCTCATGGTCTGCGATGACGAGCAGCCACTAGCACTCGCCGGAACAATGGGTGGAGCATTTTCAGAGATCTCAGAGACCACCACAGAAATCGCACTTGAAGCTGTTCGATTTGATCCAACTTGTGTTGCTAAGAATTCACGTCGTCACAAACTTTCTTCAGAGGCCTCACGCCGTTTGGAGCGAAGTGTGGACCCATCCCTTGCTCAATATGCATCCGCTCGCTTCGTGCAATTACTTACTGAAAATAGTCCAGCTCAACATGTGGCAACTGTGATTGCAGGTAAGCCTGAATTTAGCCCGATGGTGAAGGTCGATCCGGCATATATCTCTCGCATTATGGGCGTTGATGTGGCCCCGGCTGAGATCGTAAAGATTCTTCGCACAATTGGTTGTGAAGTCGAGGAAAAGACCTTTGAAGTCAATCCTCCGTCATGGCGCGCTGATTTGCTTAGCCAAGCAGATTTCACGGAAGAAGTTGCTCGCATGGTTGGCTTTGACAAGATTCCATCAATTCTTCCCCCTCGACCTAAGCATGCATCACTGACTCATGCGCAGAAGCGTCGTCGAGCGGTTTCGACCATGCTTGCTAGTCGCGGCTTAGCTGAAGTTCAAACTTTTCCCTTCACAAACCAAGAAACGATTGATGCCTTGGGCTTCCTGGGTGAGCGAGCATCCACATATCGCATTGCAAATCCGATGTCTGAAGAGTTTCCGTTGCTGCGCGTACACATGGTTCCAGGGTTGCTGGAAGTTGCGCAGCGTAATATCAGTAGAGGTGCCAAAGATTTCGCAATCTTTGAGATGGGGTCAATTTTTCGTAGCTCGCAGAAACTGGTTCCGATGATTTCACCAGCACTGGATAAGAAGCCAAAGAAGGAAGAGATTGAGGCGATATTTGCAAGTCTGCCACCTCAAGCCTTCCATGTGGCAGGACTATTGGTCGGAAAAGTAGAGAACGAAGATTGGCAAGGGAAAGCCCGTAGTTACACCTGGCAAGATGCCATCGCATTTGCGCAAGAGGTCTTACAGCTGTGTAATCATTCCTGGACAATCAAGCGATCAAATATTGCACCCTGGCACCCAGGTCGGTGCGCCGAGCTGTTAATTGATGGAAAACCTGTGGCGCATGCCGGTGAACTTCACCCACGAATTGTGGAGATGTATGGGCTACCTGAGCGGTCGGCCGCATTTGCAGTGGCACTGAATGCGCTGCCCGATTCGCCCTTGGTTCATCCAACGATGGTGGGAACAATGCCGGCAGCGTTGCAAGATGTTGCACTCATCGTTGATGCATCAGTAAACGCATCCGATGTTGAAGCTGCGCTGCGGGCAGGTGGTGGTGAGCTCCTTGAGTCGATTTCACTCTTCGACCGTTATGACAAGTTAGCTGATGGCAAGATTTCACTGGCTTTCTCATTAGTTTTTCGAGCCACTGATCGCACGCTCACAGGAGCCGAGGTCAGCGCGCTGCGCGATTCAGCTGTGAAGGCTGCCGTAAAGGCAACTGGGGCTATCCTGCGCACTGCATAATTATGCAGCGCCATGCATAACTATGCTATGATGAGATTATGAAAACAGGGATTATTGGCGGTAGCGGGTACGCAGGAGGAGAGCTCCTGCGGCTACTGGCTGCTCATCCACATTTTCAGGTAACGGCCGTTGCAGCACATTCCAATGCAGGGGAGTCGATTAGTTCTATCCATCCACAACTGACAAGTTATGGCAATCAGAAATTTATAGCCTTCTCATCGGATGCTTTCAACCAATGCCAGCTTATCTTCCTCGCCTTACCACACGGTGAATCGGCCAAGATAATTTCACAACTTCCTAAGGGTGCAAAGATTGTTGATTTGGGTGCTGATTTCAGATTGAGTGATCCACAACAGTGGGCGAAATACTATGGTGGTACTCACGCTGGAACCTGGATTTATGGGCTAGCTGATATCGCGCAGTACAAGAGCGCAATCGCACAATCGCAATATGTGGCAAACCCAGGGTGTTATGCGACAGCGATCGCACTGGGAGCTGCACCAGCTGCCGGCATAGCCGATTTATCAGATTGCGTAGTCGTGGCAGCGTCAGGAACGACGGGCGCGGGCAGAAATGCGAAGGTGAACCTACTAGCGAGTGAAGTTTCTGGATCTCTGACTTCCTATAAATTCGGTGGAACCCATCAACACACTCCGGAAATTGAAGAGAGCTTAAGCAAGATAACTGGGCAAGAGGTAAAGATTTCATTTACTCCGATCTTGGCTCCGATGCCACGGGGGATTCTGGCAACGATTACGGCCAAGCTCACCAAGGGAATTTCCTCGGAAGTGGCGCATCAGCTTTATAGCGACTATTACGCGGATTCAGCATTCGTATCTGTACTTGAATTTGGAGTGATGCCAAAGACATCGGCTGTTCTTGGCTCCAATAGAGTGCAGATGCAGGTTGGCACCGATGCTCATACTTCGAGAATTGTGATTTCAGTTGCGATAGATAATTTGGGTAAGGGCGCTGCTGGACAAGCAATACAAAACGCCAACATCATGTGTCGCTTGCCAGAGACAGCAGGGTTAGCTTTCGATGGAGTTGGAGCGTGATTGTCGTGAAGTTTGGCGGACATGCGATGTCTGACTCACATGGTGAATTCGCGCTGGCCATAACAGATGCCATTTCCCAAGGGGTGCAGATCGTTATTGTGCATGGGGGCGGGCCACAAATCGGCGCTGCACTTGAATCAGCTGGGATTACTACAGAATTTATCGGCGGATTTCGTGTTACGACTCCTGAAGTCTTTCAGATCGTCGAGAGAGTGTTAGCAAAAGAGATTGGTCCTGCCGTTGCGCAATCCTTATGTAGTCACGGAATTAATGCTGTTTCTATCTCTGGTCGAGATTCTGGAACACTTGTCGCAGAGAGGCTGATCACTTTAGTTGATGGAACTCCAGCTGAATTGGGCCTTGTCGGAACTGTAATTGAAGTAAACCCAGATGAGATTCAAAAAGTGTTGAAATCGGGGAGCGTTCCGGTAGTTTCACCTGTAGCAACTGATGCCCTTGGTACACATGGCTTTAATGTCAACGCTGATATTGCCGCGGCTGCTATAGCGGGAGCTTTAGCGGCGCAATGGCTGATCATCATGACCGATGTCGAAGGTATCTATCGGAACTGGCCGGATAAGGATTCACTGATCTCTGAAATATCTGTCGCGGAGTTGCAATCGATTAAATCTACATTTGCTGATGGAATGGCGCCTAAGGTGCAATCTTGTCTCGATGCCATTGATGCGGGTGCTCATGCAGTGCGGATTATTGATGGTAGGAATCCGGCAGCGCTCAAGAGCGCCTTGCTTGGAGTGGGTGGAACGCTGGTGGTGGCATGAAACGTTGGCTTAATTCACTCCAGGATAATTATGGGATGCCTTCTATTGAGCTGGTCTCTGGAAAAGGCTCTTATGTCAACGACGCCGAAGGCAATCAGTACTTAGATTTCCTAGCTGGCATCGCCACAAACGTCTTGGGCCATGCTCATCCTGGGATTGTAAAAGCTGTCACTAAGCAGGTTTCTACATTAGGTCACGTAAGTAATTTTTACGCTCACCCTAATGTTCTGCTATTGGCTGAGAAGTTACAAAAGCTTACGGGAGATAAATCAGCACGTGTGTTCTTCTGCAATTCTGGCGCCGAAGCTAACGAGGCGGCACTTAAGTTAAGTCGTCGCACGGGTAGAACGGGCATTGTTGCTACTCATGAATCTTTTCACGGCAGAACGATGGGCGCGCTATCACTTACCGGTCAGCCATCTAAGCGAGCACCCTTTAAGCCGTTACTTCGAGGGATTTCCCACGTCACCTTCGGTGATTCGCGGGCGATGAAGAGAAAGATTAATAAGAGAACTGCCATGGTAATTATCGAACCCATCATGGGTGAAGCGGGCGTTATTGTTCCGCCTGCCAATTACTTACAAGATGTTCGAAGATATTGCGATGAGAACGGTGCTCTACTCGTCTTTGACTGCGTGCAGACAGGGATGGGTCGCACCGGTGACTGGTTTGGCTATGAATATTCAGGCATTAAGCCGGATGTGATTACTTTAGCTAAAGGTTTAGGGGGAGGGCTCCCACTCGGTGCGATGATTGCACTTGGACCCGCTTCACATCTGTTCAAGGTTGGTGATCATGGTTCAACATTTGGAGGAAATCCGATTGCAACGGCGGCAGCACTTGCTGTTATTGCCGCAATCGAGAAGGAGAAGATTCTTGCTCACGTTAATGAAGTCAGTTTCTATCTCTTTGGCGAACTCGCTCTTATCCCGGGTGTTACTGAGGTACGAGGAGCTGGACTACTGATTGGGCTGACCTTGGATCAGGGCTGTGCGAAGGAGCTCGTGAAGAGGTGCCAAGAGCTGGGGCTACTGATTAATGCCCCTAGTGAATCAATTATCAGAATAGCACCAGCACTTAATATTTCACTGCGTGATGCGAAGAAATTTGTAGCAGTTTTTTCCGCAGCCCTTGCGCAGGTGCGTCATGGCTAGCGTGAGCGCACGTAGAGCAAAAGCGATTTCGCTGATTAAGGGTGGGGTCATTCACTCTCAATCTGATCTGGTGAAAGAGCTCAAGAAAGCTGGCTTTGCAGTTACGCAAGCTACCGCCAGCCGCGACTTGGAAGAGATAGGTGCGGTTAGGGGAAGATCCGCTGCAGGAGATTCGCTCTACACAATTAACGCTTCCGGTGAAGAATCACTCTCGCGCTCTATGCCGCTTCCTTCTGAACTGATTCTCTCGGTCGAATCCAGTGGAAATCTAGCGGTCATTCACACTCCACCCGGGGGAGCACAGTTGCTTGCAAGTTCACTCGATCATTCTGGAATATCTTCAATTATCGGAACTATCGCAGGTGACGACACGGTCCTAGTTGTATCTAGAAAAG
The DNA here is from genome assembly GCA_009694515.1 of Candidatus Planktophila sp. Classification (GTDB taxonomy): domain Bacteria; phylum Actinomycetota; class Actinomycetes; order Nanopelagicales; family Nanopelagicaceae; genus Planktophila. The sequence goes on along the minus strand of SHUV01000020.1, from coordinate 621 downwards.
CAAGCGGTGGGGCACAACTAGCGAAAGAATTACTCTCATACGGGCAAGTCGAGAAGGTTAGAGGGAGAAAATAATGGCGCTGTGGGGCGGAAGGTTTTCGCAGTCTCCAACGGAGGCTGTCTTTGCCCTCTCACAAAGTGTGCAATTTGATTGGCGTTTAGCTCCTTATGATCTTCGTTCATCACTTGCCCATCTTGCGGTACTAGAAGATAGCGACTTACTTGATAAGAAAGTCGCTGCCGCCATTCGAAAGTCACTGCAGGAGCTGGTGCAGGAAGTTGCTTCTGGAAAGTTCACCTATCTTGCAACTGATGAGGATGTCCATAGCGCCCTAGAACGCGGTCTTACGGAAAAACTCGGTGAAATCGGTGGCGCTCTGCGCGCCGGTAGATCACGCAATGATCAGGTGGCAACGGATCTGCGACTTTATGCAATAGATCAGATGATTTCTATCGCCTTATCACTGGCTGAACTGCAGACGGCGCTGATTACAAAGGCAACTGAGTATTGCGATGCGCCGGCACCTGGATTTACGCACCTACAACATGCACAGCCAGTGCTCTTTGGGCATGAGATTGCAAAGCATGTGCACGCATTCGCGCGAGATGTGGATCGTATTCA
>SHUV01000004.1 GCA_009694515.1 Candidatus Planktophila sp. | reverse complement strand
GTCAGCTCCACCGATGATGTCTCCATAACGGTTGAACTTGATTACTGATCCGCCTGCACCCTTGAATGTACTGTTGTTCACACAGAGCTGGATTGCTGGACGTGTGAGCTTGCCCTGTTCAATACAGGTAAGGAATACACGTGCGGCATTGTAAGCAGTTGTTGAGTAAAGTCCTGGGACCTTAACTCCGGTGATCTTTGTAAATGATGCGAGCTCATCCTTAGTAAGAATATTCTCGAAAGGAACATCAGCTGCAGTGAGGCGAACGCCCTCTGCTGCCTTACCTGCTAGGTCTGGGAAGTCTGATGTGTTAACACCGTCTCCAGCTGCAAGAATTCCTGTGTATCCACCATCACGAAGTGCCTTAAAGAACTTTGCTGCTTCTGTGGTGTAACCACCGTAGATAACAACGTTTGCTCCGGATGCCTTCACCTTTGATGCGACAGATGTCCAGTCAGCAGTTCCGCGTGGAACTGAATCTGTACCTGCTACACCGATTTTCTTAGCTGGTGGCAATGCGTACTTGATAAGTCCTGCACCGTATGTAGTTTGGTCATCAACAAGGAAGATCTTAGGTGCAGTTACACCCTTTGTTGCGTAACGAACTAGTGCTGGTGCCTGGAAGCCATCGTGTGCAACGACACGGTGGAAGACTGGGAATCCACGATCTGGAGCCTTTGGATCTGTTAGTGAAACAGCAGATGCTGAAGGAGCGACCATTGTGAGGCCAGCAGCCTTGTATGCAGGGAATGAGTTACGAGCCTCACCTGAACATGATGTTCCGATTACGCCGATTACTTCCTTGTTAGCTGCAACACCAGGAGCGATGTTCGCTGCAACAGTTCCGTCGCACTGTGAATCTGCCTTAATGAGCTTCACCTTTGTTTTTGGGTTGGTTGCGTTGTAAAGTGCAATTGCCCACTCTGCACCTGGATATTGATCCTGGCCGAGCTGAGCATCAGCACCTGTCAATGGGCCCATAAATGCAAGTGATACTTCAGTCTTTGGTGCCGCGTTCGCTGGAGCTGTTGCAACTGCACCGAATGCAAGTGTTGCAGCAGCAGCTATTGCGAAGCCGCTTACGATCTTCTTATTCATGTATTGCCTTCCTGTTTTGTCTTTCATGTGTCCCGGGACAGGGAAGATATTAGAGTAATACTCAACCGGCCCGTGAGACAAGGCGGATTTGTGACTTTCTGCGCGTTAATTATTACTTTTTGGTTACGAAAGTGCCAAAAGTTCGACTATTTGTCCAGAGCCGCCTCAGGTGATATGACGGCCTGGGCCACCTCTTTCATACTAAGGCGCCGGTCCATCGCCGCCCTTTGAATCCATGAAAAGGCCTCTGGCTCTGAAAGGTTCAGCGCTTTCATCAAGATTCCCTTTGCACGATCAATAATCTTTCGAGTTTCTAGTCGCTCGTGAAGATCAGTGACTTCAAGTGCCAATGACTGCATCTGTGTGTGGCGACTGATGGCAATTTCAATAGCCGGAACAAGATCGCCGATAGTAAATGGTTTAACCACATATGCCATCACTCCAGCATCACGAGCACGGTCAATGAGCTCACGCTGGCTAAATGCGGTCAGCATTAATACTGGCGCAGTTGCAATGATTTTTTCTGCCGCAGAAATGCCATCAAGCACCGGCATCTTCACATCGAGGATTGCCAGATCTGGTTGGTGTTCTAGCGCTAACGCAATTGCTTCTTCACCGTTAGTGGCCTGGGCAATTACTTCGTAACCCGCCTCTTGCAACATTTCCACGAGGTCCATGCGAATCAGTGCCTCATCTTCGGCAACTAGAATTCTGACAGCCTTCTTTGCACTCGTTTCGTTTCTCATGTGCCTCGAGTCGGATTCGAACCGACACTATGCAGTGTTTGAGACTGCCCTCTCTACCGTTGGAGTACCGAGGCGTGAGCCCATATCGTATTAGAAGTCGGCAGATAGGTGAAACGGCAATCGCATTGGATTAACGATATGCAGGAACAATGCCGTTTACGGCATCACCCACGATATGTACTCGCATCGCATTCGTTGAACCAGGTATTCCTGGAGGAGATCCAGCGACAATCACGACAGGCTCGCCTATTTCAGCACGCTTTCCATCAATGAGGATTTTATCTGCTTGTAAAACCATCTCATCGGTGTGCTTGACCATTGAAATTATCAATGACTCAACGCCCCACGTCATTGCCAGTCGGTTATAGGTACCGACATCAGGCGTGATCGCAATAATTGGAATTGGTGAACGCAGGCGTGAAATACGACGAGCAGAGTCACCAGATTGAGTGAATGTCACTAGGAATTTTGCTCCAAGAATTTCCCCTACTTCGGCTGCCGCCTTTGTGATTGCGCCACCTTTAGTACGTGGGTTATTAGTAAGCGGGCGAATTCGAGCTAGGCCTAACTCTTCAGTGCGCTCGATAATGCGTGCCATGGTTTCAACCGCCTGGATCGCAAATTCACCAATAGAAGTTTCACCGGAGAGCATCAGCGCATCTGCGCCATCGAGTACAGCATTTGCGCAGTCAGTTGCCTCCGCGCGAGTGGGAGAAGAATTAGAAATCATGGAGTCCAGCATCTGTGTTGCAACAATGACTGGCTTTGCCGCATCGCGAGAGAGTTCGACGCAACGCTTTTGCACCATTGGAACATCTTCAATAGGTAGCTCAACACCGAGGTCGCCACGAGCAACCATAATGCCATCGAAGGCGGCAATAATTTCTTCCAAGTTTGCTACGGCCTGAGGTTTTTCAATCTTGGCAATAACGGGTACGCGAATTCCCACTTCGTCCATAATTGCGTGAACATCTTTGACATCTGCGGCATTACGAACAAAAGAGAGTGCAATGAAATCAGCGCCAGCCCGGAGTCCCCAGCGCAAATCATTCTCATCTTTTTCAGACATGGCAGGTACGGAGACCGCCACACCCGGCAAATTAATTCCCTTGTTATTGCTGACAAAACCCGGCTGGATGCACTTTGTAATGACATCGCTACCTTTTACTTCGATGACTTCAACTGTCACTTTTCCATCATCGATAAGAATGTGATCGCCAACTTTGCAATCTCCTGGCAGCCCTTTATAGGTAGTACCAACGCGCTCTTTTGTGCCAGCAACTTCATCGGTAGTGATGGTGAAGATATCCCCACGTGATAGCTCGTGTGGTCCGTTTTCAAATCGAGCTAAACGAATCTTTGGCCCTTGTAAATCAACCAGAACTGCAACAGCTTTCCCGGCTTCTTTGGCAGCCGAGCGCACTCGGTCTAGGCGCCCTTGGTGCTCTTCATAGGAACCATGGGAGAGATTTAACCGCGCCATATTCATTCCAGCTGCGATGAGCTCCTTTACTTTCTCTGGAGACTCAACTGCTGGACCTAATGTGCAAACTATTTTTGCGCGACGCATGTGATTACCCTATCTAGGCTAGTGGTGAAGTCACAGCGTCGCTGACATGAACTTCCGGTGTAATGGCTATTACGCCATCGTTTTAAACCATAAGTGAACGAGTAGTGGGCTCAATCGGTGAAGGTAACTGAGTCTCCCCCACCAGATATCGATCTACAGCTGCGGCAGCTGCGCGACCTTCGGCTATCGCCCAGACAATCAGCGACTGTCCGCGCCCAGCATCTCCGGCAACGAAGATTCCTTCTTCAGTGGATTGGAAATTCTCATCGCGGGAAATGTTGCCACGTTCATCGTGGCCAACTTCAAGTTGTTCGATGATGGCTGACTTTTCTGGTCCAGTGAATCCCAAGGCAAGAAATACGAAGTCAGCTGGAATTTCTCGCTCACTTCCTGGAACTGGTTCAAACTTTCCATTTTCAAACTTTGTATCAACAAGCTTTAAGGCCTTCAGATTTCCATTTCCATCGCCAACAAATTCTTGTGTGCTAACTGAGAAGACTCGGTTGTCGAGTTCTTCGTGGGCACTTGAGACGCGGTAGATCATTGGATAGGTCGGCCATGGTTGTGATGATGGACGCTCATCTGTTGGACGCGGCATAATTTCAATTTGCGTAATGCTGGCCGCACCTTGGCGAATCGAAGTTCCTAAGCAATCCGCACCGGTATCTCCGCCACCAAGAATGACAACATGTTTTCCAGCAACGTTGATAGGTGACTCTTCGATTTCACCCAGAGCTTGCTTATTACCCCAAGGAAGAAATTCCATAGCCTGATAGACACCCTTATTTTCGCGTCCTGGAATTGAAAGATCACGCCACTGAGTTGCACCAATTGCAAGAACAATTGCATCGTAGGTGCTGCGAAGTTGGGCACCAGTTAAGTCCACTCCGATATCCACACCTGGGCGGAATCGAGTTCCTTCTTGCTCCATCTGCGCAAGGCGGCGGTCAACAATGTGCTTCTCCATCTTAAATTCTGGAATTCCGTAACGAAGAAGTCCGCCAATTTTATCCGCTCGCTCATAGACAGCAACTGTGTGTCCAGCGCGAGTAAGTTGTTGCGCCGCAGCTAACCCAGCTGGGCCTGAGCCGATGACCGCAACGGTCTTTCCGGTAAGACGCTCAGGTGCTAACGGCTTCACATTGTTATCATCAAATGCCTGTTCAATGGTGCGAAGTTCAATCTGCTTAATGGTGACAGCATCACGGTTAATTCCCACAACACATGCTGTCTCACATGGCGCAGGACATAGGCGACCCGTGAACTCAGGGAAATTATTAGTAACGTGCAGACGATCAATGGCTTCAACTTTATCGCCACGAAAAATCAGGTCATTCCACTCTGGAATCAGGTTTCCTAGTGGGCAGCCAGAGTGGCAGAAGGGAATTCCACAATCCATACAGCGTCCTGCCTGCTTTTGCAGATGCTCCATCGACTGTGGTTCATAGACCTCACGCCAATCTTGAATACGAACATCTACCGGACGTCGCTTTGGCGTCTCGCGCGGAGTCGTCATAAATCCTTTTGGATCAGCCATTTGCTGCAACCTCCATTACATACTCGTCAACTGGTAAACCTTCCCGGTTCGCCTTCTCAATCGCCGCCAGAACGCGAGCGTAATCACGAGGCATAATCAATGTGAAGCGTGCGACTTCTGCATCCCAATTCTTAAGAATTGATTCAGTAATTTCAGATCCTGTTTCGACGTGGAAAGAAGATAGCAAGGCGCGTAGGTTTTCGCGCTGATCTGCCGGCACTGCCAAGACATCGACCATCTCGGTATTAACGATTGCGGTATCAAGATCTAGTACGAAGGCACGTCCACCAGACATGCCTGCTGCAATATTGCGTCCAGTTTTGCCAAGAATGACCACTGTGCCACCAGTCATGTATTCAAGTGCGTGATCGCCAACCCCTTCAACGATTGCAGTGGCGCCAGAGTTTCGCACGCAGAATCTTTCACCAGCAAGGCCGCGGATGTAAATATCTCCCGATGTTGCCCCGTAACCGATGACGTTTCCAGAAATTACATTCGATTCAGATTTAAATGTGGCTTTCTCATCTGGACGCACGATAACTCGCCCACCTGAAATTCCCTTACCCACATAATCATTGGCATCTCCATACATGCGGATGGTCAGACCTTGTGGGATAAATGCCCCCAGTGATTGGCCCGCAGAGCCATGCAGCGTCACATCAATAGTTCCAGCAGGAAGTCCTTCGGACCCATAACGACGTGTGATCTCGGCGCCCAACATTGTTCCCACCGTGCGGTTTACATTTCGCACCGGAACATCAATACGCACTGATTCTTTGGATTCAAGTGCCGCCTTTGATAGCTCGATGAGCTTGTTATCAAGTGCTGCCGCTAATCCGTGATCTTGCTTTGTGGTGTTGTGAAGAGGTGAATCAACATCAGGGCGCATAAGAAGAGGAGAAAGATTGAGACCGCTGGCCTTCCAGTGATCTATCGCAGCGCGGGTGTCGAGGTTCTCCACGTGGCCAATCGCCTCTAGCAAAGTCTTGTAGCCAAGGGATGCCAGAATTTCCCGAACTTCTTCGGCAATGTATTCAAAGAATGTCTCAACAAACTCAGGCTTTCCAGTGAACTTCTTACGTAGCTCTGGGTTCTGGGTAGCGATGCCGACCGGACATGTATCTAGATGGCACACGCGCATCATGATGCAACCAGAGACAACCAATGGCGCAGTTGCAAAACCAAATTCTTCTGCACCCAGCAGCGCTGCAATCACTACATCGCGACCGGTCTTCATCTGCCCATCTGCCTGCACAACGATGCGATCACGCAAGTTGTTAAGTAGCAGCGTCTGTTGGGTTTCGGCAAGACCTAGCTCCCACGGAGCACCCGCATGCTTAAGTGATGTCAGTGGAGATGCACCTGTTCCACCATCGTGGCCCGAGATTAGAACGACATCTGCGTGTGCTTTAGAGACACCTGCAGCAACTGTTCCCACACCCACCTCAGCAACAAGTTTGACATGGACACGTGCATCCTTATTCGCATTCTTTAAGTCGTGAATCAATTGCGCTAAATCTTCAATCGAATAAATATCATGATGAGGTGGTGGGGAAATGAGTCCCACACCGGGAGTTGAGAGGCGTGCTTGTGCGATCCAGGGATAGACCTTGAATCCAGGAAGTTGCCCTCCTTCACCAGGCTTAGCACCCTGTGCCACTTTGATCTGAATATCTGTGGCGTTGGTGAGGTAATTACTTGTCACACCAAATCGACCGGAAGCAACCTGCTTGATTGCACTGTTCTTAGAATCACCGTTAGCCATGGGAAGGAAGCGAGAAGCATCTTCTCCGCCTTCACCTGTATTTGATTTACCACCGATGCGGTTCATGGCGATGGCCAGCGTCTCATGGACTTCTTGTGAAATCGAGCCATAGGACATTGCTCCGGTTGAGAATCGCTTCACAATCTCAGAAATTGGCTCAACTTCATCAATAGAGATCGCAGCGCGCTGTGAGGTATTAAATTCAAAGAGCCCACGCAGGGTCATCAGAGTTTTACTCTGATCATTAACCTGGTTGGTATAGCGCTTGAAGATGTCATAGCGCTTATTGCGAGTTGCATGCTGAAGTGCAAATACCGTCTCTGGATTAAACAAATGTGGCTCACCATCGCGGCGCCACTGGTATTCCCCACCAACAGCTAAGCGCTTGGCGCCAGGAATCTCTCCCCCAACAGGGTATGCCAGGTGGTGACGTCTGATTGTCTCTTGCGCAATGACATCCAGGCTCACTCCACCTAAACGAGAAGTGGTTCCGACGAAGTATTCGTCAACGAGATCTTGACCCAAACCAATAGCTTCAAAGACCTGCGCTCCGGTATAGGAGGCGATTGTTGAGATACCCATCTTGGACATTACTTTAAGAACGCCCTTACCGAGTGCCTTAATAACGTTGGCAACCGCCTTTTCCGGTGTAATGCCGGTAATAACTCCTTGCGTTACTAAATCTTCGGCAGTTTCCATCACTAGATATGGATTTACTGCAGCTGCGCCGTAACCAATAAGAAGTGCAACATGGTGAACTTCTCGGACATCTCCAGCTTCGACAACGAGACCAACCTTGGTGCGAGACTTCTCGCGAATGAGGTGATGGTGCACAGCGGCAGTCAGCAGCAGTGAAGGAATTGGGCAATCTTCGGCATCGCCATCGCGATCTGAGAGCACGATGATGTGGGCGCCATTAGCAATCGCTTGTGAAACTTCCTTTTTAATCTCTTCCAAACGAGTCTGCAGGGTGTTTCCATCACCTGTGACTGGGAAGAGTCCCCGAACAACGTAGGACTCAAGTTCAGGATAATTATCATCGGCATTAACGTGAATAATCTTTGCTAGCTCATCGTTGTTAATTACCGGGAAGGCGATGGAAATCTGGCGGCATGACTCAGGACCAGGATCAAGAAGATTGTGTTCTGGACCGATAGCTCCACCCAAGCTTGTTACTAACTCTTCGCGAATAGCATCCAGTGGCGGATTAGTTACTTGTGCAAAAAGCTGAGTGAAGTAATCAAAGAGCAGGCGTGGCTTTGCCGAAAGAGCAGCGATAGGCGTATCAGTTCCCATGGAACCAAGTGCTTCTCCCCCGCCCTTAGCCATCGGAGTGACGATGATCTTAATTTCTTCCTCTGTATATCCAAATGCTTTTTGACGACGAAGCACAGACTTATGCGGATAGACAATATGTTCGCGCGCCGGAAGATCTGAAAGTCTGATCATTCCATCGGCTAACCAGCTGCCGTATGGGGCTGCATCAGCCAATGAATCCTTAATCTCATCATCTTCGATAATGCGGCCAGCTTCGATATCAACAAGGAACATTTTTCCTGGTTGCAGGCGACCCTTACGAACAATTTTCTCCGCTGGAATATCAAGAACGCCTACTTCAGAGGCGAGAACAACGAGACCATCATCTGTGACCCAGTAACGAGATGGGCGCAAACCATTACGGTCCAGCACAGCGCCCACTTGGTGGCCGTCTGTGAAAGTAACGCAGGCTGGTCCATCCCATGGCTCCATCAGTGAGGAATGAAATGCATAGAAGTCGCGCCGCTTCTGGGACATGGTCGCGTGGTTCTCCCAAGCTTCTGGAATCATCATCAAAACTGCGTGTGGCAGTGAGCGACCACCCAGATAGAGAAGTTCTAGTACTTCATCAAATGAGGCTGAGTCTGAGCCCGACATTTCAACGATAGGAAAGAGTCGGGTTAGGTCTTGGCCTAAAACATCACTTTCAAGTAGTGATTCGCGAGCTCGCATCCAATTTCGATTGCCCTTTACTGTGTTGATTTCGCCATTGTGGGCAATGAATCGATACGGGTGGGCAAGTGGCCATGATGGGAATGTATTGGTAGAAAAACGTGAGTGAACCAAAGCCAGTGGGGAAACAACGCGAGTATCACTGAGATCTGGGAAGAATTCTTCAAGTTGTCCGGTTGTAAGCATGCCCTTGTAAACAATTGTCTGAGATGACAATGAAGGAAAATAGAGATCAAGTGCGTGCTCAGCACGCTTGCGAAGTGCGAATGTCAAACGATCAAGAATGATTCCTGATTCGTTCTTTTTGCCAGCAACGAAGAGTTGTTCAAAACGAGGCATGACAGAGAGGGCGGTCTTTCCTAGGGAAGAAGAATTAATTGGTAGCTTGCGCCAACCAAGGACAGTGAGACCTTCCTCTTCTGCAAGTGTGGCAATCTGTGCGCGAACATCGGCGCCTTGTGCGATAAATGCAATTCCAGTTGCGTACGATCCTTCGGCAGGTAAAGTAAATGAAACTTCGGTGCGATAAAAAGCGTCAGGGACTCGAATCAGAATTCCGGCACCATCACCACTATCGGGTTCAGCACCAGATGCGCCACGGTGTTCTAGATTGCGAAGTGCGGTAAGAGCTTTGGCAACAATGTCGTGTGTAGCAATTTTATTGAGGGTGGCAACCATCGCGACGCCGCATGCATCGTGTTCTTGTGCGGGATCGTAAAGACCCTGTGCGACAGGATAATTCGATGAAAGTGCCATTCGCTGATGCCCCTCTATATCTCGCTAACTCAGGGACATCATTGGCCCGACTATGTGGAAACTACTGGTTTAAAGGGTAGCAAGGGGGTGCTTTAGATGCCACTCAGATGTAAGAGATATCCGATTCCGGCGGTGAAGGCCATACCCAAGACGCCTCCCGCAATAACTCGCAAAGTAGGGATCAGTATCTTTGCCCCGGCTGTGCGCGCGCTCACAACTCCGGTAATTACCAGACCCACGATGGTAAATCCAACGATGCTAGATGCGGCTGCTCCGGAGGTCGGTGCGAATGCACCCGCAAATGGAATCAACCCTCCGAGCGTAAATGCGATTGCCGATGCCACCGCTGCTTGTACCGGACGAGCTTTTGTATTTGGGTGTTGTCCTAGCTCATCGCGTAAATGCGCTTCCAGCGCATCGCGGTCATACATCGCATGAACTACCTGCACCGCAAGTTCACGAGTAAGCCCTCGCCCGATATAGATATGTACAAGTTCTTCAAACTCGCCTTCCGGATCAATTGCTAGATGCTCAATCTCAAGGAGTCTGTCAGATTCTTCAATATCATTTTGTGATCGAACCGAGACATATTCACCGACAGCCATCGACATCGCACCAGCTGCAATTCCAGCAGCACCTGCTGTGATAAGAAAACTCTGCTCACCGGCGCGCGCAGCTGCAACGCCAATCATGAGCGCAGCCGTTGAAACTAAGCCATCGTTTGCACCAAGGACGGCAGCACGTAACCAACCGGCACGGTGGGTGCGGTGGTGCAGGTTGCGCTGGAATATATCCTCTAAAGCCATATGCGAATCCTACCTTGAAGCCCGATAAAACTTCAGACAAGCTGCGCCTGCGCTAAGAAATAACAATCCGGCAACATATTGATTCAGGCGAAGGCCTGCAAATGAATGCGTGGAATCAATCCGCAATCCTTCGATGAAGAAACGCCCAAAGCAGTAAAGAGCTATATAAAGAAGAAAGATTGATCCCGGGGCTAGCCGCTTTCGCAGTGCGAGTAACACCACAGCAATGAGTAAGCACCAGATTGACTCGTATAGAAATGTGGGGTGAAAGGTTTCGAAGTTCTCATATCCGACCGGGCGAGATCGTGCGGGAATCGAAAGTGCCCACGGTGCATCAAGTGGACGACCAAAGAGCTCAGCATTAAACCAATTCCCCCAGCGCCCTATCGCCTGGGCAAGTGCGATACCCGGTGCAAGTGCATCTGCAAAATAGGCAAAAGATGGCAACTCTTTCGTCGATGCAATTCTCTTATAGTAAAAATAGGCGACAACGCTACCGAGTGCAATCGCACCCCAAATTCCAAGCCCGCCCTCCCAAATTTTCAGTGCATCAATCAATCGACCTTGATCGCCCAAGTAATTTTCAGGTGAAGTTGCTACGTGGTAGAGGCGCCCGCCAATGACACCAGCAGGGATTGCCAATACCGCAACATCTGCAACGACTCCTGTTCCTTGGGGGAAGGAGGTGAGAAACCTGCGATTACCTAACCAGATTGCGAGTGCAATTCCGGCAATAATGCAGAGAGCGTAGAAGTGAATGGTGAGTGGCCCAATTTCAAACGCCGAGATAGTTGGCGTTGGAATTGCACTGCGCAAAAATTATCCTTGCTCTACAGCGGCAGCAAAGGCAGCTGCGTCGTAGTAGCTGTTGCGATCAAGTTCCTTGCCGTTAATGAAGACTGTAGGAGTTGAATTCACATCACTCTGTGCAGCGGAAGCTTGAACATTGCCCACCCAATCGGCATATGTGCCATTAGTGACGCACTCTTCGTAATCCTTAGATTTGATTCCCACTGATTCACCAGCTGCAACAAGTGCTTCATTTGTCCATGCCCCAGAATTTTCCTGAGGTTGAGTCTGGTAGAGCATCTTGTGGAAAGCTAAGAATTTACCTTGATCAGCGGAGCATGCCGCTGCATTTGCAGCCAGGACAGATTCGGTGCCGAGAAATGAAAGAGTGTGGAATACAACGGTTGCTTTCTTATCTTCAATTATTGAGTCAAGATACTGGCCTTGAGTACCTTCAAAACGCGCGCAGCTTGGGCATTGGAAATCTTCATAGATATCGATGACAGGAACGCCAGTGAGTTCTTCATTAAAGACAATTCCATATCCTCGTTCTGCTGAAACACTCGCTGGAATCTTTGCGGCTAGTTTGGTCTGCTTAGAGATAATCGTTGGTACGAGCATGATTAGGACTACACCGAGTACAACACCGATGACAAGGTTGCGAGTGAAGTTATCTTTTCCAGGTTGTGGCTTCGCGCTCATTTCATATCCCTTTTTCTAGATTCTGCTGTGATGATTTATCGAGACTAAATTTACTTTGTGGATAGCGAAAAAGATAAATCCCAAGGGCCAATAGGCCGGTGTCTCGCAGGAGAGGTGTGATGTAGTTAGCAGTTCCAGGCTCAACCTGGCCTCCCCCTCCAAAACAGCCGCAGTCGATAGAAAGGCCACGAGCCCAAGCTTGTGAGATGCCGATAACAAAGACCACCATGAGTAAGGCACTCAGTGCCGCCGTGATTCGAGTAACTGCGCCGAGGATCAGGAGTAAACCCATCCCGATTTCAGCGAAGGGCAGAACGATGCCGATGAAATTAGCTAGGGAGACAGGAAGCATCTCGTAGGCTCGCACCGCCATCTGCGATTTATCTACCTCATCATATTTTAGGAATCCAGCAACAAGTAAAACTCCACCCAAGGTCAAGCGTGAGGCCAGACCAAACCACAACTTAAATTCTCTCATCGTCCTTCACGTACTCCTTGTGCTAGTTGTGATGCAAGCTCGCGCACAGCAATTAAGCCACTTGCTTCATCTTCTGACTCCAAAAGTTTATTGATAAACGCCGAGCCGACAATCACACCGTCGGCATACCCTGCCACGCCCTTGGCTTGCTCTCTCGTTGAAACACCGAGTCCTACCGCCACCGCCGTATCCGTACTCTTTCGAATTCGAGCTACTAGATCTGGCGCACCGGATGAAACACTTGTGCGAGTTCCTGTCACACCCATCAGTGAAGCCGCATAGACAAAACCACTGCAATGATCAGTAACACTGGCAAGCCGTGCATCTTTCGTGCTTGGTGCAACAACGTAGATTGAATTAATTTCACTTTGCGCAACAGCGGCCGTCCACGCTGCTGATTCTTCAATAGTTAAATCGGGAGTAATAACTCCAGAGCCACCGTTGTCTGATATCGCTTGGGCAAACTTTTCTACGCCGTATTTTTCAATCGGGTTCCAGTAGGTCATCACAACTGCTGGCACGCCTAAATCTGTGGCGTGCTTGAGTGCTTCGAAAACTTCCTTCGCCCCAGTGCCCTGCGATAACGCCCTATCGGCTGCAGCTTGAATCGTTGGTCCATCCATCACTGGATCGCTATAAGGAAATCCGATTTCAATTGCATCAACGCCACCATCGACAAATGCTTGAATTACCTTTTTGCATCCCTCTTGAGTAGGAAATCCGGCCGGGATGTAAGCGATGAGCGCTGCGCGATTTTCGCTGCGGACGGTGGTGAAAAGGGTTTCAAGCGGTGTGCTCATTTAAAGAGGAATTCCAAAATACTGCGCCGCAGTTTGCACATCTTTATCTCCGCGGCCAGAGAGATTAATCAGAATAATTGCATCAGGACCAAGTTCTTTACCCACCTGCATCGCACCAGCCAGAGCGTGCGCTGTTTCAATTGCAGGAATGATTCCTTCGGTTTTAGATAAAATAGAGAATGCTTCCATCGCTTCGGTGTCAGTGACTGCTCGGTATTCCGCTCTACCTATGTCATGAAGGTAAGCATGTTCTGGGCCCACACCTGGATAATCAAGACCCGCCGAAATCGAATGAGATTCGATTGTCTGTCCATTGGCATCTTGTAATACATAAGTTCGATTTCCGTGAAGAACTCCCGGTGATCCACCAGTGATGGTCGCTGCATGTCGACCAGTTTCAACGCCGTCTCCTGCTGCCTCGAGTCCAATCAGTCGAACAGATTCATCTGAAATAAAGCGATGGAAAATTCCAATTGCATTAGATCCCCCACCCACACATGCCATCACAGCATCCGGCAATCTTCCGGTCAGCGCCAATACTTGTTCGCGAGATTCTTCGCCAATAATTTTATGAAAATCACGGACCATCGATGGGAATGGATGCGGTCCAGCAACTGTGCCGAGCATGTAATGCGTTGTCTCAACATTGGTCACCCAATCGCGCATTGCTTCGTTAATTGCATCTTTAAGTGTGCGTGAACCCGATGTCACCGGAATAACTTCGGCGCCAAGTAACTTCATGCGCGCCACATTCAGTGATTGACGTCTTGTATCTTCTTCGCCCATGTAGACAACACAGTCAAGACCCATCAATGCAGCAGCAGTTGCTGATGCAACTCCATGTTGACCGGCACCGGTCTCAGCAATAATGCGTTTCTTGCCCATTCGCTTTGTCAGAAGTGCTTGACCTAAAACGTTATTTATCTTATGACTTCCAGTGTGATTGAGATCTTCCCGCTTAAGCAGGATTCGCGCTCCACCTGCATGCTCAGCAAATCTTTTCGCCTCTGTAATGATGCTGGGACGACCGGTGTAAGTGCGATGTAACTCCGCTAATTCAGCGATAAAAGTGGGATCAGTCTGGGCAAAAATTCGCGCCGCATCTAACTCTTCCAGTGCGCCGATCAGCGCTTCAGGAACGAACCGGCCACCGTAGGGACCAAAATGTCCAGCAATCTCGGCTAGGGCATTCTCGGCAGTCGTAGTCATAAGCCCAAGACTACCGGCGACCCAGCAACTCCTGCATCGCAGAAATCGGATCCCCAGACTTAACCAGCGCTTCACCGACCAAAATCACAGAAGCTCCACAGTTTTGCGCGGCCTGAACATCACTTCGGCTCGAGATTCCGGACTCAGCCACTCGGATAATCTCATCAGGAATCTGCGGGATGAGATCAGCGAAGGCCCGGGTATCGACATCGAGTGTCTTGAGGTTGCGAGAGTTGATGCCAATCATGCGCGGTGAAATCTCCATCGCGCTCTCCAGTTCTTGCGCAGTGTGCACCTCAATCAGTGAAGCCATGCCAAGTTCGCAGGTGAGATCATAGAAATCTTTGAGTTGAGAGCGAGAAAGAGCAGCAACGATGAGTAGGACAATATCGGCGGCGTGCGCACGAGCTTCTAGGAACTGATACTCATCAACCATAAAGTCTTTGCGAAGCACTGGAATTGTTACCCGCGCCCGCACCGCATCGAGATCTTTGAGTGAGCCGGCAAAGTGACGACGCTCAGTGAGAACGCTGACAGCCGATGCACCCGCTTCTTGATATTGCTCTGCTAATGCAGCTGGATCTGTAATGGGTGCAAGTGCGCCCTTACTAGGTGATGATCGCTTTACTTCGGCAATCACATTCATCTCAGATTGTGAAAGGAATGCATAAGCATCTAGTGGTGATGCGGCATTTTCCATCGCTTCATGAATCTGCGATAGCGGCAGTCGACGCGTGGCAAGATCTTCACGGACGCCCTCAATAATTGAATCAAGAACGCTCATTGCTTTTCCTCTGTGGGATCGATGCCTTTATCCAGTGCGTTCCACTGGGTGAGAGTTCGCGGAGCTCGCTCATATCTATTAGAAATTCGAAATTTGCGACTAATAATGATGGCAAGAGTTGCTACACATACGAGTGAAATAAATATCTTAAGCATCGTTATCTCTTTAGCTCATTGGCAGCTGCGATAGCACCCAATACTGCCGCTGCCTTGTTAAGGGTTTCATCATTTTCGGCAGTGGGATCAGAGTCAGCAACAATCCCGGCACCAGCTTGCACATATGCGATCCCGTTATGCACCAACGCTGTTCGAATGGCGATACAGGTATCAATATTGCCAGTGAAATCGAAGTAGCCGATTGCTCCACCATAGAGCGCGCGACGTGTGGGCTCAAGGGATTCAATAATCTCCATCGCACGTGGCTTCGGGGCTCCCGAAAGTGTTCCGGCAGGAAAGACAGAGAAGAGTGCGTCAATAGGTAACTTATCACCTGCGAGTTCGCCCACGACGGTAGAAACAATGTGCATCACATGGGAATAACGTTCAATGTGCATGAAATCAATGACCTCAACTGAACCAGGTGCACAGATGCGACCTAAATCATTACGGCCCAGATCTACTAACATCAAATGTTCTGCCCGCTCCTTGGGATCTGCCAGTAACTCTTCACCTAATCGCACATCTTCTTCAATGGAGTCAGAGCGTTTGCGAGTTCCCGCGATTGGATGGACCATCACTTGCTTACCGGTAACTTTCACCAGTGCTTCAGGACTTGAACCAACAACGTCGTAACCATCTTCAAATCTAAAGAGATACATATATGGGCTGGGGTTATTAAGGCGTAGCATGCGATAGATATCTAGCGCATCAGCTGAGGTTGGCATGGAAAATCTCTGCGAGAGAACAATTTGGAAAGCTTCACCCGCACGAATTTCTTCCTTCGCGATTTCAACCTTGCTCTTGAAATCCTGCTCGCTTATATTGCGATCAAATAGGGGTTTATCAAAGGAGGGAAGGGCCGATACATCTCCAGCGATGGAGCCAAGTAGCTCTTTCTGCATCCGGTCTAAGCGAGAGATTGCATCAAGATATGAATCATCGACTCGCTCACTTGATCCATCCCAGTTGATTGCATTGGCAATCAAGATGATGGTGCCATCTGAGTGATCCATGACAACCAGATCACTCGTGAGCATGAAGGAGATTTCAGGAAGTTCAATATCTCGCGTAGAACTTGTCGGCAATTTCTCTAATCTTCGCACCGCGTCATAGCCCATATATCCAACGAGTCCACCGGTCAGAGTCGGTAGGCCATCAATTTTCGGTGACTTTAAGTGAGCAACACTTTGGCGTAGCGCAGTCAGTGGATCGACTCCAGTTGGAACTCCCACTGGAGGTTTTCCAATCCAGAGCGCTTGCCCATCTTTTTCGGTCAAAGTGGTCTGACTTTTAACACCGATAAATGAATATCGAGACCATACTCCCCCGTGCTCGGCCGACTCCAGTAGAAAGGTACCGGGCCTATTTTGAGCTAATTTCTTATAAATATTAAGTGGGGTTTCGCCATCAGCAAGAAGTTTTCGATAGACAGGAATTACATTGTGAGACTGTGCGTGCTTGCGAAATTCTTCAATCTTCATGTGATGTTGCCAATGCTTGGTGGAAACAAGTGCGATCTCCTGTGTGACAGGCGGCGCCCACTTGGTCGACCGTAATTAGAAGTGTATCGCCGTCACAATCAAGTGCTACCGCATGCACCATCTGGGTATGACCCGATGTCTCACCTTTTACCCAAATCTCATTGCGACTTCGGGAAAAGTAGGTTGCCTTACCAGTTGCAAGAGTCAGTGCAAGTGCTTCGGTATTCATATAGGCAAGCATGAGCACTTCTCGGGTATTAACATCTTGGGCAATGGCAGGAATCAGTGTTGTCGGGTCTTTTAAGAGCGCGAGTACTTCTGGGGAAAGTTCAGCTCTCATGTGCTTATTCTGCCTTACGCGCTCTGGGTATTGCGCACCGAATAATTGTGAGCATTCAGATATTTCTTCACATCCCCGATGCGATGCACCCCAAAGTGAAAGACGCTTGCTGCTAGTAGGGCATCCGCCCCGGCATCAAGGGCGGCGCTGAAGTCTTCAAGAGAACCTGCCCCTCCGCTTGCAATTAGGGGAACCTTTGATACGGCACGAACCGCCTTGATCATTCCGATGTCATATCCGGCGCGAGTTCCATCGGCATCCATTGAGTTGAGCAATATCTCGCCAACTCCTAGTTCACATGCTTTTTCAACCCAGGTAAGTGCATCAATACCCGCACTCTGACGACCGCCATGAGTTGTTACTTCAAAACCAGATTCGGTTCGTGCCCGGCGGGCATCGATAGAGATCACAAGAACTTGCGAACCAAATCGATCTGCAATTTCAGAGATGAGTTCTGGTCTAGCAATCGCGGCAGTATTGATACTGATTTTATCCGCACCTGCACGTAGTAAGCGGTCCACATCCTCCACCGTGCGAATACCTCCGCCTACCGTCAGTGGAATAAATACTTGCTCGGCGGTTCGGCGCACCACATCAAGAGTTGTTTCGCGCCCGGCAACACTTGCAGAAATATCTAAGAAGGTGAGCTCATCGGCGCCCTCTTTGTTATAGAGCGCAGCCATTTCAACCGGATCACCAGCATCGACGAGATCTGTAAAGTTGACTCCCTTCACCACTCGGCCATCAGTGACATCAAGGCACGGAATGATTCGTACGGAAAGACTCATGATCGGGTCTGCGCCAACGCTTGTGCAAGGGTGAAGGCACCGGCATAGAGCGCCTTGCCCACAATCGCACCTTCCACGCCAAGTGAGTTCAGCGCCGAAAGTGCAGCAATATCTGCAAGAGATGAAATCCCGCCGGAGGCAACTACTGGCTTTGAAGTAACGGCGCAAACCTCTTTGAGTAACTCAATATTTGGTCCTTGCAGGGTTCCGTCTTTAGTTACATCAGTAACCACATAGCGCGCACATCCATCACGCTCTAAGCGCGCAATAGTTTCAAAGAGATCTCCGCCTTCTTTGGTCCATCCACGTGCGGCAAGCACATGTCCGCGCACATCAAGGCCCACTGCAATCCGATCACCATGTTCGGCAATAACACGAACGGTCCACTCTGGATTTTCTAACGCTGCAGTTCCAAGATTGACGCGAGTGCAACCAGTTGCAAGTGCTCGCGCAAGTGATTCATCATCGCGAATTCCACCGGAAAGCTCCACCTTGATATCGAGCCTGCCAACAACTTCTGCTAACTGCGCACTGTTCTCACCGATTCCGAAGGCGGCATCGAGATCGACAAGGTGTAACCATTCAGCACCTGCTGCTTGAAATTCAAGAGCAACTTCCAATGGATTACCGTAGGCAGTCTCGGCGCTGAGTTCACCTTGGACAAGCCTGACGGCGCGACCATCTTTGACATCCACTGCTGGAAGTAGCTCTAAATAACTCATAGCGTCTGCGCCCAATTCTTAATCAAATGTAACCCGGCATCGGAAGACTTTTCTGGGTGAAATTGGGTAGCGGTCAGTGCGCCATCTTCAATAGCGGCGATGAAATCTTCACCATGATTGGCAAGGGTAGGCATAGCTCCCACCGATACTTTTGCTGCATATGAGTGCACGAAATAAAACGATTGATCTTCAACGCCAGCAAAGAGCGTGCTGCCTGCAGCAGGGCGGACGGTATTCCATCCCATATGCGGCAAAATCGGTGCGTTAAGTTTTTCAACAGTGGCATCCCACATTCCGACTCCTGCATGCTCACCATGTTCAATGCCGCGTGCAAAAAAGATTTGCATACCAACACAAATTCCAAGAGTTGGACGCTTTGCCGCAAAACGTTCGCGCACAATCTGATCTCCGCGCACCTTTATAAGTCCTTGCATGCATGCAGCAAATGCACCCACACCAGGAACTACTAAGCCTTCGGCATTGAGAGCAGTTTCATAGTCAGAAGTAATTAGAACTTCTTTGCCGGATGTCTCAAAGGCGCGTTGTGCTGACCGAAGATTTCCAGAGCCATAATCGAGAATTGCAATCACGAAGCTAGAGAGATCCTTTTGTTGAAGGAATCCCTGCAACTCGTGGATCAATTGCGACAGCATCGCGCAGCGCACGTGCCACCGCTTTAAATTGCGCTTCGAAAACGTGATGCGCATTGCGACCTTCAAGAACTCTCACATGCAGTGCAATACGCGCCTCTGCAACTATAGATTCCCAAATGTGCTTACCAAGAGTTGTATCGAATGTGCCAATGAGTTCAACAATTTCAGGTTGACGGTGCACTAAATATGGTCGGCCTGATAGATCTACAGCAGCCTGAACCAGAACCTCATCTAGTGGAACCATCGCATCACCGAAACGTCGGATGCCAGCTTTATCACCTAGCGCCTCGCGTAGCGCCTGACCAAAAGCAAGAGAGGTATCTTCCACAGTGTGGTGTGAATCGACATCAACATCACCTGATGTCTTTACGGTGAGATTAAATCCTGAATGTTTTCCGAGCTGTGAGAGCATGTGATCGAAGAAGGGAACGCCGGTATCTACTGAGATCTCACCGGTGCCATCGAGGTTAAGTTCAACTAGAACACTCGATTCTTTCGTAGTGCGTTCAACGCGTGCTGTTCTCATATTTCTACTCCTAGACATGCCGATAGTGAATCAATAAATTTCTTATTCTCGGCCACATTGCCAATGGTGACTCTTAGGTAGCCCAATAATCCCACATCTCTAATGAGAACTCCTCTATCAAGCAGCGCCTGCCAGAGTTCGGGCGATGACTGCTCAAAACCGGTGAAGAGCAGGAAGTTGGCGCTGCTTGGAAGGACGGTGAGTCCCAATTCTTCTAACTCCTGCGCCATCTGATTTCGAGCGCTGCGAAGTTGATCCACTGTCGCCAACAGTTCGGTGCTGAAATCGAGGGCGACCTCAGCGGCAGCTTGAGTCAGAGCGCTCAGGTGATAAGGCAAGCGAACTAAAAACATGGCATCGATAACCGACGGGTGAGCAACGAGATATCCCACTCGCGCACCGGCGAATGAGAAAGCCTTACTCATTGTGCGAATGACCACTACGTGTGGATATTTCTCAATCAGAGTTATGGCAGATGCCTCATCAGAGAACTCTGAATACGCTTCATCAACAACAAGCAGCCCAGGGGTGTTGATAGCTAACTTCTCAATTTCTTCAAGGGTAACTGCAGATCCGGTTGGATTATTGGGAGTTGTAATAAAAGTCAATAAAGGCTTTGAACTTTGAATCTGGGCAACTGCGCTATCAATATCAAGTGAGTAATCCCCTCTACGAGAACCATTGGTCCACGCAACCTGACACACGCCGGCAATAAGGGGGTGCATCGAATAGGAAGGGGTAAAACCGATAGCTGATCCCCCACCGAAGGCTAGGAAGAGTGATTGAATGATTTCGTTGCTGCCATTAGCAGCCCAGATATTTCCAGATGTGAAAGAGGTCGCAGAAAGATCGTTCACAAACTCTGCCAACTTGGTGCGCAGAGATAGGGCATCGCGATCTGGATAGCGATTTAAGGTACTTGCAACAGTTAATACCCGTGTGGCAATTGCCTGCGCCAGTTCAGGTGAAGGCGCGTATGGATTTTCATTGGTATTTAAGACCGCATCGGCGGGTAACTGCGGTGCACCGTAAGCTGAGAGCTCACGCAAATTACCGCGCAATGGCAACCACGATGGCCAATCTTGGCTCATCATAAATTTTCCAATCGAGCAGTCATCGCTTCACCGTGTGCCGGAAGATCTTCAGCTTCGGCAAGAGTAATGACCGTACTTGCAATATCTGTAAATGCTTTCTGGTCATACTCGATGAAATGTAACCCTCGTAAGAAAGTTTGCACAGAAAGTCCACTGCTGTGACATGCGCATCCCCCGGTAGGCAATACGTGGTTTGAACCTGCCGAATAATCTCCCAGTGAAACTGGTGAGAAGCGACCAATAAATACTGCGCCTGCATTGCGAATTTGCAACGCATCGGCACTAGCATTTTTTGTCTGAATCTCTAAATGCTCGGCCGCGTAAGCATTGACAACAGCTAGGCCCTGTTCGATTGAATCAACAAGTGCTATCGCCGACTGAATTCCTGAGAGGGCAGTTCGTATCCGCTCTGCGTGTTTCGTCTTTGCCACTCGCACTTTAAGCTCGGCAATTACATCTGCCGCAAGCTTTTCCGATGTGGTCACTAATACTGCAGCGGCAATCACATCGTGCTCAGCTTGGCTGATCAGATCTGCCGCAACTTCTGCTGCGATTGCACTTTCATCAGCCAAAATTGCAATCTCAGTAGGACCAGCCTCTGAATCAATTCCGATGATTCCACGAAGTGCCCGCTTGGCAGCGGCCACATAAATATTTCCTGGTCCAGTGACCAAATCGCACTTTGCGCAAAGATCCTTCATTCCATAGCCAAAGAGTGCAATCGCTTGTGCTCCACCCACTGCATAAACTTCCGTGATTCCAAGGAGCGCGCACGTTGCAAGAATTGTTGGGTGTGGCAGGCCACCAAATTCCTTTTGTGGCGGTGAAGCAACAGCGATACTAGAAACTTTCGCAATCTGGGCCGGAATCACATTCATCATCACGCTACTTGGATAGACAGCGCGCCCACCTGGAACATAGAGCCCCACGCGATCTACGGGTATCCATTTTTCAGTTACTACGCCACCGTCGACAACGGTGGTCTTGGACTCCGTGCGAATCTGGTCGTTGTGTACTATGCGAATGCGCGCCACAGATACCTCTAGCGCGGTGCGAATTGCCGGATCTAATTGGGCAAGTGCCTCATCTAGTGCTGATTGTGGAACTCTGATTGATGCTGGCGTTACGCCATCGAATTCTTGCGCAAGTGCAATCAGATCTGCCTCGCTGCCTTCGCGAACGCGCTTTAAAATTGGTTCGATTGCAACCATCGCTTGTGCAACATCTAGCGTGGCCCGTGGAAGCAGGCCTTGATAGCCAGCCTTATCAAGGCTCTTTCCACGCAAATCAAGGGTGCGAATCACGCCCTCATTCTACTTTGTTAGCGCTGCATCACGTGACGTGATTACCGATAGCTTAAATACGGACCAGGCACTCGGGGCCCAAAATTGCTTTGAGGTCCGCGCTCAAACTTGGCGATGAAGTTACTAGCGCGTCAATTTTAAGAGTGGTCGTCTTCTGCTGATCCACGACATGTAGGTGGACCTCACGCTTTCCAGGATGTGAACGAAGAATCTCTTTTATTCGCTCGACAATCGGAGGTGTCACTTGCGTTGCTGGCAAAGTGATAAGTAACGGGCCAGTGGGCGCTCCGGAAATATCTGGCATCTTCATTTCCAGGGCGGTAAATCTGACTTGTTCATCGGTGCGCGAGAAGCGTCCCTTAACAACTACCACTCGATCTTCGGTGAGAGAGAGTGCGTATTGATTATATGTATTTGAGAAGAAGAGAACTTCAATAGCTCCTTCTAAATCTTCAACGTTCACCACTGCCCATGATGCACCTTGGCGTGAAACTTTTCGCTGGATACCAGTGATTAATCCGCCGATAGTTACGACGCCATCAGCGGGACTTTCATCTAGTAGTTCGCTAATAGTCATGTCTGTGTGTGAACGCAGAACGTGCTCCACCCCGAGCAGCGGATGATCAGATACATAGAGACCGAGCATCTCTCGTTCAAAGGTAAGTAGCGTTGACTTATCCCATTCCATAGATGGAATCTCGATATCCATACTTGCCACTTGCGAAATCGAATCGCCGCCAAATAAATCGAATTGACCAATTGCTTCCGCACGCTTTGTCTCAATGACAGAGTCGATAGCTTCAAGGTGAATAGCCATCAACCCCTTACGCGGATGACCTAAGGAATCAAATGCACCGGCTTTGACCAAAGATTCGATTGTCTTCTTATTACACACATTGGCATCAACTTTTGCCAGGAAGTCTCCAAAGGAGGCGAACGCTCCCTTAGCTGCGCGGGCACCCTTAATGGAGGCGACAACACCTTCTCCGACATTGCGGATAGCAGCTAATCCGAAGCGAATATCTACACCACGTGGTGTGTACTCGGCATCAGATTCATTAACATCTGGCGGCAAGACTTTAATACCCATGCGGCGACATTCCGAGAGATAGAGCGCCGACTTATCTTTATCATCGCGCACACTTGTCAGCAGCGCCGCCATGTATTCAGTGGGGTAATTTGCTTTTAAGTAGGCAGTCCAGAAAGAGACCACACCATAGCCGGCGCTATGTGCTCGGTTAAATGCGTAGTCAGAGAAGGGAATCAAAACTTCCCATAGCCGTTGTGTCGCAGCTTCTGAGAAACCGTTTGATTTCATTCCCGCTTCAAATGGAATGTACTCCTTATCTAGAATCTCTTTATTCTTCTTACCCATCGCCTTACGCAATAGATCTGCGCGACCCAGAGTAAAGCCAGCAACCTTTTGTGCAATTGCCATTACCTGCTCTTGATAAACAATCAGACCATAGGTATCACCAAGAATTTCCTGTAGCGGAAGATTTAGCTCAGGATGAATTGGCTCAACAGGTTTCCGTGAATTCTTTCGATCTGCATAGTTATTATGCGCATTCTCACCCATTGGTCCTGGGCGATAGAGCGCAATAACGGCAGAAATGTCAGCAAAGGAATCAGGTGCCATACTGCGAAGGAGTGCACGCATCGGGCCGCCGTCGAGTTGGAATACACCTAATGTGTCACCGCGTGAGAGAAGTTCGAAGGTCTTCTTATCGTGCAGCGGTAAATCTTCGAGAACCACATCAATATTCTGGTTGGCTTTAATGTTCAGTAGGGCGTCATCTAATACAGAAAGGTTGCGAAGTCCCAAGAAATCCATTTTGAGCAGCCCGGTAGATTCGCAGGCCCCCATATCGAATTGAGTAATGATGGCACCGTCTGCTTCGCGGCGATGAATTGGAATCACATCTAATAAAGGCTCGCGCGAGAGAATAACGCCAGCTGCGTGCACGCCCCATTGCCGTTTCAGGCCTTCTAAACCTTTTGCAAGATCTACCACTCGCTTGGAGTCAGGATCCGTTTCGTAGAGTTGTCTAAACTCCCCTGCTTCTCCGTATCTAGCGTCTTTACTATCGAATACTCCAGAAAGAGTGATGTCTTTACCCATCACCGATGGTGGAAGTGCCTTGGTGAGTTTTTCACCGACTGCATATGGGTATCCGAGAACGCGCGTTGAATCTTTGAGTGATTGCTTAGATTTGATAGTTCCATAAGTAATGATCTGCGCAACACGGTCTTCACCGTATTTTTCAGTTGCATAGCGAATCATTTCTGAGCGGCGACGTTCATCAAAGTCGAGATCGATATCGGGCATTGAGATTCGCTCTGGATTCAGAAAGCGCTCGAATAAAAGTCCGTGCTCAATCGGATCAAGGCCCGTAATTCCGAGTGCATAAGCCACAAGTGAACCTGCGGCCGAGCCACGTCCTGGGCCAACTCTAATTCCGACTTTCTTTGCATGTGCCACAAGATCTGCAACGACCAGGAAGTACCCAGGGAAACCCATCTTGATCATGACATCGAGTTCGTAATGTAAGCGCGTAACGTGCTCTGGTGTTGCCTTATCTTTCATGCGTTCATGCAATCCGCGTTCCGCTTCTTTGCGCAGCCAAGAATCTTCCGTCTCTGCTTCTGGCACAGTAAAGGCAGGCAGGAGGTTCTCACCTTCGCGCAGTTTTACATTACAACGTTCAGCAATGAGCAAGGTGTTATCGCATGACTCTGGAATCTCTTTAAAGAGCTCGCGCATCTGGGCCGGGGTCTTGAGATAGAACTCATCATTGTCGAATTTAAATCGCTTGGGATCAGCCAGGGTAGAACCAGATTGCACACAGAGCAGAGCTTCATGGGCTGCGGCATCCTCATGGAATGTGTAATGAAGATCATTAGTTGCAAGCAGCGGCAATTTAAGTTCTTTGCCCAGCTTAAGTAGATCAGCTTTAACGCGAGACTCAATATCAATATGGTGATCCATCACTTCTAGAAAGAAGTTATTAGCACCGAAAATATCTCGATAATCACTTGCCGCACGTAGCGCCTCTTTGTAATTTCCCATGCGTAAACGAGTTTGGATTTCTCCACCCGGGCAGCCCGTTGTTGCTATCAGTCCATAGGCATATCTGGAGATCAGCTCGCGATCCATGCGGGGCTTGTAGTAATAACCTTCTAATGAGGCAAGAGATGAGAGCTTAAAAAGATTTGCTAGCCCCTGATTGTTCTCAGCCAAAATCGTCATATGCGTATAGGCCCCACCACCGGAGACATCATCTTCGCCGCCATCGGCCCACTGAACGCGCTTCTTATCAAATCGTGATTCAGGTGCAACGTAGGCTTCAATTCCAATAATCGGTTTGACGCCTGCTTTAGTTGCTTGCTTATAGAAATCAAAGGCACCAAATACATTGCCGTGATCTGTCATTGCAATTGCGGGCATTTCTTGGCGAGCTACCTCATTAACGAGATCACCGACGCGCGCGGCACCATCGAGCATCGAGTACTCGGTATGCACATGTAGATGTACAAACGAGTCTTTCGTCGATGCCCGTGAAGCTGAAAAATCTTCAGATGACATGGTGGCGCAACATTAGCGCCTAAGGCAGAACTGCCTCGGATAGCAACGCCAAAGAGGCCTGTAGGTCGGGTGGGTATGGCGCGACTAACTCAAGTGGCGCACCTGTAATCGGGTGGTTAAAGCGAAGCTCTAAAGCGTGAAGCCAAGGTCGAGACATCTTCATTTTTTTGCCCAACACTGGATCTGCACCATAAGTAGTGTCACCGACAAGTGGATGGTTGAGTGCCGAGAAGTGAACTCGAATTTGATGTGTGCGCCCAGTCTCTAACTCCACCTCTACTAATGAGACAGAGCGGTAATACTCAATGACTTCATAGTGCGTGATGCTCTCTTTACCGGTTGCAACTACGGCAAAGCGATGATCTTCCTTGGGATGTCTATCAATCGGGGCATCGATAGTTCCGGAAGAGGGATCCATATGTCCTTGCACAAGTGCGTGATAAGTTTTTTCAACATCATGATCGCGAAACATCTCTTTTAACTTTAAATACGCGGCATCGGTCTTGGCAATAATCATGAGTCCAGATGTGCCGGCATCGAGTCGATGAACCACACCTGCCCGCTCTGCGGGGCCCGATGTAGAAATTGTGTAGCCCGCAGCCATGAGTGCGCCCACAACTGTGGGACCCATCCAACCTGGGCTCGGGTGGGCCGCGCAGCCAACCGGTTTATCGATAACAACGATGTCATCATCGTTATAAACAACGGTAAGACCCTCAAGTGGAGTCAGTGGAATTGGGTCTTGATTAAGCGGTGCGGGCAGAAGAACTTCAATGACTTGTCCTGCGGTAACTCGATCAGATTTTTGCATAGCGCGTCCACCTGAATTGATATCACCATCTTCGAGTAACTTCACTACCGACGTGCGAGAGAGACCAAGCACTCGCGTCAGGGCGCTATCAATTCGCTCGCCCTCAACGCCTTCTGGCACGCTCAGCGTTCTTAACTCTCTACTCATATGTGACTACCTTACTGGTGTAATCGGTGGAACATTTCTGACGCTCAAAACGAATGCAGTAGCTGCCGCGATCACGATTGCGCAGTCGGCAAGATTAAACACCGGCCAATTCGGCAGTTCGATCCAATCAATGACATGTCCGCGAAAAAAGGCTGGCTCACGAAAGGCGCGATCTGCGAGATTTCCCATGACTCCCCCCAGTAATAGTCCTGCTGTGAGCTGCCACCCTCGAGATGAAATCGCGCGAGCAAAGTAGACGATTGTTGCAACTACAACAACTGCCAAGATTGAGTAGAGGAGTGTCAGGCCAGTAGCAAAGCCAAATGCTGCGCCCGGATTTTTTACCAATGAAAGTTGTAGAAATGAACCTAGAATTTTCTTAGGTTCAACTTCTAGCGCTGAAATTGCCCATTGCTTTGTTGCAAAGTCAAAGAGCCAAATAGTCCACGCTGTGAGAAATATTCGGCGCACCTTAGCGCCGCTCTTCCTTCTGCTTGCAGATCATGCACAAAGTTGCGCGGGGGAAAACTTGTAGCCGAGGTTTACCAATAGCGGCGCCACAATCTTCACAGAGTCCATAGGTCTTATTTTCAATTCGTTCTAGCGCACGTTCGGTCTGTAAGACCATGTCACGTGCATTGCTGACGAGTGACATCTCGTGTTCGCGCTCGAAAGTCTTTGTTCCTGAATCAGCTTGGTCATCGCCAGCGCCTTCACCAGAATCTGAAATCAGCTCATTCATCTCTTCTTCAACTCTTGCAAGTTCTATCCGCAAACGCTCTAGATCTTTTGAAATCTCGGCCTTCACGACCTTAAGTTCGGCTGCACTCCATGGTGCTTCACCCACAGCTGCAAGTACTGGCGTAGGTGCGGCCTTGATTGGCTTAAGCGGTGCAACTTTCTTTCCACTTTTTTCTGGGCGTGGTGGTGGCGGCATCACTAAGCGACGTTCTTCAACAACCGGTGCTGTTGTTGGTGCCATCACTGTTGCAACTGAAACGGTCTGTGATTTTTCATCTACTGTCAGGGTTGTCTTACCAATTTTTGATGGAAATGGGCGACCAGGTGCTTTGTGAGCAGGCGCCTTCTTCGCTGTTACTTTCTTTGCCGGTGCCTTCTTCGCAGCAGCTTTCTTAGCTGCAACTTTCTTTGCCGGTGCCTTCTTTGCCGGTGCCTTCTTCGCAGGCGACTTCTTGCTTGCCTTTTTCGCAGGAGCCTTCTTTGCGACAGCCTTCTTGGTCGCCTTCTTTGCTACTTTTTTACCTGGCACGCCGCGCACCTTATGCTTTTTTCTCTTCGTAACCAACTTTGCCACGCATGGTTTAGACTTACAGTCGTAATACCTTGCAGGAAAAGTGCGTTGAAGAGGCGATCACCTCGGGAGCACGCTGGAAGATTCGCCCCAAAAAGGGTGAGGTAGAACCAGCCGATGTGAGCTAATAAAGAGGTATTGCCCGCATCATGGCGGTCAGTACAAGGCGGGTGGTACCGCGAACTGCGCGCAGTTCGTCCCTCCAAGAGTTCTTTACTTCTTGGGGGATTTTTTATGTCATCACCATTTCGCGCTATCGGCGCCCAGATTGATCTGCCCGCAATGGAGCACTCAATCCTGAAATTCTGGCGTGATAACGAAATCTTTGAAAAGAGCACCGAATCTCGCGCGGGCCAAGTGCCATGGACGTTCTATGAAGGTCCACCGACTGCCAACGGAATGCCCGGAACACACCACATTGAAGCTAGAGTTTTTAAAGATGTATTTCCTCGTTATCAAACAATGAAAGGTAAATACGTCACCCGTAAAGCAGGCTGGGATTGTCATGGCCTACCGGTAGAAATTGCAGTGGAGAAAGAACTTGGCTTCGCAGGAAAAGGTGATATCGAAAAGTACGGGATCGCACCGTTTAACGATAAGTGTCGTGAATCAGTAACCCGACATGTAGATGCATTTACTGAAATGACCGAGCGAATGGGTTTCTGGGTTGATTTCGATCAGGCATATTGGACGATGGCACCTGAATATGTTGAATCTGTGTGGTGGAGCCTGAAGGAGATTTGGAAGAAGGGCCTACTTGTTCAAGACCATCGAGTTGCCCCTTACTGCCCTCGTTGCGGAACTGGGCTATCCGATCATGAACTCTCACAAGGTTACGAAACTGTTGTTGATCCATCTGTCTATGTTCGCTTCCCCATCACTTCGGGTGAACTCTCTGATCTGAAAGCCTCGCTACTTGTCTGGACAACAACGCCTTGGACGTTGGTATCAAATACCGCAATTGCCGTGCACCCAGATGTTGATTACGTTGTAATTAAAGCAACCGTTGATGATGTCAGTGAAGTGCTGGTAGTTGCCGAGCCACTGCTCTCTGTCGTTGCTGGAGAACACGAGATTCTCAAGACAATCAAGGGCGCCCAGCTAGAGCGCACCACATATACCCGTCCATTTACCTATGTTGATATTCCAGATTCTCACTTTGTTGTTCTAGCTACCTATGTCACAACTGAAGATGGCACTGGTCTGGTGCACCAATCCCCCGCATTTGGTGCTGATGACTTATTGGTCTGCCGCTCCTACGGACTGCCAGTAGTAAATCCCATTGCACCAGATGGAACTTTCTTACCTGAGGTTGCAGTAGTGGGAGGAATGTTCTTTAAGGATGCCGATAAGCCACTAGTAAAGGAACTCAAAGCAAGTGGAGCGCTCTATAAGCATCAACCATATGAGCATGAGTACCCGCATTGCTGGCGCTGTCACACCGCGTTGATTTATTACGCACAACCCTCTTGGTATATCCGCACGACTTCCATTAAAGATGAATTGATTCGTGAAAATGCCAAGACTGATTGGCATCCAGAGACCATTAAAACTGGTCGCTATGGCGATTGGCTTAATAACAATATCGACTGGGCTCTTTCACGTAACCGCTATTGGGGAACTCCGCTACCCATTTGGCGATGTGAAAATAAGCATGAAGTCTGCGTTGATTCGCTAAAGGAGTTAGGTGAACTTGCCGGTCAAGAGTTGAGCAACCTAGATCCACACCGCCCTTTCGTAGATGACGTTTCATTTGCCTGCAGCGAGTGCGCATTGGTCATGAACCGTGTTCCAGAAGTAATCGATTGTTGGTATGACTCAGGTGCGATGCCTTTTGCACAGTGGGGGTATCCACACAAGGCTGGCTCAGTTGAGAAGTTCAAGGCTGCCTACCCAGCAGATTTCATATGCGAGGCCATTGATCAAACTCGCGGCTGGTTCTACACCCTGATGACGATTGGAACGCTGGTCTTTGATCAAAGTTCATATAAGAGCGTTCTCTGTCTAGGTCATATTCTTGATAAAGATGGTCGCAAGATGAGTAAGCACGTTGGCAATGTGCTGGAGCCAATTTCACTGATGGATCAACATGGCGCCGATGCGGTGCGTTGGTACATGTTGGCAGCCGGTTCACCGTGGTCTGCCCGCCGCGTGGGACACGATGCAATTTCTGATGTGGTCAGAAAGACTTTACTTACCTACTGGAACACAATTTCATTCCATGCTCTCTATGCCGAGGCATCTGATTTCAAACTTTCCCAGAGCCCGGCTCTGAAAAATCGATCGCTAATGGATCGTTGGATTATCAGTGAACTAAACGCTTTGGTAGCTGAGGTTGACGCAGCGTATAACGACTTTGATTCACAGGCAGCCGGCAAAGTCTTAGCCCGTTTTATCGATGATCTATCTAACTGGTATGTGCGCAGATCGCGTCGACGTTTCTGGGATGGCGATGTGGCAGCACTTGCAACTCTGCATGAATGTTTAGTGACCTTGACCCAACTCTTGGCGCCGATGGTCCCCTTCATTACTGAACATGTCTGGCAGGAGCTAGTGCGCGTTGCAGATACCAATGTTTCAGATTCTGTCCACCTAACAGATTTCCCAGCATCCGATGCAAAACTTATCGACCTGTCACTCAATGCTCATGTGGCAATTACCCGTCGCGTTGTGGAACTGGGCCGCTCAGCTCGCGCCGAATCTGGAATCAAGATTCGCCAGCCCCTCCAACGCGCTTTGATCTCAGCACAAGGCTGGGCCCAGCTACCTGCAGATATGAAAGAGCAAATCTCTGATGAACTAAATGTCATCGACCTGGAAGATATCGCCGATGCTGATGGGGATCTGGTAGAAATTTCGGTGAAGGCAAACTTCAAATCATTGGGTGCTAAATATGGAAAGGCAGTTCAGGATGTCGCCAAACTTATTGGCGCAACTGATGCCACCGCACTAGTGAAGAAATTAAGAAGTGCAGGATCAGCAGAGGTTGGCCAGTTCACACTCGGTTTAGATGACTTGGTCATTACCGAAGTCCCAAAAAGCGGTTGGATGGTGGCTAACCACGATGGGGAGAGCGTTGCGCTAGACCTTGCTCTTAGCCCCGAACTCATTTCTGCCGGGCACGTGCGCGAAGTGATTCGCCTCATTCAAGAACGCAGAAAGAGTGACGGATTTGAAATCTCTGATCGTATTCACGTCAGGTGGAACGCACCTGCACAATTAGTTGCGACAATTAATTCCAATATCGCACACATCTCAGATGAAGTTCTCGCGCTCTCTATGACTGAAGATTCAGGTATTTCAACTATTGAGAGTGAACTCGGTGTGAATGTGGAGCTGAGTAAAGCTAAATAGTCGTAGCGAAAATTTACAGAACTATCAGAATTACTCGCTGCAGCAGACTCAAAGCAATTAAAATCACGATGAAAGAAAGATCAAGTGCTACTCCACCAACGCGCAGTGGAGGTACGAAGCGCTGGACAAACTTCATCGGTGGATCTGTAATAGAATAAATTACTTCAAATATGGATGAGATGAAGGGCGAGGGGCGCCAGTCACGCTTAAACATTCTTACGTAATCAATAATGATTCGGGCGAAGAGCGCAAATTTAAATAGACCGATTACTTGCAGCAGTAATGAGGTAATCATGAAGAACTACCTCAGCTCTGGTTGAAGAAGCTTGCTTGCGCAGCTGTCTTATCTTCGTTGCTCACATTTACATTTGCAGGTGAGAGCAAGAAAACTTTTAGGCTAATACGCTCGATTCGACCATTCAGGCCAAATACAAGACCACTGGAAAAATCAACAAGGCGCTTACGTTCACTCTCTTCCATGTCATCTAAGTTGATGATGACTGGGTTACCTTCACGGTAGTACTCGCCCACTTTGCGAGCCTCTGAATAAGAACGTGGTTGCAGAGTAACAATGTTGTAATGAGCAGCTGACTCTTCCAGCTTTGTAGGCTGACTTGCTGTATTGGAAGCGCTATGAGAACCAAGAACTGTGACGCCAGTGCGTTCGCGTTGTGCACGTGGGGCGGCAGAACGTGAAGGACCTTCTGCGATTGCGGTCTCTTGGTCGGTATCGACGAGGCCAAGGAAGCCCATCATTTTATTGAGTGCTGACATGTGAATAGGTTACCCGTGGGGAGGGCGCATCCCGAGGATTTGGCTACCCACTCGAATATGTGTCGCACCGCAATCGATGGCTACTTCAAAGTCGCCTGACATTCCCGCAGATAGAGATTTCGCGGCAGGAAATTCACCTTGAAAATCGCGATGGATTTTAGCGACTTCGGTGAAGCCGATCCGCGCTTCGATACCAAGTGGCAGTACACACATCACACCGACCAGATTCAAATTCGGCAAAATTTGCAGATGTGCGCCAAGGGCGGCAAGCTCTGAAGCCCTTACTCCCCCGCGTGTAGGGTCGCCATCGAGTGAGAGCTGCAAAAAAATATCGATCTCTTTCTCTGTCACAGAATTTAGCTTTGTGGCGTGAGATGCATCATCGAGTGAATGAATGACATCTGCCCACCGCGCTATATCGCGCAGTTTGCGACTTTGGATTTCTCCTTGGAAATGCCACCGGCCCTCTACTTGTGCGGCTTTCTCCAGCCCTTCTTCGCTCCGATTCTCTCCAAAATTTCTAATGCCTAGCTCATGCAAAATCTGGACATCACTTACTGGATAAGTCTTTGTTACAGCGATAAGAGTGATGTCGGGACCGGTAATTTTCCCCTGAACGGCCAATAAATTCTGAACAATCTCATCGCCGCGGTTCATAGCCAGACCAACCCAGCCTGGCGCCCGGTTAGTCCATCGCGCCGATATGAGAAGAGCTCACTATTTTCTACCGTGCAACCACCCACAATTTCAACTGTGATGTTCTGGCCCTCTAGTACCTTGACAAGTGCCGATGGTAAATCAAGGGCGCGGTTACCGCGCGCACTTTTGGATGCGGCCGCAGGGTGGAATGCGGTCACCTCGGTAAAGATTTCTGCTGAGACTTCATAACACACACCGCAGATTGCTGGTCCTACTACTGCTCGGATATCACGCGCTCCCATATCTCGCATCACCTCTAGTGCGCGCAGGGTTACTCCGTTCACAAGTCCCTTTCTTCCAACATGTACTGCAGCAACTGATTGCGAAGAGATGAGCAAGAGGGGAATACAATCTGCTACTTGCACCGCCAATGTTATTCCCAGAATTCCAGTAACAAGGGCATCGGCTGTGGGATTCACATCGCTGAGATCTTCAACGACCACTACTCGATCGCCGTGCACTTGTGTCATAAAAGCTACCGGGCCAAACTCTTCGAAAAGCTGTGCCCGATTTTGCGCTACCTGCTCTGGGTTATCCCCCACATGAAAACCTAGATTTGCAGATGCAAAAGCACCGGTGCTTGCGCCTCCGGTGCGATTGGTAAAGCGGTAATTCATAGTGCCGATTTCATGGCGATGAGCCTCTGGCCTACTTCATAAAATCTGGTACATCTATCTCATCTTCAGCAATCAACTCTTCAAAAGTCACGCGCTTACGTGGTCCAGATGAGTCGAGATCAAGTGCTACTGAAAGCGGATCGTTGGAAGGAATGGGGTCAGCAACCCCACCCAAAGTCGATGCGTTAATTACCGGCATCTGAACTTTTGTTGGTTCTCCGCTAGCAAAACCAGCTGCAATAACGGTAATGCGTACTTCATCACCGAGGGCATCATCAATAGTTGTACCGAAGATAATGCGCGCCTCTGGATGTGCTGCGCTCTGTACCAATTCACATGCTTCGTTAATTTCAAAGAGGCCAAGGTCAGAGCCACCTGCAACAGAGAGAAGAACTCCCATCGCTCCATCGATAGATGCTTCAAGGAGTGGACTCGAGATTGCTAATTCAGCCGCGCGCGTTGCCCGGTTTTCACCACGCGCAGAACCGATTCCCATCAGAGCAGATCCGGCATCAGTCATTACAGTCTTAACATCTGCAAAGTCGAGGTTAATCAGACCTGGCTGTGTAATGATCTCTGTAATTCCTTGAACACCAGAGAGCAGAACTTGATCTGCACTCTTAAATGCATCTACTGCCGTAATTGAACGATCAGAGATTGCAAGGAGTCGATCATTTGGAATAACAATTAGAGTATCTACTTGTTCGCGCAGCAATTCGATTCCTTCATCAGCTTGACGAGAGCGAATCTTTCCTTCGAACGAGAATGGTTTTGTGACAACACCGATTGTGAGCGCTCCGAGATCTCGTGCAATTTTTGCAACGATGGGTGCGCCACCAGTTCCTGTGCCACCACCTTCACCAGCGGTAACAAAGACCATGTCTGCTCCGCGAAGAATTTCTTCAATCTCTTCTATGTGATCGATTGCAGCTTGACGACCCTTTTCTGGCGCAGCTCCTGCTCCCAAACCTTTTGTTGATGTGCGACCAATATCTAATTTCACATCGGCATCACTCATTAATAAATGTTGTGCATCTGTATTAATGGCAATAAACTCAACGCCTTTTAAACCGACATCAATCATTCGGTTAATTGCATTTACTCCGCCGCCACCGATACCGACAACTTTGATTACAGCTAAGTAATTTTGTGGTGCAGCCACGTGAGTCCCCCTTGCGAACTGTAAACCTCGACTTGAGACTTACATTTCTTCCTTTGTCTTTGCGCTGAAGGTATGGCGTTAGGTAGTAGTAATCAAAGACCGCCACGAACTATTTTCTCAACTACACGTTGATAGATTGTAAGAAGAAATCAATGTAAAAAATATTTAATTCTCACAGCTATTTAACAATGGGTGCATGGGCAGCCGATAGATCTACTCTGCGAAGATTCTTATTCTCCGGAAGTTTCATAAGAGCGTTAAATACTTGAACTTTCAAGGCACTTTTCTCGCTGGCGCCCCACTTCACCGCCAACTCTCTGCCTTGATAAGCAAGGCGCATGGAGAAGTTGGATTCATTGCGTGCAGATAACGAAATTATCTTCCCTCGAAATGATGGTGGAAGGGAGCGAAAGAGGGCGATGGCATCGACTCCAAGGGCTGGAGTTGCGGCGGCCACAT
The DNA here is from genome assembly GCA_009694515.1 of Candidatus Planktophila sp. Lineage (GTDB taxonomy): Bacteria > Actinomycetota > Actinomycetes > Nanopelagicales > Nanopelagicaceae > Planktophila. The sequence continues at coordinate 26,625 of SHUV01000004.1, read as the reverse complement.
AGGGCAGATCTGCTCCGGTAAATCCAGGGAGAAGAAATATCGTCCCAGTGGAATCGATAGTTTTGCCAGCAAAATACGCGCTAGGTTTTCGAGGCTCGACCGTGATTCCCACATCGCCACTAATCCAGTTCCGCGAGACCTGAACGTCTTGAATCCATGTCAACGAACTCAAACGTTGGGCAACTGATCGCGGTTCGATACGCGCCATCTTCTCTCCAACAAGAATGCCAGATGTCGTGAGCACTAACTTCTTTGACTCAACTGTTGGCGCACCAGATATCACAATGCTCTTGGCGGTAAATATTGAAGACCATGCAAATAGATAGATGAGACCAATAAAAATCAGCAGGAGCGTTCCAGTGATAACGGTGAGTCGATTAATTTTAGGCAAAGCGCTTGTTCAGCCCTTCGGCAATGATGGGGGCGAGTGAATTAACATCTCCAGCGCCCAGTGTGATGATCACATCTCCAGGTTTGGCTAATTCGATCATGCGCTCTGCGGCAAGTGCAAAATTCGGAATAAAGTGTCCATGTTGCATCTTCTCGGCAATGAGTTCTGCCGAAATTCCAGGGATTGGTTTCTCACTCGCGGCATAGATTTCTAGCAGCGTGACATCGTCGGCCTTATCAAGTGAGGTTGCGAATTCACTCAGGAAAGCCTGGGTACGTGAATAGCGATGTGGCTGGAAGATGACCAGGACCCGTCCATCTCCTGCATATCTGCGTGCCGCATCTAAGGTCACAGATATTTCAGTCGGATGATGGCCGTAATCATCAATAATCCGGATTCCGTGTTCGGTAGCTTTAAGTTCAAAGCGGCGACCGGCGCCACGGAAACTATGTAGGCCAACTAGCAGTTGGTGAATTGGCTCGCCCAGACTTAGCCCCATTGCAATACATGAAGCGGCATTTAGCACATTGTGATGGCCTGGTACTTGCAGCTTTAGCGTTCCCACCGTGCGACCATGCCAAATAACTCGAGCGCTGGAGCCCATGGGTAGAAGTGCGATCTGATCAAGGCGAAGGTCGGCGCCTTCGGCTTCGCCATAAGAGACAGTGGTGAAAAGGTGTGATTGTGCGCCTAGCTTCCGAGACCCCTCATCGTCGGCGCAGTAGATAAGAAATCCTTCGGCTGAAATGGTTGCAGCAAAGTTGGCAAAAGCAGCTGTTACCTCTTGTGGGGTATGAAAGAAGTCAACGTGATCGTGTTCAATATTGGTAACAATTGCCGATAGTGGTTTGTATTCAATAAATGAGCCATCAGATTCATCTGCTTCGGCCACAAAATATTGACCCGTGCCTCTATGTGCATTGGCACCCGATGCCATCAGGGTTCCACCAATCGCAAATGAGGGATCTGTTCCACAAGCCTGCAAGGCAACGGTCAACATCGATGAGGTCGTGGTTTTTCCGTGCGTGCCGGCAACTGCGATGCTCTTTGTTCCAACCATTAATTGAGCCAGTGCTTGAGCACGGGTAAGGATTGGGATGTATCGCTCCACTGCATATGACATTTCTGGGTTGGTAGATGAGATAGCGGTTGAATAGATAACAACATCAGCTCCCACAACATTTTCAGCTGCATGCTGTGAATACACGGTGGCACCTAACGCAACAAGGGCGCTGAGTACGGTGGAATCTTTTGAATCTGAACCACTTACCGTAATTCCATCGGAGAGGGCAATCCGTGCCAGCCCACTCATGCCAGAACCACCGATTCCGATGAAGTGAATCTTCTTACCGTGTAGGGAGTGCATCTATTTTCCGCCCGAGAGTACAAATTCCATCAGTGCTGAAATCTTTGCAGCTGCCTGCATATCTTTATCTGATCCGCTGGCTGGGCGCTGGGAACTTTTTTCCAGAAGTCGGTCGATATTTGCGCTAAGCCAGAGAGATGTGAACTCTCGCTGCTCACATATCTCGGCTCTCGAGTCACTTACCAACTCTGCGGCATTGAGGCTCTGTTCACCGTTACCAACGGGAAGGGGAATAAAGAGCGCAAATTTTCCTAAGGTGCTGACCTCGGCACAAGTCACAGCGCCACTTCTAGAAATAATGAGGTCAGCTGATAAATATGCTGTTGCCATATCTGAAATGTACGGGTGAACCTGGTAATTCTCATCCGATGAGATGAGCTCAGCCGAGCCGCCAGCACCATGCAAGATTTGAAATCCTCGCACTGTCAACTCGCCTCTGCACTCAGTGATTACATTATTGATTGCCATGGAGCCTTGGGAACCCCCAAAGACAAATATCAGGGGCTTCTGCGTACTAAAGCCGAGTTCCGACTTAGCCGCTGCGCGCGCACCAGCCCAATTTTTTTCAGCGCGAGAAAATGCCAGCGCAATATTTTCTTTCAGAGGCAGACCCACAATAAGTGAATGCGCAAGCGAACCAGTCGAGACAGGGTAAGAAAGCGCAGTGTTCTTGGTAAAAAGGGCACCTAAGCGATTAGCGATACCTGGCTTGGCATTTGCTTCATGAATAACAATTGGAACGCGCCTGAGCGCAGCCGCAATATATGCAGGTCCGGAAACATAGCCACCAAATCCAACCAGGAGATCAACACCTCTCAGATGGGTCATGCACTGCGCAATAGATTTAATCAGAGTAAATGGAGCAATAAGTAATGAAGGCGAAAGTGAACGAGCAATGCGCACTTTGGTGATGAGCAGCAGGTTAAATCCTGCCTCCGGAATAATTCTTGCCTCAAGTCCACTCGAGGTTCCCAGGAAATCAATGCGATCGTGGGGATGAGTTGATCTCCACTGACGAGCGGTGGCCAGAGCAGGTTCTATATGTCCTGCGGTGCCTCCCCCGGCAAAGAGAATTCGAGTCACTTCTGGCGCTTCTTTACAATTTCTTTTCGAACTTCAGGATCACGCAGGGCGGCACCGGCGACAAAGCCCAGAGCACAAATTGTTGCAACGAGTGCCGAACCACCGTAGGAAACTAGCGGCAGCGTCACTCCCACGACTGGAAGAACGCTCGTTGCCGAACCAATATTCAAAAATGATTGCACTGCAATCCAAACACCGATTCCAGCACATGCATATCGAGTCATCGGATCTTGTGCGCGTAAGGCAATTCTAAAGATGGAATAAATCAAGGTAGCAATCAGTACGAGAACTCCCAGCGTTCCCACAAGTCCTAGCTCTTCACCGATGACCGAGAAGATGAAATCTGTATGTGCCTCGGGAAGATTTCCCCATTTCTGGCGGCTACCACCGAGGCCCACACCGAAGAGTCCGCCACTTGCTAAGCCAAGCAGACTGTGGGCCGGCTGCCATCCAAGATCTTTGTAATCTTCTGGTGCAAATGGATCGAGAAAGACTAAGAATCTCTGCATGCGATAGCTCGATGTTACGACAAGTGCTGCAAATATCATGGCACCTATTACGCAGATAGTGCCGAAAACTCGCAATCTGATTCCTGAGACAAAGAGCAAGCCAGCCAAAATCACGGCAATGACCGAGGCAGTTCCCAAGTCCCTGCCTAACAACACCAAGAAGAGAATGAAACAGAATGCGGGAGCAATTAACTTAAGAACGTGGGTATCAAACTTGCCACTTAGTTCTCGGCGAGCGAGTTGATGGCTTGCCCATAAAATCATAAAGAATTTCGCAATTTCACTTGGCTGAACATCAAAGTATTTGAAATTAATCCAGTTTGTATTTCCATTAACCGTCTTACCCACACCAGGAATCAGCAGAATCATGAGGACTAGAATCGAGATAATGAATCCCAATTTACCGATTGCATCCCATTTTTTACCGCTCATTTTTGCGAGAAAGGCTGCCAATGGAAGGGCCAATAACAAGAATAGAAATTGTCGTAAAACGATAGCTAGCGCGGTTCCGCGCGTATCAAGTGCGTGGATCGATGAAGCTGAAAAAACCATCACTAGCCCTAAGAAACTAAGGGCGCCGGCGCTGACTAATAACATATAAAGATGATTGACGGGTTTTGCTAGGAAAGTCTCACGGGTCTTAATTGCCATTTTCAACTACCTTCTTTACTGCTTGGGTAAATCTATCTCCACGATCGGCGTAAGAGAGAAATTGATCCATAGACGCGCACGCAGGTGCAAGGAGAACCGTGTCCCCTGGCAGCGCCTTATCGCGCGCGCTTCTGACTACCGACTCCATAAGAGAGTTATCAGTTGCACCAATCTGATAGTTAGCAGGTGCATCAATCATGATGATTTCAATCTGCGGGGCGTGTGAACGCAACTCTGCTGCAATTAATTCACGGTCGGCGCCAATAAGAATGGCAATGCGCACCCGACTCTTGACTCGCTCGACGAGTTCTCCCATTGCAGCGCCCTTAGCCAACCCACCAGCAACCCAGATCACCGAAAGTGCTGACATGATTGACGCAGCTGCTGCATGTGGGTTTGTAGCCTTTGAATCATTAATCCAGGTGATGCGATCTTTCTCTAAGACAGTTTCGATGCGATGTCGACCGGGTCTAAATGTCGTAATCGCTGCCCGAATCTTCTCGTGATCGATACCAGCTGTTCTTGCTAGCCCTGCAGCCGCAAGGGCATTGGAAACATTATGAGGAACGGTGGGCAATACTTCAGCGAGTTCGCAGAACATGGCAGCTTCTTGGGCATCTGCCACAAAGGCGCGATCGACAAGGAGTTCTTCAACGATTCCGATTTCACCTGGCGCTGGAGTATCCAGTGAGAAAAATACCTTTCTTCCCTGCCAGTGCGCACTATGGGTGACTACTCGCCCATCTTCTGCATTGAGAATAGCTGTGTTGCTCTTTTCTAGAAGAGAGAATTTAGCTGCGGCATAGGCATCAAGGCTTCCATGCCAGTCAACGTGATCTTCGGCAATATTAAGAATTGCAACCGAGACAAAATGAGCATCCTCAAGCCAGTGAAGCTGGAAGGATGAAAGTTCTAGAACCAGGAACTCATACTTTTCTGGGGATTCAACGGCTTCAATCACTGTTATTCCTACATTTCCGCAGGCAAGAGCAGAAACTCCGCCAGTACGAATCATGTGTGCGGTGAGTTCTACCGTTGATGTCTTACCGTTAGTTCCGGTGAGGCCAATCCATTTTTGAGTAGGACTTTTTAAACTCCAGGCAAGGTCGATCTCATTGATGATGGGAACATCTTTTTTTCGGGCAGAGATCACGAGCGGATGATCTTCGCGCCAGCCTGGAGATAGAAGAAGTAAATCGAATTCTGAAATTTTTACACCAGTTGGCTGAAGTACTTCAAAGCCATCAAGCTCCAACACTTTCTCGTCAGTAATAGTTACCTTCGCCCCACGCTTAGTAAGTGCACGCGCTGCAGCAACTCCTGTGACACCTGCCCCGGCTACCAGGATGCGCTTGTCAGATAATTCGACATATAAATTCTGTGGCATAGCTACCTTGTATTTATCCAGCAACCCACTGGGTATAAAACAGTCCAAGTCCGAGCGCCACACTCAAGCCAGCAATAATCCAGAATCGCAGCACGATGGTGACTTCTCCCCAACCCAGCAATTCGAAATGGTGTTGCAAAGGAGCCATCTTAAATAAGCGTTTTCCACCAGTTGCTTTGAAGTAAATAACTTGAAGTGCAACTGAGAGTGTGATGATGACAAAGATTCCGCCAAGTGGAATTAATAGAAGCTCTACTCGAAGTGAAGCAGCCATCCCGGCTAGCGCTCCACCGAGAGCTAGTGAGCCAGTATCACCCATAAAAATCTTTGCCGGCGATGCATTCCACCAAAGGAATCCGGTACACGCACCTGCAAATGCAGCAGCAAGAACTGCGAGGTCAAGTGGATCTCGAACGTTATAACAATTAGCTGTCACCGCTACCGCACAGCTTTGTCCAAACTCCCACACCCCAATAAGTATGAAAGCAAGGAAAGTCATGACAGATGCTCCGCTAGCAAGGCCGTCTAGGCCGTCGGTGAGATTTACTCCGTTACTTGTAGCGGTCACCATAAATGCAATCCAGACCACAACCAGAATTGGACCGAGCGAAATACTGGTATCGCGCAGGGTCGAGAGATTAAGTGAGATAGGAGTCAGACCATCTTTGTCTGGAAAATGAGTTCCGAGATATCCGAAGATGGAAGCAAAAAATACTTGGCCAAAAATCTTCGCCTTACCTGATATTCCAGCCGAATTCTGTCTAGCGACTTTCATGTAGTCATCGAGAAAACCAACGAGCCCAAGTGCCACAACCAGGCCGAGGATAAGAACTGCTGAAACTGAGATAGTGCTTCCCAGCACTAAGTGGGCAAGTAAGTATGAAATGAGTGCGGAAAAAATAATGATGATGCCGCCCATAGTGGGGGTTCCACGTTTTGTATGGTGTGTAGTTGGACCGTCATCTCTGATTATTTGCCCATATCCGCGTCGGGCAAGTGCTTTGATAAGTACAGGTGTACCGAATAGCGAGAAAAAGAGCGCCAGGGCTCCAGCAATCAAAATCAGTTTCACTCTGCAACCATCCTTTCACTCCATTGCACAGAAATACTTTCTGCAAGCTCTTCAAGTTTCTCGGAACGAGACGCTTTCACTAAGACCACGTCACCTTCGTTGATATTGCGCGCGATCGCACCCGCCTCATCTTTGCTCGCACATAAATGGATTGTGGTTAAGGATCCATTTTCTGCCGAGCTCTCATACTCCGGTGCATTGACACAGACCAGATGGTCAATTCCAAGCTCACAGGCAAGGGTGCCAATATCGGCATGGTCAGATTGGGATGACTCGCCGAGTTCGTGCATCTTTCCCAAGAATGCCCATGACTCTCCCCCACGTTCTTGCGCAAAGAGAGCTAGCGTGCCAAGAGCTGCAACCATGGACTCTGGACTGGCGTTGTAGGCATCGTTAATCAAAAGCAATTGTGGAAGTTCAATAATCTCCATCCGCCATTTAGCGCCAGATTCTGCCGTTGATAACCCACCAGCAATCTGATCAAGTGAGAGTCCGAGTTCAGTTGCGACAGCTGCAACAGCAAGTGCGTTGGCAACTTGATGCAAGCCAACGATACGAAGTCCTACCGCAGTTCTTCCCTCAGGGGTAACTAAATCAAAATGAGCACGGCCTTCGCGGAATTCAATATCTGTGGCACGAATATCGCAGCTACTTTTTTCTCCAAAGAGTGAACTCTTTCCACTATGAAGTGCCGCCATCTTTGGCGTGAACTCATCATAAGTTCCTAAGATTGCAACGGCGCTTGGGGCCAAAGCCGAAATTAACTCTGACTTAGTTCGCGCAATCATTTCAACTGACCCAAATTCACCTTTATGGGCAGAGCCAACTTTTAAGACAACCCCAATATTGGGCGCAGCAATAGCAGCCAACCTAGCAATATCACCAGCGTGGCGTGCACCCATCTCAACAACACAATAACGAGTCTCTTCCGTGCACTCTAATAATGAAATTGGCATCCCCAAGTCATTATTGAAATTTCCAGATGGGGCAACTGTCTTGGCAACATTGGAAAGTACTGAAGCCAGTAACTCCTTCGTCGTTGTTTTTCCTTGCGATCCAGTAATTCCAATAACTGTGAGGTTTGGCAATTGCATGCGAACATGGTGCGCCAATTTTCCTACTGCGACAATGACATCATCGACGATAATGTGAGGTCCAGCTACTGCCTTGCTTCCTAGTGTTAGCACCGCACCGTGGGCGCGTGCATCTTCGACAAAATCATGGCCGTCCGCATTCTCGCCCTTTATTGCAAGAAAGATGGAACCCGTAATCGCTTTCCCGGAATTAATGACAGGTGCCTGCGTAACCGTGACATCATCACCATGGAGTGTGCCACCGACAATTTCTGCGATTTTCAGCCCTTGCATAGGAATCATTTTTTAGCCTCAATCGCTTGCGCCAGCGTGAGTCGATCATCAAATGGAGTAATAACGCCAGCGACTTCCTGACCCACTTCGTGACCTTTACCCAGAATCAAGATGGTATCGCCATCGGAAGCCAGGTTCACCGCGTAGGTAATGGCAGCTAAGCGATCTTCAATAATCTTTGATGGTTCATCTATATCCACCTTCGCTGTCATCTGGCGCAAAATCTCTGCCGGGCTCTCACTACGTGGATTATCGCTAGTAAAGATTGCGATATCACTACCGCTGGCTAGTGCCTGACCCATGAGGGGGCGCTTAGTGGAATCTCGATCTCCACCACAACCCAATACCGCAATCACTTTTCCACTTGTGAATTCGCGCGCTGCTGCAAGCACCTTCTCAACCGCATCGGGTGAGTGCGCATAATCGACCAGTGCGGTGAAATTCTGACCTAGCGAAATAGGTTCCACTCTGCCGGGGGCTCCAGTAAGAGCAGGAATAAGTGAAGCGATTTCAACGGGATCAATTCCGGATTCGTAGGCAATGGCAACTGCCATGAGTAGATTATCTAAGTTATACCCACCAAGTAAGGAAGTCTTACTCTCAATCAGAATTCCACCGTTACCTCTGATACTGATTTCAGCCCCTGATGCAATAGTGTGAACCGCAGTGAAATGCCATTGGGCAGCGCTATTACTCCGCGAGAGTGTGACAACTGGAATTTCACACTGCGCAACCAGTCTTGCACCGTACTCATTATCAATATTGATTAAACCAAGATCGGCATACTCATAAGTAAATAGCTTTGCCTTAGCTGTGAAATAAGATTCCATATCTTTATGAAAATCAAGATGATCTTGCGAGAGATTAGTAAAACCCACCATTGCAAAGTGAGAAGCTTTCACGCGATTCATGGATAGTGCGTGGCTGGAAACCTCCATCACTATCGCTCGCATATGTCGCTCCCGCATCACCGCAGATAGAGCCTGTAATTCAGGTGCCTCCGGCGTGGTTCTCACGCTTTTGAGAACCTCGGATCCAATCCTGGTTTCGATGGTGCCAATAAGTCCTGTCTCGCGCCCGGCACCTGCAAAGAGTTGATAGAGCAAGGTAGATACCGTGGTCTTGCCGTTGGTGCCGGTGATGCCGATAGTGGCTAAGTCCCGAGTTGGATCTTTATATAGAGATGAGGCAATCATGGCGCCAGCGCTGCGAACATCTTTTACTACCAACGTAGGTAAGGCACTTGTGAGGGCTGCACCAGCTACATCAGTAACAACTGCAACTGCTCCCCGAGCAACGGCTGCTGCGATGAAGCTTGCCCCATGCACTTTTGTTCCCGGAATTGCTAAGAAAATATCTCCAGCTTCAACTTCAGAATCAGAGTGCACTACTCCTGTGATTTCAATACCTGCAGATGATTTCTCGATTGCCTCAATATTTTCAGCGCTTACAAGTTGCGCCACCTCAGATAGGTTGAGGGAGAAATTTGCAAGTGGGCGAATCATTGGTTCTTCGTCGCTATCTGTGTGACGCGAGCTCGTGCCAGCTCTGATTTAGTCAGCGCTACCGGCAGGACCTTGGTTCCAGTGGGTGCAACATTTTCTGATTGCAATGCGAAAGTCATTACCTTCTTAAACACTGGCCCACCAAGTGATCCGCCCCAGTGGCCATTCTTGGGATCCTGCAAAGTAACACTGATGACGTAACGAGGAGCATCTGCTGGTGCGAATCCAATAAAGGATGCGGTGTAACCGCTGTAGCGACCAGTGTTTTGGTCGTATCGGTCAGCTGTTCCTGTCTTTCCAGCCACTCGATAACCAGGAATTGCCGCACTCGGCGCGGTTCCATGGGCTGAGACAACGCTCTCCATCATGATTCGTAGCTTTACCGCTGTGTCTTCACTGATCACTCGCGTGGAACTTCTATTAGCAGCTGGAGTGAAATGTCCTGATGCATCACTTGTTCCGGCAATCACTGTGGGAGAAACGCGAACTCCATGATTAGCAATGGTGGCAAAGACACTTGTCGCTTGCATTGCTGTCAGTGAATACCCTTGACCGAAGGCAACTGTGGGAGCTGTTGTTCTAGACCAATCCGAGACAGGACGTAAGAGGCCAGCTGATTCACCCGGAAGTCCAGAACCAGTCTTTGATCCAATTCCAAACTTTCGTAAATAGCTATACAAGGTATCGTGGCTGAGAGTTTCTCCCACCTGAATAGTTCCAGTATTGCTAGAGACGGCAAGAATTCCGGAAGTGGTCAGATGCTGAATAGGATGTTTTTCATGGTCATGAAATGCCTCACCACCACGTTTAAGCATGTAAGGCACAGTAAAGACTGTTGTAGGCGAAACTGTTTTCTCTTCAAGTGCTGCTGCCATCGTCATTACTTTGCCAGTCGAGCCCGGCTCATACACATCTTGTACTGACGGATTTCGCATCAATGAGAGTTCAACATTTTTTGTATCATTTGGGTTAAAGGTAGGTGCAGTTGCATGGGCAATGATTTCACCAGTTTTTGGATCCATCACGATGACTGTTCCATTCGATGCGGCTGAATCCTTTACCGCAGTCGCAATAGCCTCCGCTGCCACCCACTGAACATCACGATCAATTGTGAGACGAATATTGGTTCCTGATTTGGCCGCGACTAGTTCGCGCTGCGAACCCGGAATTTCTGCTCCATATCCACGGGCATAGGAGTAACGACCATCGGTACCGGTAATCAATGAGTTCTGCCCTGATTCCAGACCTGATGCGCCAATGCCATCGGCGCGCACAAAACCGATGAGTGATGAGACCAGGGAACCGGATGGATATTCGCGGATGAATACGCGCTCTGGAAAGAAGCCAATTATTCGATTCTCAAGTTCCTTGCCCGCGAGTGTTTTGTTGTAGTTATAGAGCTCTTCTGTGAGTCGATCCCAGAGCGCTGGACGCGCATTCTTAAGCACAATTGAATACTTTCGAGTACCCGTAATGCTGCTCTGAATATCTTCTGCAGGTAAATTTAAAATCGGAGCGACAAATGCTGCGACCCGGGCCGGGTCGGTAATCTGATTTTGGTCAACCACAATATTGATGGCAGAGACGCTGCGAGCAAAGCCAATTCCGTTAACATCGGTAATTTCACCACGAGGCGCGGGTATGACTCTCGTGGATTGCATCTCGTTTGCGGCTTTAGCTTGATAGGCGTTGGCTTGAATTACTTGCACACGAACGAGTTGGCAGGCAAAGAGAATAAGCACGCCAAAGATGACAGTGACAAGGATGGCAATCCTTGAATGTGCCAGGCGCAGATTACCCATTGGTTGCACCCACCACAGGAGTGAGATCTAGAAATACCGGTGTCTCAGATGGGCGCATCCCAAGCAGAGTGGCAGCAGCAGCAAGATTTTCTGGCGCCGCATGTGAATCGATGGCGCGATTAATCGCATCTCGCTGATCTACCAACTGCTTAGCTTCATACTTCAGATTCGAGAGCGTGAAGGCATCTTGCGCTAGCAAGGTATTGATTCCAAGAAGTGCAAGAAATCCAACTAAACTGACAATTGTCAGGAACTTTGCAAAGTATTTCTGGGTAGCACGTGCTCCGCTATTCACATCAGGAAATAGCCCAAGAATGACATCGGCAGTTCGCTCCCCCACCGGTTTACGATTCTTTGCTGGCGTGCGCGAAGGCAGTAATGCGCGGGCAGTTGCTAGTGACATTAGGCAGCCACCCGTTCAATTGCGCGAAGGCGAACTGAGGCAGAACGTGGATTGCTCGCTAGCTCTTCCTCCGACGGGGTCTGACTTGAACGAAAGACAAGTGAGAACTTGGCCGCATATTCCGGAAGTTCGATTGGAAGATTACGCGGGCTCTTAGATGTTGATGCTTCGGTAAAAATCTCTTTAACGATGCGATCTTCCAGTGATTGAAAAGACATCACGACCAGGCGCCCGCCCACCATTAACAAATCAAGAGCATCGGGAAGTGCGCGCGAAATTGCTCCGAGTTCATCATTTGCCTCGATACGTAACGCTTGAAAGGTTCGCTTTGCTGGATTTCCACCTGTGCGCCTAGTGGCGGCAGGAATGCTCTCTTTTACTAGCGTTGCAAGTTCAGTCGTTGAATTTAAGGGCGCTTTGGCGCGGGCTTTGACAATGTTTTCAACGATGCGGGTTGCAAACTTCTCTTCCCCGTAGGCGCGAAGAATATGAACTAGTTTGCCTGGCTCATAGGTATTAACGATTTCAGATGCGGTAATTCCTTGGCTGCGATCCATGCGCATATCAAGAGGCGCATCCTGTGAGTATGAAAAACCACGTTCTGACTCATCAAGTTGAATGGAGGAGACCCCTAAATCAAAGAGGGCGCCATTGATATGGCTATAGCCAAAGCTTTTTGCTACCGCAGAAATTTCATCAAAGACGCAATGAGCAGTCTTTAATCGATCTGCATATGGGGTAAGTCTTTCTTTCGCTCGGCTTAACGCAATCTCATCGCGGTCAATACCGATAACGGTGAGATTTTTAAATCTCGCTAAAAGCGCTTCGGTATGTCCACCTAAGCCAAGGGTTGCATCGATAACAACAGGGTTCTCTGATTTTTCAATTGCGGGGGCAAGGAGTTCTACGCAGCGATCGCGCATCACAGATATGTGTTGCATCTTCTCCCCCATTCCCATCCTCTGTCTTACTTGCTAAGCGCTCAGCTCTGGTCACCGCCGGCCGACGGATCTATTGCGATAGCGACGCCGGGGAAGGGACGTCGCTGCCAGCCCAACTGGTATGGAGAGGTCGGCGGTGGCCACAAATGAGCGCTCTATTTAGTTGTTAACTTCTTATTCAGTTATAAATGTTTTTTGCTGATGTTTTAAAAAAGTCCCGGAAAAACTTCTTCAGAAACATCAGCAAAACTCTTTTCGCGATCAGCGAGATATTCATTCCAGGCAGCGCTATCCCAAATTTCAACGCGGGTATTTGCACCGATTACTACGCACTCTTTTTCAAGACCGGCATATGTTCGAAGTCCTTGTGGAATCGTCACCCGACCTTGGCGATCAGGAATTTCATCGTGGGCGCCGGCAAACATCACGCGTTGGTAATCGCGAGCGCTCTTTGCAGTCACAGGTGCCTGACGCAAGGTCTCGGTAATTGTTGCGAATTCAGTTGCGGGAAATACGTAGAGGCATCGCTCTTGACCCTTAGTAATAACTAGACCTGGTGAGAGCTCTTCGCGGAATTTGGCGGGAAGGATTAGCCGCCCTTTTTCATCAAGGCGTGGTTCGTGAGTACCGAGAAACATCTCTATCAAACCCCTTCCCCAAGTGGCGTAAGCGTGAAATTCCCGCTTAATTCCCCACTTTACACCACTTTCCTCCTTTTATCACCACTTTCTGCCATTATTTTCCCTCCCCCTCCCCTTTCAAGGTGGGCTGAAATAGGGCGTAAAAAAACCCCGACCGTAGGATCAGGGCAGGTTAGGTGCGGTGCTTACTTAGAGATCTCGTTGATCCCAACGATCCTCAAATCGCTTGGAGAGAGATTTACGCGAGGATTTAGCACGTGGGGCGTCTTTAGTCACAGCGCCAAGGGAGCGAATCAGGGTAAGGACTCCGGTGAGGGAGATCAGAAAGCCCACAACTCCCACCGGGGTGGTCTTTGAGATAAGGGCTGCAAAGATGACGCCGATGCCTAGCACAACCAGGGCCAGTGCCAGCAGCAGCCGAGGCTTGGTAGCAGTCATGGTGGAGCCAGCCAACTTTGACTCTAGCCCTGGGTCATCAGTTGCCAGGGCAGCTTCCATCTCGGCCAATAAGCGGCGCTCGCGATCAGATAAAGACATATACACACTGTAGAACACTTCTTTTTCTTGCGCTAGTTAAGCCTCACCCTCGCCAGAATCCCCCGTTATCAGCCTCCCTGGGCGCACGCTGCCCCCGCCAAAACGGGCTTTTGCCTTATCGATAGCGGTATCGGCATCACGCCACCCGCGCTCGCGCGCGCCAAGTTCTAGCTGCACCGGCGCCTCATCAAGCAAATTACTCAGTGACACCCCGACCAGGCGAATCCGTGCACCTTCATTGTGAAGGGCTAGATATAACTTCTTCACAATTTCATAGGTCTCATGTGTGCCATCGATTCCAATCGGAAGTGTCTTTGCCCGGCTGAGTGTTGTGAAATCTGCAAACTTAATCTTCATCGTCACTGTCTTGGCAAATAAGCCGCGCTCTCGCAGGCGCGCCGTTGCTTTCTCTGCCATGCGCAAGAACTCAGCCAAAATTTCTTCCGGGCTATCAATATCTCGGGCGAATGTTTCTTCATTACCAATACTTTTCTCAGGCTCATCTGAAATCACATTTCGATAATCACGACCCCAGGCAAGTTCATAGAGTGATTCGCCGGTGGCATCTCCGAGTGCACGCACGAGAGTGGACCGCGGAGTATTGGCGATATCAGCAACAGTATGTAGCCCGAGTCGATCCAGTGACTCAGCAGTCTTGGGGCCCACTCCCCATAGTGCGCGCACGGGAAGTGGATGTAAGAACTCCAGGATTCGATCTGATTTGATTTCTAGCATGCCATTGGGTTTGCAGTGTTGCGATGCCAGCTTTGCAATAAATTTAGATTGCGCAATTCCCACCGAACAGGTAATTCCTTCTTCCTGCTCTACCTGCGCCCGAATCTTGGCGGCAATCTCGCGTCCATCACCAAATAGTTTCTGCGCACCTGTCACATCAAGAAATGCCTCATCGAGTGAGATGGGTTCAACAAGGGGTGTGAAGGAGTTAAATATCGTCATCACTCGCTCTGAAATTTCGGCATAGCGATGATGCTCTGGTGCGATAAAGATGGCATGAGGCGCCATGCGTTTTGCTCGTCCCACCGGCATGGCAGCGCGAATACCAAATTTACGCGCTTCATAGTTTGCCGAAAGAACTACGCCGCGCACACCGGCGCCAACGACAAGAGCCTTACCTTTATATTGCGGGTTATCGAGCTCGGCCACAGATGCATAGAACGCATCCATATCTACATGCAAGATTGTTGCTTGCACCAGCTCTTCACTCATATCGCCACACTATCTCTATGCGCGCGCCATTTTTCGTAGGCCAGGCTTAAGTCCCACACTGCTGTTGCCCGTATTGATATGCCACGTGCACCTGTGCGCCGAGTTTGCCCACGCACCAAAAGCAGCGATGTCGAATACAAGGTAGATGCATGATCGACTTGGGCATCAGGAAAGAAGGTGGAATCACTGCATCCATAGCCATCATCTAAGGTAAGAAAGATAACGCGGCGACCAGAGCGCACCGGCGGAGTTTGCAAAGCAACTTTCACGCCAGCCACAAGTACCGAGGACTTTGAACGCAAGGAAAGTAAATCCGATGATTTCACCGCCCCAATTGCATTAAGAAATGGCGCATAAAAGCTGAGCATATGTTCGGTGACATCCATACCTAGATGCTTTATCTCATTACGCACTTTCTCGGCCGAGTTCATGGGTGCAAGACCGCTACTTTCCAGTGTGGGTGCTGCAAAACCAAAGGTGAGTTGTGCGCCAGGAAGGTGGGCCACGGGAGATTTCTGAAGATCGCTAAAGTGCAGCAGCAGATCGCGTTGATTGCTGTGAATCGAATCAAAAGCTCCGGTGAGGATAAGGTTTTCAATCACTGGAGTTGAGGCGCCAGATCTGCGATAGAAATCGGCGAGATCGATATAGGGCTGCCCGCTAATAATGGATGCAATTTCTTTTGCAGAAATTCCAGCAACGGTTGCGAAAGCGATTCGGATGGCATCACCATCGAGGGTGCGCTCCACGTGATAATCGGCAGCTGATTTATTGATATCAAGGGGTGCGATACCCACACCCAACTGGCGCACTTCATCGAGCATGAGTCGCTTGGGATACATACCGGGGTCGTGCGTTAAAACCCCGGCCATAAATGCAGCTGGGTGATGGGTCTTAAGCCAGGCTGATTGATAGGTAGGCAGGGCAAAGGCAGCCGCATGTGCTTTACAGAAACCAAAGGATGCAAAGGCGCGCAATACTTCCCAGATTTCAGTAACTACCTGTAACTCATAACCGCGCTGGGTTGCAGCAGGAAAGAACCAATCGCAAACTTCTTGTTGGCCGCCTTTATCCCCCAGCGCCCTACGTTTCTCATCAGCGGCGGCAAGTGAGATACCTGTCATGACCGAGATAATCGAAATGACTTGTTCGTGAAAGACCACAACACCTTCAGTTTCCGACAAGATAGGAAGTAAGTCAGGATGAATGATCTGCGCCGAAGTAAAGCCATGTCTGGCCTCAAGAAATGGGCGGATCATGTCACTCTTGACCGGCCCTGGCCGAAAGAGTGAGATATCGATAATCAGATCACTAAATGTGCGCGGCTCTAACTTGCCCACAAGTTCGCGTTGTCCGGGGCTCTCTACTTGAAAGATACCGAGCGTGCGTGTTGATTGAATCAGGTTATAGGTCTCGGCATCATCGAGTGGCACGGCATCGATATCTATTTCGGTATCTTCAATTCGTTTAATTTCATGCACAGCATGTGCGATAGCTGATTGCATCCGCACGCCCAAGATATCGAGCTTGAGTAAGCCAATATCTTCCACATCATCTTTATCAAATTCGACCATCGGAAAGCCGCCAGCGTTGAGTTGTATCGGTGCCCGGTCAAGAAAAGATGCATTAGATAAGACCATGGCGCACGGATGCATGGCAAGATGGCGCGGCAGGCCATCAAGGCGAGCAGCGAGAGCAATCGTTGCCCGAGTTAAAGGCGCCGATGTATTCATATTCTTTAACTCAGGTAACGAGTTGAGGGCGGCATCAATATTGCCGGCTCGAATATGCGGCATCGACTTTGCTAATAAATCAATCTCCATAGCGGGCATGCCTAGCGCCGCTCCGGCATCGCGAATTGCATGACGCGCGCGATAGGTGTCGACCATGGCAACCGTGGCGCAACGAGAAAGAGCACCTGGCTTACTCCAATCTTGTGCTCCATAACGCTTAAAGACCATCTCATAAATTTCAAGGCGTCTTGCAGATTCAACATCGATATCAATATCAGGTAGCGCCCAGCGCAGCGGTGAACAAAAGCGTTCCATAAGTAGCCCATGTTGCATCGGATCAACGCCAGAGATTCCAAGTAAGTGACAGATCAATGAACCGGCGCCGCTGCCACGTGCTGCCACCCGAATATCGGCAGCCCGCGCCATATCGGTGATATCGGCAACGGTAAGAAAGTAAGACTCATATCCCAGCGTTGCAACTGTTGCCAGTTCATCATCAAGACGTGCGCACGCTTTGGCAATCGTTGCGCCATCGTTATAGCGCCAATTAATTCCAGCTTCAGCGCGAGTGCGCAAAAGTGTGCGCATGGCAGCAGGTGAATCAGCGCCCACAACATGGGCTTCCGGTAGCTGAATTGCACCCAACCCAATATCGCGATGCGGTGATAAGACTGCACGTTCGGCCCACTGACGCGTTGTCTTGAGTAGTAAACGTGGTGTGCGCTCCCCTGCTGCTCGTGCGATTTCAGCAGCGAGTGCAATCATTTCATCGCTGCTCTTTAAATAGGCTTCCGCGTTGCGACGTTCGACGTTGCGTGGATGTAGCGGCACTAACTGGCGAGCGCAATCTAAGACATCAGCAACCGGACCATCAGAACGATCACGCATCCGCACAGCGTTGGTAATGACCGCATCAATATCGTTATCGCGAGCAAAGATAAGACTGCGCGCTGCGTGCACGGTAGAGCGCGGGCCATTACCGGCCACCAAGTGCGAAACACATTCAATGGCATGGTCGGCAAAGAGATCGCGAGTTTGGTTAAAGATAGTAAGGGCAGCATCAAAGCGATGTGCGGCAATCGCCTGCGATACTGGTGATTCGGGGCCATGGAGTAGGTGCAGATGAGATGTGTACTGGTTAAATTTTTCAAGGAGCTCGGGTGTGAGTACTGGCTTTCGGCTATCGGTATTCATATGTATGCCGGTCATCAAGCGCACCAAACTGCGCCATCCCCCATCGCCATGCGCCAAGATTGTGACGCGCGGTAAGACACCCGATGTATCGCCCAGATAGATCGGCAGGTTGATTCCGATAATCGGTGCGATGCCGTGCGCTACGCACGCTTTCGTAAAACGAATTGCGCCAGCTAGACCATCGCGATCTGTTAGTGCCAAAGCCGGCATCTCGAATTCAGATGCCCGGGCAACAAGATCACGTGGCTGAGTAGTGCCATATTTAAATGAATAGGCACTTGCTGTACGCAGATGGATAAAACTCATACTTGATGTCTCATGACTAGATAGCTCTAATAATCCATTGACCTGTTGTCTCATCACGTTCGAGTTGGAAGGTTGTCAGCGCCCCAATAGGCGCCGCCTCTACCGTCCAGAGTGCGCGTGCTTGATCATCAGGGCGAAACTTTCCATCGCTAATGCGATTCCACCATCCACCTGCTTCACACCATCTAGATAAGACTGCATGGATACGAAAACGTTTACCTTTAAAGGTGAATTCGATAGGTGTGAGCCCACCATCGGATAGGACCTCGTGCGGCCTTACTACTTCTGCTGCCATCTTTTATTACTTCCCCTAGTGCTTGTGGATATTCGAACAGATGTTCGAAAAGTAGTCCAGAGCTCTGACAAGGGCAACTCCCGCTCGATTCACGCTCAACTAGGCAGCCCGATCATGTGTGGCGTGGCAAAATATAGTTGAAATTTCAACTACTCTTAGAAGTAAGACCCACCCCAACCTTTAGGAGAATCAATTGGACGCAGTTCTAGTAATCGGGCGAATCCTCTTCGCGCTTATTTTTGTGACATCAGGTATCGCTCACTTTGCAAAGCTTGAAGCGATGACAGGTTATGCCCAGTACAAGAAGCTCCCGGCTGCAAAGCTCGGAGTAATGATTTCCGGTCTCTTCTTCCTTCTTGGCGGTATCTATATCGCAGCCGGATTCTGGGTAGACCTTGGCGCGCTCTTGCTCGCAATCACGCTCATCCTGGCCGCAGTGATCTTCCATAACTTCTGGAAAGAGACTGATCCAACAGCGAAGCAGAACGAAATGATCGCCTTTAACAAGGACATCGCACTTGCCGGAGCTGCGCTAATCCTCTTCGCACTTATCGCATGGGGAACACTGACAGAATTCGGACCAAGCGTCGGAAATCTTGCATTCTTTAACTTCTAATTAGCCAGTAATTCACGAAAGCCCCTGCGAGAAGTCGTGGGGGCTTTCGCTTTCTCATGGAAAGATGCGGCTATGGAAATCCTCGGAGCCCTGATTGCTGGATCATTTATTGGCGCAGTACTTGGCTTTGTTGGCGCAGGTGGCGCAATGCTCTCTGTGCCGATCCTCATCTATGGCTTTGGTTTTGACCCGAACGAAGCAACCACGGCGGCTATCGCGGTGGTCTTTCTAGCAGCAGCCTCTGGTGTCATTCCGAAAGCACACAAGAAGCAGGTGCTCTACCGCGATGCCTTAGTAATCTGGGCATTCGGGCTCATTACCAACCTCGGCTTCTCATCGATTGCAGATAAATTACCTGATGCATTTATTACTTCTGGATTAGCTGTTGTGCTTGTAGTTGCTGGTGCTTCTATGTTGCGCCCACCAAAACTTGAAGAACAAAAGCGCATGCCCATACCAGTGCTCATAGTGATGTCGCTGGTTATTGGCTCCATTACCGGACTCTTTGGAATAGGCGGTGGATTCATAGCGCTACCAGTGCTGGTGCTCTTCTTTGGAACACCGCAAGTAGTCGCTGCCGGAACGGCACTTTTTATTATCTGTATCAACTCACTCACTGCCTTCTTGGGCCGCCCAGATCTGTGGGGCGATGTGCAGTGGCATATCCCAATCTTTATTGGAGCTGCCGCCATTGTGGTCGCACAAATTGCATCATCGCAGGCCCATCGCACCGACCCTAAAGTCCTGCGCGCATCCTTTGCCTACCTGCTCTTTGCCCTGGCAACCTTTACCGTGATTAAAACTTGGATCTAATTAATCTCACGCACCTTGATGTATTTAGCTTGCACGGCAACGACAAAAAATAGCGCGACCGGAAAGATAAAGGCAATTGGCAGCGATGCCACTTCGGCGATCCCGCCCATCAATGTGGGGCCAGCAAAGTAAGCACCGAAAGCAATTAGCCCCACGCGCGCGAGGCCCACAGAGGGCACAACTCCGGGCACTGATGCGGCAGCCAAGTAGAAGGCTGGAAAGAAAGGACCAATACCAAAGCCTGCGGCTGCAAAGCCAAAGCAGACAATGATAAGACCGAGTAATTGGTGTGAATGAGAGAGTGGAATACCAATGGCAATGCTTAGCCCCCACACACTTCCACCAAAGATGCCGCCATAGCGCACCGTCTTTACATGGCCCCACATCTCAAAGAATCGATCACCAATTAATCGACTCACAATCATGGCAATTGAAAAAGCGGTGGCAGCTGCAGCCGTTAGCCCTTTGCTAATTCCCATATGGTCTTTGAGTAAAATTCCACTCCAATCAAATGCTCCGCCTTCCGGAATCAGTGAGCAGATGAGGCCGATACCCAGCGCCCACAAGACAAGTGATTGCTTACCAAAGAGTGGAACTTTTGATTCAGTCGTTGTTCCTTCTTCTCCTAGATGTCCATCCAGATCTGGTGGCAGCAAGAAATATGTGACGATGAAATATGCAATTAGCGTCAGAATCGAGATGAGATATAAGTTCTCTCGCGGAGTTGATATATGCGAGATTGCGCCACCAAGGAGGGTGGCTGCAAATGCGCCCACGCTCCACAAACCATGAAAACTAGACATCCAGCGCCCTTGCGTATGGCGTTCAACTGCCACCGCTTGCGCATTGATTGCGACATCCATAAACGGAGCACTGAAGCCCATAATCAACAAGCCGACTGCTAAAACTTCAACACTCGATGAATATCCCATAACAAACACACCGACGGGCAGGAGCACTCCTGAAATACGCACAACTATTTGCGAGGCATACATATGCACTGCGCGCCCAGCCAACTGCGCACCCGGAATGGCGCCAGCCGTACTTGCTAAGAGCAGTAACCCAAATTGACCATCACTTAAGCCCAAAGAATCTTTGATCTCAGGAATGCGCGGCACCCAGGCAATGCCGGCAAAGCCAAGGAGGAAAAATGATGCCCAGAGCGCATTACGAGCCCGAATCCCCCGCTGATAAATAGTTTGAGCGCCCGAAGACATATGATGACGCTATCTCATAAAGTTCGCCCATGGATGGAATTCTGAAGAAGGCTGCAGTTAAAAGGTTTCAGGAAGTAGCCACAAAGCTCGGCGTTAAGGGTGAGGTAAATATCCTTGCCGAAACTGCGCGCACCGCTATCGATGCTGCCAATGGCCTTGGCATAGAAGTTGGCCAAATTGCATCATCGCTAATCTTCAAACTTCCATCCGGCAATCCACTTCTGATAATCACTAGCGGTCGCCATCGCGTAGATACCGTCCTTGTTGCAAAGAATTTAGGAATTGCAGAGCTAGGTCGCGCAGATGCCAATTACGTGAAGGAGGTCTCTGGATATTCAGTGGGCGGAGTTGCGCCAATTGGTTGGTTAAATAAACCAGAAATGACGTTGATCGATCTAGCACTCAACGATTACGACATCGTCTGGGCGGCATCTGGCCATCCGCATGCGGTTTACCCAACCACTTATGCAGAGCTCATTACCTGCACCGGCGCACAGCCAATGGTCGTTGGCAATTAAGCGAGTAACTCTGTAAGTAACTTCTCTACTCTGCCTTTAATGTCATCACGAATCACGCGTACAGATTCAATCCCTTGTCCCGCCGGATCATCTAGAACCCAATCTTCATAACGCTTACCTGGGTAGTAAGGGCAGGCATCACCGCAGCCCATAGTGATCACGGCATCAGATTGTTGCACCGCTTCTGGTGTAAGAATCTTGGGAGTGTTATTTGCAATATCAATTCCGATTTCAGCCATCGCTGCAACGGCAACCGGATTAATTGAGTCTTTCGGTGCAGAGCCCGCAGAGAGCACTTCTACGCGCCCCGCGCCGAGCTCGCGCATAAAACCTGCCGCCATCTGGGAACGACCTGCATTGTGAACGCAGACAAAGAGAACGCTTGGCTTACTCATTTATTTTCCTGACTTTTGATTAGTTGACTTGGCTTTAGAGGTGAGTGCTCTAAAGCCTAGGTATCCGAGAAGCCCGCCGAGAATTTCAGCCAGTACAAACAGTGGCGCTGACTTAGGTGCTATTCCCGAGAAAGTATCGGAGAGCATGCGACCAAAGACCGCCGCTGGATTGGCAAAAGAGGTAGAGGAAGTGAAGAAGTAAGCAGCTCCGATCCAGGCAGCAACTAGCCGAGCAATCTTCTTATCCTCCTTCTGCTTGAGCGCTAAGTGAATAATCAAAATCAGACCTGCCGTGGCCACAACTTCACCAAGCAACAAGTTTGCACCGGTGCGCTCTTTTTGTGAAATATAAATTGCAGTGTATTTAAACATCAGATTGGCAACTATTGCTCCGACGGCTGCACCTGCGAGCTGGGCTACTACATACAGCGCAAATACCTTTGTCTTTATCTTCTTCGTGAATAGCTCAACCCCGGTGACGATTGGATTGAAGTGGGCCCCACTGATGGGGCCAAGTAATGTAATCAGGATATAGAGGACAAAGACTGTGGCAATGGTGTTAATCAGCAACTGGATTCCAATATCGTTGCTTAGCGCCGTGGCCATTGCTCCAGATCCCACCACAGTGGCGATTAAGGTGGCGGTGCCGAGAAATTCACTGGCTAACTTTCTGCTCAACATGATGACCGGTATCCTTTGCCTATGACTGGTGACGAGAAGGTGGCGCTCGCGTACTTCTTTACTGTAAAAGTCAAGAGTATCCCTTTTGCTTTTGTGAGTATGGCCACCCATGCTCTGCGAACGCGAATGTTCACCGGAATTTCATTTGCCAAGATGCTCGGCACCGGCAGCGGTGAGACTTTTACTCCGAATGATGCCAATCTCTATCGCTGGGGCATGGTGGTTGTTATAGCAAGAGACCGTATCTCCACCTTTGATGAGTCTTCAATAATCCGCAACTGGCGTAGACGTTCGACTTCTGAATTCCGCGCTGTGCTCACTCCGCTGTCATCACACGGGCTGTGGGCGAAGAAGAACCCATTTGATTTCACAGCGCCACAACTAAACCCTGATGCAAAGATTGCCGCAATAACACGTGCGCGAATTAAGTGGAGTAAGAACTTAATATTTTGGAGATCGGTGCCTCCTGTGGTCACAGATTTACATCAATCTCCCGGCTTTATTGCTGCTATAGGAATTGGTGAAGCACCTATCGGATTACAAGGGACTTTCTCGCTGTGGGAATCCGCATCTGCCCTGCGAGATTTTGCATATAAGGGCGCCGCACATCAGAAGGCGATAGCGCAGACTAAAGATATTGATTGGTATAGCGAAGAACTCTTCGCCCGCTTTGAGGTCCTGGAACTTCGAGGTGATATTTCTTCGATTACCCAAAAGTAAGGCAGACTTGACCTATGTCGATCCGCCATTACAACCCACGTCGCAGACGCCGTGGCGGAGTCTCCCCGAAAACTCGCAACTTCCTTTACGCACTCGTTGGGCTCACGATTGTTCTGCAAATTTCTTATCCGCTCATTGGCGGTGAAGCACTTCGTATTGTCACAATCGCAACTGTCTATGCCGGGGCCTTTGCCATGATTTTGCATGGTCATCTCTCTTATGGATTCAAATACTCCTCACGATATGTGCCAGCAGTGTTTCTCTTTGGCCTCGGAATAGAATCTCTAGGATTACATACCGGATGGCCCTTTGGTACTTACGAATATGACTCTTCGCTAGGTGTTGCGCTCTTCGGTGTTCCACTCGTTGTTCCCTTTGCCTGGTTGATGATGGTGCATCCAGCACTCACAGCAGCGCGTCGAGTCACAACCAACTGGGTATTTATCTACGGCGGAGCACTTCTGATGGCCTGGGATTTATTTCTTGATCCACAGATGGTTGCCGCCGGTCGTTGGACGTGGGAAGTACCTGGTGCGCATGTGCCCTTTACCCCCGATATTCCACTTTCCAATGCCTTTGGTTGGTTACTTTCCGGGTTGGTTATAACCGGAATCTTGCATCTGATTTTGCCGCGCGAGCGACGCAAAGAGAGCGCTTCACTCGCTGCTGTCGATGCGCTATTAATTTGGACCTGGTTCTCAGGTTTCATCGGCAATCTCTTCTTCTTTGATCGCCCAGGTTTGGCCGTCTTCGCTGGAATTGTGATGGGAGTGATTCTTACTCCTTATTTCTTCTCTAGCTGGCTCGGTAATAAAGATTAGCCTCTGATGCGCTTTGCACTCTTTCTCCTGTGTTATCTGGTCTTGCTCATCGCGCTTTTTAACTTCTTTACCATCCGAATTCCTCGCAATAAGGCGGCGATTTTCACATCAGTAACCGTGCTGCTGCCAGTACGCAATGAACAGGCCAATGTCGGCCCTTGCATTGCGGCGCTAGTGGCACAAAAAAATGTTGCCCAGCTTGAAGTAATTATCATTAACGACCAATCAACTGATAACACAGCTGAGGTGCTCATATCAGCAATCGGGGCAGATTCTCGGTTTTCTGTGATCGAAGCCGATGGCCCACACCAAGGATGGCTCGGTAAAGTCTCTGCCCTCCACACTGGCTTTGCAAGAAGCACAGGTGAAATTATTATTTGCCTAGATGCCGATGTGCGATTAGAACCCGATGCCATTGCGCTTGCGGTCAATCAACTCCAAGATCTATCGCTAGCTTTTATTTCACCATATCCGCGCCAAATCGCAGACACTTTCAGTGAAAAATTGATTCAACCAATACTTCACTGGTCATGGATGAGCACTGTCATTCTGCGCCTGGCCGAGAAAGTTCCACACAGAAGTACAGCTGTTGGTAACGGACAATTCTTTCTTGTTCGCGCCAAGGCGCTGACTGCAATCGATGGTTTCACCTCTGTCTCAGCCAAGATTCTTGATGATGTAGAACTAGCTAGGTCACTGATTACCGCAGGGTTTTCAGGGGTTGTGACTGAAGGTTCCGGGATTTCATATACGCGCATGTATACAAGCTTTGATGAGATTCGCCAGGGCTACGGCAAATCTCTTCACAAAGCATTTGGTGGCGCACTCGGCGCCATTGTTGCTTCACTGTTTATTGCAGCAACCGGTCTAGCACCACTGCTACTCATACTCGATGGCTATTTCATTGGCGGGATCGCATTCATCTGTATTGCATTGACGAGAGCACTGAGCGCTATTCGTGCTCGCTCCAATCCGCTCTACGCCCTCTTGCACCCACTTTCCGCTGCCCTTCTTCTCTATCTCATCGCATACTCTTGGGCCAAGCGCGGAACTATTCAGTGGAAAGGTCGCACCGTATGACCGGACACGTGGGGAAGGTAAAGCACCCTGAGCGCATTGCAGTTGTGGGCGCGGGTATTGGCGGACTCTGCACCGCAGCTCGCTTAGCAAAAGCAGGACATCTCGTCACAATCTTTGAAAGCTCCAACCGCACCGGCGGAAAGTGCCGAACTGAATGGATCGGCCGCTATGCATTTGATACCGGGCCTTCACTTCTGACTCTGCCAGCTGTCTATCGTGATTTCTTTCAGCGCACCGGAGATGTCATGGGCCGCGTTCTTGAGATTGAAGAAGTAAATCCTTCTTTTGATTACCGCTTCCATGATGGCAAGAGTGTGAAATTTTCTAATCTTTCTCGTAAGAAAACTCTGGCCGCAATTTCTGAATCACTTGGAGAAGAAGCCGCCCTTGAATGGGATCAGCTCATGCGCCAGGCAGAGGCGATGTGGGATGTCTCGCGCGGACCATTTGTGGAATCAGAGTTGAAATCTCCGCTCTCATTACTTAAAAGACCACGACTGATGCGCGATCTCAAGACGATTGCCCCCTGGAAATCACTGCGTGGAATCGGAATTCGCAATCCCTATTTGGCCAAGATCATGGATCGCTATGCAACATATAGCGGCTCAGATCCACGCGTAGCCCCTGCTGTGCTTTCCACTATCGCCTTCGTGGAAGAGGCTTTTGGTGCTTGGCACGTAAAAGGTGGCGTTGGCACGCTCTCTGAAAAAATTACTGAGCGCTGTGAAAAACTTGGGGTCACTATTCGCCTAAACACCTACGTAGATGAAATCACAACTAAGTCAGGTGCTGTCACAGGTGTCGTGGTCCAGGGCCATCATGAAGAATTTGATCGCGTTGTGGCAAATGCTGATGCCCAATTTGTTTATAACAACCTGATGGCACCGACAAATAAAGTGGTAAAGATTCGTAAGCAGCTAGCTAAATCAGAGCCTTCACTTGCTGGATTCTCACTGCTCTTAGGGCTCAAGCCAACTACTACAGAACCACTTGCCCACCACACAATTCTCTTTCCCGAAAATTACGATCTCGAATTTGAATCAATCTTCACCAGCAAGACTCCAGTTGAAAAACCTACTATCTATATCTGCGCCCCGCGAGATCCGCTGATGGTTAAAGATGCCGGACATGAGGCCTGGTTCGTCTTAGTTAATGCACCACGACATGACCCGTATGAAGGTGGTTTCGATTGGAGTGATGCTGAATTTAACCAACGCTATGCCCACTCAATCATCAATCAGATGGAGGCTGCTGGAATTGCAGTACGTGATCGGCTAGAAGTTCTTGAAATTCGCACCCCACTTGATTTACAAGAGAGCGTGCATGCACCAGGTGGTTCTATCTATGGAAGTTC
>SHUV01000001.1 GCA_009694515.1 Candidatus Planktophila sp. | reverse complement strand
CTGGTGCCACTGTGATGAAATATAGCCAGTCACCTTCTTGCGGAGTGACCGCCGCGCGCATCGCTGATGCCCCAGGATTATTGATAGGCCCTGGGGGAAGTCCATATTTCCGATAGGTGTTATAGCTCGATGACAACATGGTCGACTTAGTGCTCAAGAAAATAGTGCCCCGAGACTGCATCACATAATGCACGGTCGAATCAAACTGAAGTGGCATCCCCTTATTTAATCTATTTCGCACTACTTGCGAGACTTTCGTGAAGTCCTTCTCGCTACCCTCTGCCTGAATCAAAGAGGCAATAACGAGTAACTGCGCTGGGGTATATCCAGTTTTGGAACTATAGAAACCAGCAATACGCATTTCTTTCTCAGCGCGAGAAATCATTGAAGCAAGAGCAACATCTGCTGATGTCGTTGATGCAAAACTGTATTGCGCCGGAAAGAGAAGCCCTTCTATCTGATTTAAGCCGTTGGGTTTAGTAAGTGCTGCTAAGGCAGACTTAACTTCTTCTACCTTAAAGCCTGAACGATACATCTGGGGCAATACCTCATTGACCCACATCCCTTCAGAGATACGGATCAGTCCCACGATTCTCTTTGAATCAAGTAACTGCTCAAGTGAATCCGCCGCACATAGGTTCTTCTGCAATCTGTGAGTCCCTGGTGCAACTTTTGCGGCTCTTGCATCAGCTACTGCTAAACGAAAATAGGCCTCTGAAGATTTAATTACTCCAGCACTTGCCAAGGATGCACCGATAGAAGAGCCAGCTTCACCAGATTTAATTCTTATTAGAACTTCTTCATCTGATGCTGTCGCACACGAAAAATCTGGAGCTGATGAATCTAAACTCCGTACTGCATAGAGACCAAAAGTCACCACGAAGACAAGTACACCCGCAAGACCGATTCTGATGCTCGGAGTTCTAAGTAAGTTTTTCAATCGCCAACCCTTGTTCTAGGATGGCAACAGCAGCCATGGCATCAATAATTTTCTTCGAATCCCGAGAATTTACTCCCGCATCTTTAAGCTTCTTCTGAGCCGATACTGAGGAAAGTCTCTCATCTACATAAATGACGCTGATGCCAAAGGTCTCTTCAATCAATCTACCAAAAGTCTTTACTTTGGCAACGCTATCTCCACTTTCACCAGACATATGTTTTGGTTCCCCGATAAAGACTGAAACTGGTTCATATTCTGTAAAGATCGCGGTGAGTTCGGATAATAGGTTCAGACTCTGAGCCTGCAACACAGTCAGTGGTGTAGCTAGGATGCTATCTGAATCACTGATTGCAACTCCAATACGCACATCACCGAAATCGAAGGCAATTCTCCGACCTCTCATCGGTTAATTCCCAGCGATTGATTCTTCGATTGCAGCAAGGGCCAGTGAAGATTTCGATGCATCAACGCCGCCACCTTGGGCAACATCATCCTTGCCACCACCACCACCACCCAAAATACTGGAGCCAATCTTGACCAAGGCTCCCGCCTTTAGACCCTGCGCGCGCGCTTTCTCACTTACCGCAACAATTAAGACTGGTTTTGAATCCACTGAGCTGATAAGTGCAACTGCCGACTGCGCAGTGCGATTACGTAAATCAAGGGCTATCTTTCTTAAATCATCTGCCACGATGGAATCGGGCAAAATCGCAGTGATAACAGTTGTTCCAGCTATTACTTTGGCATTTTCTAACAATAAATTAACCTGTCCTAACGCCTGAGCGGAGCGAACAACCGCTAACTCTTTTTCTATCTCTTTCATCTTGCCGAGCAATTCAGAGATCCGCTCAGGTAGCTCCTCAGCGCGCGAACCCTTCATGAGTTCGGTAAGAGAGTTTAATAAGAGGTGTTCTCTAGCTAAGAACTTATATGCATCTATTCCAACTAGCGCTTCTACCCGGCGCACACCTGCACCAATGGAAGATTCACTTAAGAGTTTAATCACACCTAATTGTCCGGAGCGCTCCACATGTGTTCCACCGCAGAGTTCACGTGCCCAGTCACCGATGCTGACAACACGCACTTGATCACCATACTTCTCACCGAAGAGGGCCATCGCTCCACTCTTCTTCGCCGCTTCCTGCGACATCACTTCTGCCGTCACAGCCAGGTTATCCAAAAGCAATGTGTTAACTCGTGATTCAACATCGTTTAAAACAGATACTGGCACCGCTCCAGTTGAGGGAAAATCAAAGCGGAATCGACCCGGTGAGTTCTCAGAACCAGCTTGCGTTGCAGTTTCACCTAGTAACTCACGGAAAGCTTTATGCACCATGTGAGTTGCAGTATGTGCGCGCGAAATTGCATTACGGCGTTCGATATCAATAACTGCTTGCGCCGAAGACTTAACGGTCGCCTCCCCCGAGAGAATTCGGCCTCGATGTACTGAAAGTCCCTTGACCGGGGTTTGCACATCGTCAATTTCAATGACCGCGCCGGTTGAAAGTGTGATCACTCCACCATCAGCTAACTGGCCTCCACCTTCAGCATAAAACGGTGTGCGGTCAAGAATTACTTCAATCTCCTGCCCCACCTGAGCCGACGGAACGCTGACCCCGTCTACCAAGAGGCCAGTAATCTTCGATTCCGTGCTGGTGTGGGTGTAGCCAATAAATTTCGTCGCACCTGATGCATCTGCAATCTTCTTATACTCAGATACATCTGTATGGCCACTCTTCTTCGCCTTCGCATCAGCCTTTGCTCTATCGCGCTGCTCATTCATCAGTCTGCGGAAGCCATCCTCATCAACTTCAAGGCCTTCTTCGCGGGCCATTTCCAAGGTGAGATCAAATGGGAATCCATAGGTATCGTGGAGTTTAAAGACTTCATCCCCAGGAAGAACCTTCTTCTTGCTCGCCTTGAGCTGCGTTGATGCCAGATCAAAGATCTGTGTACCACTCTTAAGCGTTTGCAAAAATGACTCTTCTTCAGATTCTGATACCGATAGAACTCGCTTCTGATCTGAAATCAGTTCGGGATACTGCGCACCCATTGCCCCAATTGCGGCAACAGTGAGTTCAGACATGATGGAATCGTTCACGCCCAGCAATCGCATATTACGAATTGTCCGGCGCATCATTCGGCGCAGAACATAGCCGCGTCCTTCATTTCCTGGGGTAACGCCATCACCGATAAGCATTGCAGATGTGCGGGCATGGTCTGCCACAACGCGTAGAGCCACATCTGACTTTTGAGATGAACCGTATTTAATTCCCGATAACTCAGATGCTCGGGCAAGAATCTTCATCGTGGTATCAATCTCATAAATATTTTCAACACCTTGCAAAAGTGCAGCTGTTCGCTCTAAACCTAAACCTGTATCAATACTCTTTGCAGGTAGCTCACCAAGGATTGGATATCCATCTTTACCACCGCCAGCGCCTCGTTCATTTTGCATGAACACGAGATTCCAAATTTCCAGATAGCGATTTTCATCAGCGATAGGACCGCCGTCAACACCGTAGGCGGGTCCACGATCGTAATAGATTTCTGAACAGGGGCCACAAGGACCTGGAACACCCATCGACCAGAAATTATCTGCCATATCTCGACGCTGTATGCGTTCACGGGGAACGCCAATCTTCTTGTGCCAAATATCTGCAGCTTCGTCATCATCTAAGTAAACAGTTACCCATAACTTCTCTTCTGGAAAACCATAGCCGCCATCACTGATTGGGCGTGTGAGAAGTTCCCAGGCAAGTGCGATCCCACCTTCCTTGAAGTAATCACCGAATGAGAAATTTCCGCACATCTGAAAGAACGAGGCGTGACGAGTGGTTTTTCCTACTTCATCAATATCTAGGGTGCGAACACATTTCTGGACTGAGGTAGCGCGCTTATAAGGAGGTGTTACCTCGCCAAGGAAGAAGGGCTTAAAGGGAACCATGCCAGCGTTAACCAAGAGCAAGTTGGGATCATCGGCGATTAAGGATGCAGAAGGTACGACTGTGTGGGTGAGGCCTTGACGATTTTCAGATTCAAAGAATCGCAGCCAACGCGAGCGTATCTCGGAAGATTCCACTAGTTACATTCACCCACTCTGACTATTGAGATTTCTGACTAGTCAGATTTCTTCTTCGATTTACGACCCTTACTCATCTGCGCCGCGCTAATAAGAGCGCCCGCAACTTTGACAGCCGGGCCGTTCTTATCCATAAAGCCCGTTGTTGCATCAGTAACTTTAGTAGTCACTTCTTCGACATTCTTGGTGATCTTGGCAAAGCTTGCCAGCGGACTATTGATTAGCTCCAGGGTGCGAGTCGACTCCGTTAAAAGTGGCGTTGTGTCCTCAGTAAAAGCCTTCAGCGACACTTTGGCCTCATCAACGAACCTACCCACACGGATAACGGCATAGGCAACTGCCACGGCAATCACGAAAAGTGATGCGGCCGCAATTATTGTCGCAATTCCACCAGGACCCATATATCTAGCCTACCGGAATTAATCCTTCGGAGGTGTCCAATCGATTGCTGCCTCTTTACGTTGCGCAGCAGTAATGGGAGTTGGCGCACCAGTAAGTGGGTCTCCCCCGCTTGCTGTCTTTGGAAAGGCGATGACCTCACGAATTGAATCTGAGTTTGTTAGCAATGCACATACTCGGTCCAAACCAAGTGCAATTCCACCATGTGGAGGCGGTCCATAATTAAAGGCTTCTAGCAAGAACCCAAACTTGCTCTGTGCTTCTTCATCACTTAGTCCAATAACTGAGAAGACATCCTTTTGCATCTCTCGATCATGAATACGAATCGAACCGCCACCTAACTCAGTTCCATTAAGCACTATGTCGTAGGCATATGCCAAAGCTGAAGACGGATCGCTTTTGAAACTCTTAGCAAACTCTGGCTTGGGACCGGTAAATGGGTGGTGTACTGCAGTCCATCCTCCACCATCGGTTGGTTCAAACATCGGAGCATCAACTACCCAGACAAACTCCCATGAACCTTGTTTGATGAGATCACAGCGCTTACCAATTTCTAAACGTGCCGCCCCCAATAATTGTTGAGAGGATGACTTATCCCCAGCAGCGAAGAAGATTGCATCCCCAGCCTTGGCACCTACCGCTGCCACAATTTCTGCTTGTTCAGTTTCTGAAATATTCTTTGAGACCGGACCGCCAAGCGTGCCATCTGCATTCACTAAAATATAGGCAATGCCCTTTGCGCCACGTGCCTTTGCCCAGTCTTGCCACGCATCTAATTCACGACGAGGTGAATCAGCGCCACCTGGCATGATCACTGCTCCAACATAAGGAGCCTGAAATACTCTAAAAGGTGTCTGACTAAAGAACTCAGTGACTTCGACTAATTGTTGTTCAAAACGAAGATCTGGTTTATCAGAACCGTACTTGTTCATGGCATCGGCATATGTCATATGCGGGATGGGAGTAGGAATATCGTAATCAACGGCCTGCTTCCACACCTTGACCAGAATCTTTTCGGTAACTGCCAAGATATCTGCCTGCTCAATAAATGACATCTCAATATCTAATTGCGTAAATTCCGGTTGCCGATCGGCGCGGAAATCTTCATCGCGGAAGCAACGTGCAATCTGATAATAACGTTCCATGCCCGCCACCATCAGTAGTTGCTTAAATAGTTGCGGTGATTGTGGCAGGGCATACCAACTACCAGGCTGCAGACGAACCGGAACGAGAAAATCGCGCGCACCTTCCGGAGTTGATCGGGTGAGATAAGGAGTTTCAATCTCATAGAAATCAAGGTCTTCCATCACACCACGAATTGCTGATGTGACTCGGGAGCGCAACCGCAGATTCGCTGCTGGACCTTCACGGCGTAAATCTAAGTACCTATAACGCAGACGAACTTCCTCAGAGATATCTACTTCACTACCTGAATCAACTGGAAATGGAAGCGGAGCAGATTCG
This sequence comes from Candidatus Planktophila sp., assembly GCA_009694515.1. GTDB lineage: Bacteria > Actinomycetota > Actinomycetes > Nanopelagicales > Nanopelagicaceae > Planktophila. The sequence continues at coordinate 152,000 of SHUV01000001.1, read as the reverse complement.
CTGAGAACCACGATGTCATCACCCATTACTTCGATTGCACCTGTTGGGATATTCGCATTTTCATTTCCCGAAGGACGCAAGGCAACCTCTCCAGTGATTTGCAGACACCACTCAGCGCGTAGTTGACCTGCAAGTTTTTCATCGCGAATAACTACCTGCACTGAACCTGTGCCATCACGCAAATCAATGAAAGCTACCCCGCCGTGATCTCGGCGACGAGCAACCCAACCAGCCAAGGTAACGACCTTGCCGACGTGCGTCGCCCGTAAAGCACCAGCATCATGATTTCTCAACATTAAAGCCACCTTTAAGAAATGAGTGCGTTAGAGCGAAAGTGCCTGACGTAACTGATCCCGCAATTGCGTAATCTTAACCGAAGTTAGAACTCCATCACTCATGCGCTTAAGGTCAACGTTCCCGCTTGAAATCTCGGAATCCCCCAGCACCACTACATATCGGGCTCCAGATTTATCAGCAGCTTTCATTGCGCCTTTGAGCGCACGATCTCCATAGGCAATCTCTGTTCGAATTCCTGCCGCTCGCAATTCTTGTGCTGTGGTGAGGGCAATCTCCATCGCACTCTCACCTAATGGAATAAGGAACAAATCCGAGGTGAAATCTTCGGCTGGTAGTGATTTCTCTGCAATCGCTGCAAGCAGTGCCCGATCCACACCAAGTCCAAATCCTATTCCAGATAATGATTGTCCACCCAAGATCTCCATTAAACCGTCATAGCGGCCACCACCACCGATGCCCGATTGCGCACCAAGGTCAGAATGAATAAATTCAAAGGTTGTACCTGTGTAGTAATCCAATCCGCGAACCATGCGCGGGTTGATGACAAAGTCAATCTTCATCGCACGCAGATAACCTTGCACTAGTTCAAAGCTCTTACGGGAAGATTCGGAGAGATAATCAAGTAATAGCGGCGCCTTTGCCATCGCCGCTTGCATCTCTGGCCGCTTATCATCAAAGAGTCGAAGCGGGTTGATCTCAGCACGCTTGGCTGTTGCCTCATCTAGATCAAGTTTCTTGATAAAGGCCATCAAATCCATGCGATGAGCAGCGCGTGATTGCGCATCTCCTAACGAGGTAATCTCAAGACGATAGTTTCGAAGACCTAAATTCTTAAAACCTCGATCTGCAATTGCAATGACTTCGGCATCAATAGCTGGATCATCCAGACCAATCGCTTCGATTCCGACTTGATAGAACTGACGGTAGCGTCCTGCTTGTGGGCGTTCTGCTCTAAAGAATTGTCCGGAGTACCAAACCTTGACGGGTAGTTGACCGCGATCTAAGTTCTGTTCGATAACAGCGCGCATCACACCGGCTGTGCCTTCCGGCCGTAGCGTAATTGATCGTCCACCACGATCTTCAAAGGTATACATCTCCTTAGAGACCACATCGGTTGATTCACCAACGCCGCGAGTGAAAAGATTTGTATCTTCAAATACCGGAAGTTCCATTAACTGATAACCGGCTGCCTTGGCAGGTGCGATTAACTGCTCACGCACCCATTCGAAGGCAGCAGATTCGGGCGGCAAGTATTCACGAACACCTTTAGGTCCTTGAATCTTCTCGTATTTCATGTGGTTAATTCTTTCAGATAAGGGTTACTTTTTCTCTCGAATTTGATTGTGGTCTCAGGGCCATGTCCTGGTAGCACGCGCAAATCATCGCTCAAAGGTAAAATCTTCTTGATCAGAGTCTCTCTCATCTGCGCCGAACTACCAGTCGGTAAATCTGTTCGCCCAATGGAGCCAGCAAAGAGAACGTCTCCGCTAATGAGTATTTCGTCATTGAGGGTGAACATGGTGGAACCACGAGTATGACCCGGAGCGTGGATTGCGGTGAGCTTGAGATCCAACAGATTTATCACTTCACCATTCTTCAATTCTCGAAGGTCTTTTGGTTCAGTAAATTTCATATCGCCTAGTTGCGCCATCAGATCAGGACCATGTATCCCCGAAGGATTAGAAACGAAGCGACGATCTTCACTATGTATGTAGGTTGGGATTGCATAGCCATCGGCTAGAGGAACGATCGAGAATGTGTGATCTAGATGTCCATGGGTAAGCAGCGCTGCCACTGGTTTCAATTTGTATTCTTCAACGAGCATGGTTACCTCAGATGAAATGTCAGGCATCCCAGGATCGATGATGATGCACTCTTGGCCCACACCCGCAGAAATCACCCAGCAGTTGGTGGCGAACATAGGCGCTGGATATGACAGAACAAGCATGGTGGACCCCGATATCTCGCATGGATTTACTGTTGTACGGGGGTCAGGGTAGCCTTCTCCTCTTGCACAATCGCACTAAACAACGAAGGCAACCGCCGACGCGCTGAGGGGGAAATCATGACCGATATCAATCCAGGAACGCTAGCTCACACACAAGTAGCACCTAGTGCAGCATCTGCACTCATTGGAGATCCTTCTCAATTCGGTCGCGTCGGAGAAGATGGAACCGTATTCGTTCGCACTTCTGAAGGCGAGAAGCCAGTCGGTTCTTACCCAGGTAAAAGCCCGGAAGAAGCACTTGCATACTTCGTAAGAAAATTTGAAGCACTCGCATCCGAAGTTGCCCTAACCGCCGCCCGCATTACAAGTGGCGCCATGGTTCCGCAGGATGCGCACGAATCTGTGAAGAAACTGCGTCAGCAAGTTCGCGAACTCAATGGCGTCGGTGATCTCGACTCCCTTGCTCTTTCAGTAGAACAGATCGAGCCACTCATTGAAGGAAACCGCGAGGCATATGAAGCCAAGAAAGTGGCAGAGAATGCGCTCAAGGCTGCGCGCCGGGAACAGATCTTGGTGGAGAAAGAGAAGATTGTGGCAGAGGCGGAATCACTTGCTCTGTCAGAGAATTGGAAAGTCACCGGCGATCGACTTAAGACTCTGCTCGATGAGTGGAAAGCGGCGCCTCGTCTAGATAAAAAAGCTGATGGAGATTTCTGGAAGCGCTTCTCGGCTTCCCGCAACAAATTCGATAAGCGTCGTCGCACCCACTTCGCACAGCTCGAGGCAACTTCATCTGTAGTAGCTGCAGCAAAGCTAGCAATCATCACAGAGGCTGAAAAGCTTGCGACCTCCACCGATTGGGTTGCAACTGCTCGCCGATTTAAGACCCTGATGGATTCATGGAAAGTCGCTGGTCGCGGTAAACCAAGTGATGAAGCTAAGTTGTGGGCACGATTTAAGGCGGCTCAAGATCAGTTCTTTACTGCAAAGAGTGCGGATCTGGAGAAGCGCGAACTTTCCATGACGGCAAACCTTGCCAAGCGCGAAGAACTCATTGTTCAAATCGAGGCTCTGGTGCCATTTACTGATGCGAAAGTGGCAAAGAACTCATTCCGTGACTTGATGCGAACCTGGGAGAAGATCGGCATTACTCACCGCGATAAGCGAGCCGCTTTCGATGCCCGCGTCGCAAAGGTCGAATCGGCAATCAAAGAGGCAGAGGCTGAGATTTGGCGTAAGACTGATCCTGCGGCAAAAGCTCGCGCTGCTGAAGTCGTAAAGCAGCTCAGCGAATCAATCGAGAATTACCGCAAAGTCGCCTCGAAATCACAGGCAGCAGGTAATGAGAAGAAGGCGAAAGAAGCACTTGAATCAGCCGAAGCTCGCTCGGTGTGGCTGTCAGAGGCTGAAAAGCATCTCGCTGAATTTAGCTAACTAAATCTCACTAAGTTCGATAGACGTCATAGACGCCTTCAATATTTCTCACCGCAGCCAACACAGAATCAAGATGCTTGGCATCGGCCATTTCAAAGGTAAAACGAGAGATGGCAACGCGATCCTTTGAGGTGCTCACTGCTGCACTAAGAATATTGACGTGCTGCTCTGAAAGAGTTCGAGTGACATCGGCCAACAGGCGCGCGCGATCTAGAGCCTCAACCTGAATATTTACCAGGAACAAGCTTGCCGCACCTAATAACCACTTAACTCCCACTACTCGCTCGCCTTGATTCTCACGAAGATCAGTAGCGTTGATGCAATCCTCCCGGTGCACAGAGATGCCAGAGCCTTTGGTGATAAAGCCCATAATTGCATCTCCAGGAACTGGCGTGCAGCAACGAGCCAGCTTTACCAGTACATCATCAACGCCTTCAACCTCCACCGCACTAGATGTCCGCTTGGTGACCTGCATACCAGTTGGAATATTCTCGATAGTAACTTCTGGATGAGAATCTTCACCTGACATCGATGCAGTGAGCTTTTCTACGATAGAAGCAGCTGAAACATGTCCATCACCGACTGCGTTATAGAGCGCATCAATATCGGCATAATGCATATCGTGAGCTAGCTCCAGCAGAGCGTGACCGGCGAAGATCTTCTGTAATGGAAGTCCTGCCTTGCGCATTTGGCGGGCAATAGATTCACGCCCGGCATCAATTGCTTCCTCTCTACGCTCCTTGCTGAACCACGCTTTAATTTTTGAGCGAGCACGTGGACTCTTAACAAAATTGAGCCAGTCGCGACTAGGCCCCGCATGTTCACCCTTATTGGTCACAATCTCAATCACATCACCATTGACCAGCTTTGATTCAAGTGGAACGAGGCGACCGTTGACCTTGGCTCCCGCACAGCGCAAACCCACATCGGTGTGAACCGAAAATGCAAAGTCAACCGGTGTTGAACCACCCGGAAGAGCAACAACTGAACCCTTAGGCGTAAAGACAAATACTTCCGGGCTTCCAAGATCAAAGCGCAACGCTTCCAGAAATTCAGATGGATCTTCAGTCTCTTTCTGCCACTCATGTAATTGGCGCAACCACATCATCTCCGGGGTATTAGTCTCTGGCTCACCGCCTTGCTTGTATTTCCAGTGTGCTGCGATACCAAACTCTGCTCGAGAGTGCATCTCATAGGTTCGAATCTGAATCTCAATTGCTTTACCATTTGGCCCAATGACGGTGGTGTGAAGTGATTGGTAGAGATTAAATTTAGGCATCGCTATGTAATCTTTAAACCGGCCCGGAACCGGACTCCAGCGAGCGTGGATCGAACCCAATACCGCGTAGCAATCTTTCACATCATTTACCAGGACTCTGATTCCCACAAGATCATAGATCTCATTGAACTCACGGCCTCTGACAACCATCTTTTGATAAACGCTAAAAAAGTGCTTCTTTCGGCCTGTCACCGTTGCTGTGATCAAATCTCGCTGTAAGTCCTTCTCAACCGCGTCAACAACTTCTGATGTAAGCGCATCTCGTGAAGGTGATCTCTCTGCTACCAGCCTTGAAATCTCTTCAAATTTCTTCGGTTCAAGAACTGCAAATGAAAGATCTTCTAACTCCCACTTGATGGCATTCATTCCAAGCCTGTGAGCAAGTGGGGCATAGATATCTAGGGTTTCTTGCGCCTTGCGTTGTGCTGATTCGGCCGAGACAAAACCCCAGGTGCGGGCGTTATGAAGTCGGTCGGCTAGTTTGATAACTAACACACGAATGTCGCGAGACATCGCAATGACCATTTTGCGAACAGTTTCTGCCTCGGCAGTTGGACCGTAAGTTAACTTATCGAGCTTGGTAACGCCGTCAACAAGGTTGGCAATCTCATCGCCAAAGTCAGCACGAAGTTGTTGGAGTGAATACGGGGTATCTTCAACAGTGTCGTGCAAAAGTGACGCAACAATAGTGATTTCGTTCAAACCTAGCTCAGCTAAGATTAGTGAGACCGCAACCGGATGAGTGATGTAGTCCTCGCCAGATTTTCTTAGCTGACCTTCATGAGCTGTACGAGCAATCTTAAAGGCCCGAGTAATTTCCACACCATCACTTTGAGGGTGATGCTCCTTAAGCACACCTATAAGAGGGGCAATTAAGGTATCTGTATCCATATGCGAAAGGGTTATTTGCGACCTTTACGCTTTGGTTGATTACGTGGACCACGGGTAACAGAAGTCTGCGGTGCCTTATCTTCTGTAATCGCTACTGCTCCCCCGCGAGCTGCAACTCTCTTGGCAAGTGCCTGCATCGCAGGTTCCTTTTCACGAAGAGATGCAAGAAATGGTGGCGCGATAAATACAGATGAATATGTTCCCACCGCGAGTCCGATAAAGAGTGCGAGTGAGAGATCCTTCAGTGTTCCAGCACCCAGTAATCCAGCGCCTACGAAAAGAATTGACCCAACGGGTAAGAGTGCGATGATGGATGTGTTCGCAGAGCGCACCAGAGTCTGATTTACCGCCAAGTTTGCAGCCTGTGAATAGGTCTGCTTGCTGTTTGCAGTCACAGATTTCGTATTCTCTCTCACCTTATCGAAGACCACGACAGTGTCATAGAGGGAATAACCGAGAATTGTAAGAAATCCGATGACCGTTGCCGGAGTGACATCAAAACCAACGACTGCGTAAATACCGACAGTGATAAGCACGTCATGCACCACTGCAACAATAGCTGCAAGTGCCATCTTGGGTTCAAATGCCATTGCGAGAAAGAGCATGACCGCCAATAAGAATGCGATCAATCCGTAGATAGCTTTCTTTGTAATCTCCTTGCCCCACGACGGACCAACAATCTGAGTATCGATTGACTCAGCTGGAACATCAAAGGTGGAGGTCAGAACATTTTCTGCGGCTGTTGCTTGTGCTGGAGTGAGCGCTCCGGTTTGAATACGAATCTTGTCATCACCGATCTTTTGAACAATTGCTTCACCCGGAATGTCAAAATTCGAAGCCGCTTCTCTACCCTGTTCAAGTGTGAGTCCAGGCTTCGTCACTGTGTAGGAAGCCCCACCCTTAAACTCAAGACCTAAATGCAGGCCCTGAATCGTCAGTGCAGCGATTGAAGCAAGTAGGAATAGCGCCGAAATTGAGTACCAACGTTTGCGATTTTCAACAATATTAAAAGATGTCTCACCAGAGTAGAGACGTCCACCAAGACCTGAGATTTTTGCCATTGTCTTATGCCTCCACAGTAGTAGTTGAAGTATTTGCTCTTGCACCCTTTAGCCCGACGCTCTTAGGTGAAAAGCCTGAGAGCGGATGTCCTGATGCAAAGAAATTGATACGGGCTATCAGTGTGACAAGCGGTTTGGTAAAGATGAAGACAACTATCAAGTCAACGAGCGTTGTAAGCCCTAGTGTGAATGCGAATCCACGCACACCACCGACAGCAAAGAAGTAGAGCAGGACTGCGGCGAGAATCGAGACCATATCAGCCACGATGATCGTGTGACGGGCGCGGAGCCAACCGTTTTCCACGGCAGATCGCAGTGATCTTCCTTCTCTCGCTTCATCTCGAACACGTTCGAAGAAGACAATAAATGAGTCGGCGGTAATTCCGATTGCAACAATGGCACCAGCGATACCGGCCAGCGTAAGTGTGAATCCAATCGCCTCACCCAGAACCAAGAAGAGCAGGTAGACAAGCGCTGATGCAACAGCGAGTGAGCCAACAGTCACTAACCCAAGTGCTCGGTAATACAGGACTGAAAATATAACCACAAGAATTAGACCCAGTGCTCCGGCTAATAAACCAGCATCTAACTGATCAGAACCAAGTGTTGGAGAAACTTGTTGAACTTCACCACGATCGAAGGCGAGTGGCAGCGCACCATATTTAAGAACGTTGGCAAGATCTTCGGCCTCTGTTTGCGTAAATGATCCCGTGATTTGGGCATTACCCGAAGGAATCGCTTCATTAATCGATGGTGCTGAAACAACCAATCCATCGAGCACGATTGCAACCTGATTTAAAGGTGAGGCAAGAGATGTAACACGACCTGTGAGAGCACCGAATGCTGAAGTTCCTTCGCCATTAAAGGAAAGTGATACAAACCAACCGGCTGACCCTTGCTGATCGATACCGGCTGACGCTTTAGAAACCTGTTGTCCTAGCACTTCAGCCGGAGCAAGAATGTACTTACTTGACCCTGTTCTTGAACAAGCAACAATTGTTTCAGAAGGGGAATCCGCGCCAGTTCCCTGTTGATTCGCTAGCTGCGAGCAATCGAGGGCGGCAAATCTTGCATTGAGTACCGGTGTAACTCCTACTGTAGGAGTGGCAGTGTCTAATCCACTCCCCGCTAAGCCAGACGATTCTGCGAGCACTTGTCTAAAACGGAGCTCTGCAGTTTGTCCTACAAGATCAACTACTCGGCGACCAGAATCTCCGGGAACAGAGATAACAATCTGGCGGTTAGTTCCACTTCCCTGCGCTGTCACTTCAGATTCGGCAACACCAAGTGAGTTCACACGTTGGCGGATAATGGTGACTGCTTGATCTATTGCCGCCGATGTAATTTTATTCGAGTCATTGGATGCACGCGGTTGCAGCGTGACACTTGTGCCACCGCGCAGATCAAGGCCGAGCTTGACCGAGGATGCACCCTGAATCAGGGCTGTTCCCACGAGTCCGAGCAGAATGACTGCCAGCAGCGCTAAAGCTCGAGCGGGCCGACCTGAGGTCTTCACAGTTTTAGTAGGTGTGGACATAAGAGGAGAGTCTAGGCGTCAGGTGCCGGCGTGTCGAAAAGAGAAATCGTTCCCGCCGGGGGCGTACGCCCCACATGCTGCCAACCCAGAGCTGTTGCTATTCGCCCTCGCGGAGTCCTTGCCATAAAGCCATTTCTAACGAGGAATGGTTCGGCAACAGATTCCACCGTTTCAGTCTCTTCCCCCACAGCAATTGCAAGAGTGGAAAGTCCAACCGGGCCACCAGCAAATCTCTCAATTAGTGCAAGGAGAACAGACCGATCCAATCGATCGAGCCCTTTATCATCAACTTCATACATTTGCAGCGCTGCTGTTGCATCTGAGTGAATGATTTTCTCCGAGCCTCGCACCTGGGCATAATCTCGCACTCTTCGCAGCAATCTATTTGCGATTCTCGGTGTGCCTCTGGATCTTCCTGCAATTTCGGAAACTGCCTTTACATCAATTTCCAGGCCAAGCAGTGATGCACTGCGCGAGATCACTTGGGCCAGCTCTGATTCCTCATAGAAATCAAGATGGGCGGTAAAGCCGAAGCGATCACGCAAAGGTGATGTCAATAGACCAGCTCTAGTAGTGGCACCGACCAATGTGAAATGAGGAAGTTGCAGCGGAATAGCCGTGGCTCCCGGTCCTTTACCAACAACGATATCGACTCGAAAATCTTCCATCGCAAGATAGAGCAACTCTTCGGCTGGTCGCGGAAGACGATGTATCTCATCAAGAAAAAGAATTTCTCCTTCCACCAATGAAGACAGAATGGCCGCTAAATCCCCGGCATGAGTAATTGCTGGACCACTGGTAATTCGAATCGGGGTCTGCATCTCACTTGCCAGAATCATGGCCAGCGTTGTCTTACCAAGTCCTGGTGGTCCGGACAGCAGAATATGGTCTGCCGCCGATCCTCTCTTACGGGCCGCACTGAGCAAGACATCAATCTGTTCGCGCACCCGATGCTGACCAATGAAATCCTTAAGCGTCTTCGGACGTAGTGCGTGCTCGATTCCAGTGTCATCATTTGTCAGATCAGGGTTCACAAGCCGCTCACCGCTATCACTTGGCTCGATACTCATTTAGGAACGTCGCCCTTGTGCCAACGTGGCCTTCAACAACTCAGAGAGTTCTAGTGATGAAGCATCAATCCCAGATTCGGCATATGTTGCTAGGACCTCATTAATTGCAGAGTCAGAATCCTTCGCACTAAATCCGAGTGAGACAAGTGCCGAAGTAAGTTGTTCTCGCCAGATTGGTTGATGGCTCTGCACGCGCTCTGCTCCGCCCACATCAGAAATCTTTCCCTTCAGCTCGAGAATAAGTCGTTGCGCGCCCTTGCGCCCGATTCCCGGAACTTTCTCAATTGCTTTAATATCTTCCTGCGCAATTGCTCGAGATAGTGAATTCGGGCTATGGGAACCCATGATTGCTAGTGCAACCTTCGGTCCTATCCCAGAAACTGTTTGCACGAGTTCAAAGGTATTTTTACTCTCCTCATCGAGAAAACCAAAGAGAGTAAGTGAATCTTCGCGGACAACCAGCGAGGTAAAGAGCTGAGTTGCCGCGCCTAGATGCAGTTGCGCACTGGTTGGGCCAGTGATGGATACTGCCAGTCCAACTCCCCCAACTTCAATCACTGCCCGTTCTGAATTTATTGACCGAACGATTCCGTTTACTAGTGAAATCATTTTTTCACCAACTTAGCCAGACGGGATTTTTCAATTGCTACCGCCTCTGCAATTTTTGTATTTGCCCCACCTCGCCAAATATGACAGATCGCCAGTGCTAGGGCATCGGTGCTATCTACCGGCTTCGGGATTGACTCGAGATTAAGTAAACGCTTAACCATCTCGGCGACCTGCGCCTTGTTTGCGCGTCCTGAACCCGTGACGGCAGCCTTTACTTCAGAGGGTGTGTGCATCATCACCGGAATATTTCTGCGCGCTGCAACGAGAAGTGCAATTCCGGCAGCTTGCGCGGTTCCCATCACGGTACGAACATTGTGTTGCGAAAAGACTCGCTCCACAGCAATCACTGTAGGTTTATGCAGAGCGATCCATTCTTCCAGCTCACTTTCCAACTGAAGTAAACGCAGCTCGAGGGCGGCATCCGGTGGAGTAAGAATGACACCGACACCAATCAAAGTAAGTGGTGAACCAATTGCGCCTTCGACTACGCCCACGCCACAACGAGTCAACCCAGGGTCCACCCCGAGTACTCGTTTATGTATCTGGCTCATAACTTCTAAGCCTAGGTCAGCCCTACGACTACTTAAGAAAGGCTCGCCAAGACTTCATCTGAGACATCGAAATTGGAGTAGACATTCTGCACATCATCTAACTCCTCAATTGCATCGATAAGTTCAAAGACCTTGGTAGCTCCTTCGGCATCGAGTGGAATCTGCATCGAAGGCAGGAAGGAAGAATCTGCTGACTCATAATCAATTCCAGCACTTTGAAGCGCAGTTCTTGCTGCTACGAGATCACTGGCTTCACAAACAACTTCAAATGATTCACCTAAATCGTTCACGTCCTCAACCCCAGCATCCAGTGCTGCTTCCAGAATTGAATCTTCGGTGACCCCGCCAGCTTTATTAACAATAATGACGCCTTTGCGATTAAAAAGATAAGAGACAGATCCAGGATCTGCCATGCTGCCGCCATTTCTCGTCACAGCAACACGGACTTCAGATGCTGCGCGATTACGATTATCAGATAAACACTCGATCATAAGCGCAACGCCATTAGGCCCGTAGCCCTCATACATAATTGTTTGCCAATCAGCGCCGCCTGATTCAAGGCCCGCACCGCGCTTGACTGCTCGTTCGATGTTATCTGCCGGCATTGAATTCTTCTTCGCCTTAGCAATGGCATCAAACAGGGTTGGGTTACCTTCAACTTCTGGACCACCATTACGGGAAGCTACTTCAATAGCCTTAATCAACTTGGCAAAATTCTTTGCCCGACGGCTATCGATGATCGCTTTCTTATGCTTGGTCGTCGCCCATTTGGAATGGCCTGACATCGTCAACACCTCAATCGTTAATCAAGAGGCGATCACTTGTGCCCCTAATACCCGAACTTTATCGCCCTTTACACATCTCTTCAAAGAAGTAACGGTGTATTTCAAGATTACTGGTTAATTCCGGGTGGAAACTTGTCGCGAGAACTTTCCCTTCACAGACCGCAACCGCGTGCCCAGCAGCTTCTGCCAGAACCTGAACCCCAGGACCATACTGCTCCACCCAAGGAGATCTGATGAAGACTGCGTTCATCTTCTTGCCATTGAACTCAAGCTCTGATTCAAATGAATCTACTTGCCTGCCAAAGGCATTTCTGCGCACCGTAATATCTAATCCGCCAAATGTCTCTTGACCTTGGGCGCCATCAAGGATGTGCTCGGCTAAGAGAATCATTCCGGCACAGGATCCATACACTGGAAGTCCGTCACCGATGCGCTTTCGGATGGGATCAAATAATTGGAAAGTCTTGGCCAGATGAACAATGGTGGTGGACTCTCCCCCAGGCAAAATCAGCGCGTCAACACTTTCTAACTCTGATAATCGCCGAACTTCGATTGCTTCATGCCCGCACTGGGTTGTGGCAAGAATGTGCTCGCGGAAATCTCCCTGTAGAGCTAGCACGCCAACTTTCATGAACTTGCGTTAACTACCAACCACGATCTGCTAAACGATGTGGCACTGGAATATCTGCGACATTGATGCCGACCATTGCCTCGCCCAGACCGCGGGAAACTTCGGCCAGCACCTTTGCATCCTGATAGAAAGTAGTTGCCTTCACACAGGCTGCTGCGCGTTGAGCCGGATTTCCAGATTTGAAAATTCCTGATCCTACGAAGACGCCATCAGCGCCCATCTGCATCATCAGTGCCGCATCGGCTGGTGTTGCAATTCCACCTGCTGTGAAGAGCACAACCGGAAGTTTTCCAGTTTCAGCAACTTCCTTGACTAACGCATATGGTGCCTGCAACTCTTTCGCTGCAACATAGAGTTCATCTTCGCGAAGGGATGAGAGTCGTCTAATTTCTGCGCCAATTGTGCGCATATGCATCATTGCATTAGATACATCGCCGGTTCCGGCTTCACCCTTAGAACGGATCATCGCTGCTCCTTCGTTAATACGACGAAGAGCTTCACCTAAATTCGTTGCACCACATACGAATGGAATCTTGAAATTCCACTTATCGATATGGTTGGTGTAATCAGCCGGGGTGAGAACTTCAGATTCATCGATGTAATCAACACCGAGGCTTTCAATAATTTGTGCTTCTACAAAATGTCCGATGCGAACCTTTGCCATGACCGGAATAGAGACCGCTGCCTGAATCGCCTCAATCATGTCCGGATCTGACATGCGCGCTACGCCGCCTTGGGCGCGGATATCTGCTGGCACGCGTTCTAGCGCCATCACCGCACATGCACCGGCATCTTCGGCAATCCTGGCTTGCTCAACATTGACGACATCCATGATGACGCCACCCTTAAGCATTTCAGCCATTCCGCGCTTGACGCGTGCGGTGCCAGTTGTTTCAGACATTTATTAAAGCTCCTAGTTCAGTGCAATATGTGCAGGGGAAGAGTCTACTTTGGAGTTACCGATGCCGCATCCGCGGGAGCAAGAGTGAAAGCAGGTTGCCTATCTGTCAGGGCCACCCATATTTGCCCCTTTTCAAAGGTGATCTCTTCACCTTTCATGCTCGTCCACCGGGTTCCCTCTTCGGCAGTAGGTCTGCTCCAAGTGGCTTTGATGGATTTACCGTTTCGCAGGATGTAACCACTGCCACTTCCCACAGTCGTCGAAAGTGGAGTTACTTCGCCATTTTTGTCCTCATAGATTGAATCCGTAATTGAAACCAATTGAATGACAAATGTAGAGGCGCCAAGGCGAGTCCCGGATTCTGTAATATTGGGTTCGCTTCGAAAATCGAGCAGCCAACGATTCTCTTTCTTAGACCAATACACATCATAGGAACTAGCCGGCCACGAAACCTGAGCAGATGTAATTGCTACACCTTCCTGGGGAGCCTTCCCAAAACTCCAGCCCATGTTCTTTGATTGCGCGAACTCCAAGTCTCTGCTTTTTGCAAGTTCCAGCAATAGGTCTGCGCGCAGCACCATCGCATATGGCTGGGTGCGAGTCAGATCTGTTGTGTAAATTGTGGATGAGTTTTTCTGTGCTCCTAGGTCATGAACATTTGCCACAGCAATAATCGGTAACATTTTGCTTTGAGCTCCACTATAAGCAAATCCCACCCGACCGTACTGAGCAAGCAGTTCAACATCTGAAATGCGAGCCGAGCGAACTGGCCCAATGCGCGTAGGAATCTTTGAAGAGAAGATTGCCGCAAGACGGGTAGAACCGCCCTCAACTTGTTCGATGTAAACCAGATCTGCATCCTCTAACCCAATCTGTGGATGAGCCATCGATGTGTCATCAATCTTCACAACCAGAACTGGGGCATCTCCTCCTACGCGTCCGCTAATTGAATTCTCGGCAGGAGCTTCGGTAAACGGAATCTTGACCTTAAAGAGTGCATCAGGTGAAACGACAGAGGTGAGCACAACCGCACACGATGCGATCACGAAAACAACCGCAACTAAACGCCTAAAAAACATCGCCTTCAAATTCATAAGTAACAGGCTCTGGCGCCGAACCTGCTAAACGAAATAGTCGGATAAAGAGCTTCTTGCGCACCATTTGTGTTCTTGTCACGGACTCAACGTGCATGGCAATGGCAACCTTAATCTTGGCTGTCAGGTCTTTTAGTTCTAATAAGAGTTCTTGTTCCAAAGGATTTTGGGTATCGGCTGAATTCTCAATCAGAATTCCTAGTGCGCCAGTCAGGCCAGTCTCTGCCTGAGAGCGATCTCGCACCGTTGCCTCACGTGCTTGGTGTGCGGCAAATGTAAGAAGGAGTGACGCCGCTGGATCGGAGATTTCAGAGCGAGCAATTTCAATTGCAACCGCGGCTCTGCGTTGGAGCAGGCCATCAAGATTTGCCCAACTTGTTTCAACCCGATGGTGCAGGCGATTAAGTCGGGTCGCCAGAAATGATAAATACCACGCAAAGATGGAGAGGAAGAAGAAGGCCAGGAGAAAGTTATTCATTGCTGCGACCTAGCAATCTGTTCCAAGCACGATTATCGGAAGCAAGTGTTACTCCCCTTCCACCCACCATCGCCATTTCATACACATCATAAATTCTCTCAGCAACAACGTCCCAGTCAAAACTCTGCGCGTAGTCATGGCCCTTGTGCGAAACAGCTCTTCGACGCTCGGGATCTTCTAGTAAAGCGATCGCCTTATCTGCAAGATCGGCAGCGTTTTCAGATGCAAAGAGAGTTCCATACGCTCCGCCGCCCAGAAGAGAATCAAATGCTGGGATATCACTTGCAAGAACAGAGGCACCTGCCGCAAGTGCTTCGGCCAAGATGATTCCAAAGGATTCTCCCCCGGTATTGGGTGCAACATAAATTCCCACAGATGCCATGAAGTTCGCTTTATCCGACTCGGAAATAGTTCCTAAGAATGTAAACCGGTTTCGAAGATGAGGTTCCAACTTCGCTAAGAAACTCTCCGGATCCCCCGGTCCTGCAATCAAAATTCGAATATCTGGGATTCGACGCAGAATCTGTGGCAACGCCTCAATCAGCACGGAAAGGCCTTTTCGATACTCTTCAAAACGACCGATGAAGCCCATGGTGTTTCCGGACCATCGTGAATCCACCGATGCATCTGCAAAGCGATCGGCATAAATACCATTGGGAACAACCATGGCATCTGTATCAAGATGTATCCGTAACGTTTCGCGCGCTGCTTCGCTGACAGCAATACGTGCATTGAGTTTTTCAATTACCGGCTCCACAAATGGTGTAATTGCAAAGGCAATCTTCTTTCGAGCAGAAGCGGCATGAAAGGTTCCCACCATCGGACCCTCTGCTGCCCAACAAGCAAGAAGTGAAATGGATGGGATCGCTGGTTCATGCAGGTGTAATACATCGAAGTTTCCATCTGCGATCCAGCTCTTCACTCGACTAAATGCAACGGGACCAAAGAGCAGACGTGCCACCGCTCCGTTATAGGCAATCGATATTGGGCGACCGGCGCTTGTGACATAAGAAGGAAGATTCTCATCACTTGATGAGGGTGCTAATACCGAAACCGTATGGCCTTGTGCGATGAGATATTCGGCTAGGTCACCGATATGACTCTTGACTCCCCCGGGTGTATCCCACCCATAGGGACATACGATGCCAATGCGCTTCTTACTTAACGGCATTAGCTGTTCTCCTTAAAATCTCCATCAGTCCAGATCCGTTGCAGCATATGCCAGTCTTGTGGGTGAGCAGCAATTCCTTTTTCAAAGAGGCTCGCCATCCGCTGGGTTGTCAGCGCAATACGCTCGGACTCACTTCCATCTTCTGACACATCTACCGATGTAAATTCAATATGGATTCCGCTTTGAGTATATGAAACGTGCGCAACCACAAGCGGTATTCCCGTCTTGATTGCTAACAGTGCCGGACCTGCCGGCATCCGTGCCGGAAAGCCAAAGAATTTTACGTCAACACCGGAGGCCGAGAGATCTCTATCGGCAACAAGTGCGATCAACCGCTTCTCGCGTGCACGTTTAATGAGTGTTGCAAAAGAACGTGAATCAATAGATAGAACTTCAAAACCCATAGCTTGGCGATAGCGCAGGAATCTTTGAAAGAGCGCTTCTGGCTTCAGCCTTTCCGCGACCGTGACAAGAGGTATTCCAAGTGAGCAGAAATAAGCACCGGCGTGATCCCAATTACCTGAATGCGGCAACGCAATGACGACTCCCCTGCCTTCGCGCATGGGATCAAGAAGTAGCTCTCCACGAGTAAGTGTGACCGAGCCTTGTATGTGCGATGTCGACCAGTCTTGAATTCGAAATGTGTCACACCAATAACGAAGATAAGAACTCATCGCTTGCCGTAGCAGCACATCCATATCTGATGCACTCAAGCCCGGCTTGATGCGGCTTAGGTTACTGCGGAGTCGCTTAACGCTCTTGCCATTCTTTTTCACCAGATAATTCGAGAGTTTTTCAAATAAACCGTAGGCCAACTTATGAGGAAGGACTCGAACTATTCTCCAGCCAGCAAAATAGGCCAGCGCTGTGATTCTATCTATCACGAATCTGCAATACCTTTACGGACCACCTGTAGGCGCTGAAATACCGTGACCAATCCCAATACCGCCAAGGTCCAAATTCCGATTGCCAGAATATATGGAACACCTAGCCCATGAAAACCTGCGGCCACAAGAATGATAATCAGTCGCTCTGTGCGCTCTGTAATTCCCACGCTGCAGGCAATGTTAAAACTCTCTGCCTTGGCTCGGATGTATGGAATGAGAACTCCAGTTACCAGCGCAACGACAGCTGGGTATGCGAGCAAATCTTCATCACGAATAAGTGGCAGCGCCAGGCTGATGACAATCGCACTATCCGTCACACGATCAATTGTTGAATCAAGGAATCCGCCCCAGGAAGTTGCACCTTCATCTGAAATTCGAGCCATCGCGCCATCAAAGAGATCACTAAGCGCAAAAACCGCAATTACAAGCGTGCCAACGAAATACTGTTCAGTGCTATAGAAATATGCAGCTGAAATGATGAGACCTAGCGCACCTAAAATTGTTACTGAATTTGGTGTCAGACCCACGCGCAGGGCGGCTCTGGCCAACGGATTGATTAATCTGGTGACCGCAGGTTTCAGTGCGCTACTTATCATCAGGACCATCGTAGGCTTTCCCTCATGCCTTCACCTAGTTCCCAAGCGGCCGGACGAATCCACGTATACGGCCACGTGTCGGGGGCCCCGCAGGCAATCGCCTCTGAATTTGGCGGCACCGTTTCTTCGGCACCAGAGCACGAATCTGACCTTGCCATATTCGTAATAAACCCAGCCGCCGGTATCGACGCCCCAACTATTGCACTGTGGGCTGCCCTAGATGAAATTCAAATTCCGCGCCTTGTTCTAGTTAATGGACTCGATGGGCAGGAGATGGATTTTGAAGATGCCGTCATGGTAGCTAATCGTGTCTTTGATCAGTTGGTCACGCCATACCTGGTACTTCATCACGATGATGGAACCCCAGCAGCCCTGATACGCCTACAAGATTTACACATCATTGATTACTCAACTATTCCGGCAACAGTGCGAGCATGTGATCCCGAACATGAGGAGTTAGTAAAGGATTTTAGAGAAGAGTTCTTAGAGCAGATGCAAGAGATGGATGATGGGGCATTTGCTGCTGGAATTTTATTTCCAGCTATTCCAATTAATCTCACAAACAGAATCGGCATCGATATCGTGCACGTCTATATTAAGTCATTACCAAGCAGCAGCTAACTCATCTCGCGTAATCGTAAGTAACTGAGGCATTACCTTTGTTTTTCCAATAATCGGCATGAAGTTAGCATCCCCTGACCAGCGCGGAACTATATGTTGATGGATATGGGCTGCCACGCCAGCTCCTGAAATCGCACCTTGATTCATTCCTAAGTTAAATCCATCGGCCTTGGAAACTTTGCGCAAGGTATTCATCGCATGGGCACTGATGTCGGTAATCTCATGGCGCTCTTCTGTGGTGAGTTCAGTGAGATCCGCGACGTGCCGATTTGCACAGACCAGCAGGTGTCCTGGGTTATAAGGATAAAGATTCATCACGACATAGGCGGTGACACCCCTATGAACAATCAAACCTTGCTCATCACTGAGAGTAAGAACTCGGCAGAATGGGCACTCGACATCATTTCCAGCTAGCGGCCGATTTTCACCGCGTAGGTACTCAAGTCGATGTGGCGCCCATAAGCGTTGCCAACCATCGGGCATGCCAGCGCCATCAATATGACTCACTGCTACACCTGACGACGTTCGGCAATCGTGGCCAGAATCTCGGCAATCGCAGCTGCAATAGGAACGCCATTTTTCTGATTGCCATTGCGATATCTAAAGGAAACTGCATTTGAATTCACATCTTCCTCGCCAGCAATGAGCATGTATGGAATCTTCTGCATCTGGGCATTGCGCACCTTCTTTTGCATGCGATCATCAGAGAGATCAATATCTGCCCGAATTCCAGCAGCTTTCATCTCTTTCACAACTTTCACCAAGTGATCATTAAATGCATCCGCAACAGGAATTCCCATAACCTGCACGGGTGCCAGCCATGGTGGGAAGGCACCGGAATAGTGTTCGGTGAGAACTCCGAAGAATCTTTCAATAGAACCAAAGAGGGCGCGGTGAATCATCACTGGTCGTTGCTTGCTGCCATCGGCTGCGGCGAATTCAAGCTCGAATCTCTGTGGCAACTGGAAATCAACTTGAATGGTGGACATCTGCCAGGTGCGACCTATTGCATCCTTTGCCTGCACTGAAATCTTTGGACCATAGAAGGCAGCTCCGCCTTCATCGAGAATGAGTTCGAGTCCCTGCTTCATCGCCGCTTCTCGGAGAGCCTCGGTTGCCTCCTTCCAATCGGAATCTTCTCCTACTGATTTCTCAGGATTGCGAGTTGAAAGTTCGAGATAGAAGTCTGCAAGTCCATAATCGCGAAGTAGGTTAAGGACGAAGGTAAGAAGTGAATCAAGCTCACCAGCCATCTGCTCTTTGGTGCAGTAGATATGTGCATCATCTTGGGTGAAGCCTCGGGCGCGAGTAATCCCATGTAAGACACCTGATTTTTCATAGCGATAGACCGTACCGAATTCGAAGAGTCGAAGCGGTAGTTCGCGATAAGAGCGCTGACGAGATTGAAAGATCAGATTGTGGAAAGGGCAGTTCATCGGCTTCATGTAGTACTGCTGGCCAGCACGCTTGATAGTTCCATCGCCATGGAGCTCTTCATCCATGATCATCGGTGGATACATTCCTTCGGAATACCAATCAAGGTGGCCAGATTTTTCAAAGAGCGCTGCCTTAGTTAAGTGCGGTGAGTAAACAAACTCATACTCTTCCTCCTCATGGCGCTTACGAGAATAATCTTCCATCGCTCGCCGAATGATTCCGCCCTTAGGGTGAAAGACTGCGAGTCCAGAACCAATCTCTTCTGGAAATGAAAAGAGATCTAACTCTTGTCCAAGACGGCGATGATCACGCTTTTCGGCCTCCGCGAGTAATTCCAGATAGGCATTCAGTTCATCCTGTGAAGGCCAAGCAGTTCCATAAATGCGTTGCAGCATTGGGTTCTTCTCCGAGCCTCGCCAGTAAGCAGCTGCGCTGCGCATTAATTTAAAGGCCAGAATATGTTTAGTCGATGGCAGGTGCGGGCCACGGCAGAGATCAGACCAGACTGGCTGGCCATCGCGACCTAAGTTGTCATAAATCGTTAACTCAGCGCCTCCCACTTCCACACTTGTCTCATCGGTGGCGCCACCCTTAAGGCCAATGAGTTCGCACTTATATGGCTCATGCGAAAGCTCTTTGCGGGCATCAGATTCTGTGGTGATGCGACGCTTAAAGCGCTGACCGTCTTTAACGATCTTGCGCATCGCACTTTCAATCTTCTCCAGGTCATCTGGATTAAAAGGGTTCTGTGGATCAAAGTCGTAATAGAAACCATCAGTAATCGGTGGACCAATTCCTA
This sequence comes from Candidatus Planktophila sp., assembly GCA_009694515.1. Taxonomy (GTDB): domain Bacteria; phylum Actinomycetota; class Actinomycetes; order Nanopelagicales; family Nanopelagicaceae; genus Planktophila. Next base: position 131,923 of record SHUV01000001.1, on the reverse strand, counting down.
GCTTGGTATCTGCAAACACCTGCTGCACGGCTTGCGCCATCACGTGCGCGGTGGAATGTCGAAGAACGGCAAGACCTTCCGGTGAAGAGATTGACACTGATGTCACTACATCGCCATCGCTTAAATCTGTCCAGAGATCCTTGAGGACGCCATTAATGGTGCAGACAACAATCTCTTTGTTCTCAGCAAATATCTGGGTAGGTCGCTGGTCACTTTCAATAGACCGCACTTGCCCATCCACGGTGATGTTGATCAGTGACATGGGCGCTAGCCTACCGAAACTGGTTGTAGGTGAGCGCGAATGAGGGCCTCGAGTTCACGTGATGATTGAGCTATCTCCAATTTCATATCACCAATAAAGGCGATGGGTTGGGCAATACGCAGACTTGAAACCAGGAATCCTGATTGAATCTCGGGCACTTCCGAGATATGAATCGGGCGCACACTCACCCCGCACTCTTCAATAGCAACTGCTCGCACAATGCCGGGCAATACCCCCGATGTAATGGGCGGAGTAACCCACGTTCCATCAATGAGAAGGACTAAGTTAGAGACGGCTGTCTCGGTAATCTCATTCTTGGCGTTGAAGAGAATGCAATCATCGAAGCCTTCATCACGCGCTGACTTGATTAAGGCAAAGCGATGATCGTATGGAAACTTCTTATGGATCGAGCCCGTAACAGTCTCGCTATAGAAATTGAGATTACTCGGCGCTTGCAGCTCTTCAAACTCATCGTGTGACAGGTGAAAGAGGCCATCGGCAAAGCACAACCGCAAGCGGCCTGTTGCAAACTTCTGTGAACTTAACACCTCAGAGAGTTGCACCCTAATGCTCTCTTCATCGGGAAGTGTGATTCCCAGCTCGGCCGCCGAGGTAAGAGCACGGCGCATATGTCGTGCCAGTGCAATCGGTTTTCCATCAATTGTTTTAATCGTTTCAAAGATGCCAGAAGTGCGCGGGAAGCCATAGGAATCAAGTTCGATTGTCATCGAATCCTCCCCCTGCAATGTTTATTAATCTATCTGCCTTCAACCGAGTTTCATCCCACTCCGCACTTGCATCACTAGACCATGTAATTCCGGCACCAGTTCCAAAATGCAGAACATCTCTATTGGTTCTCCAAAAGGTTCTGATTCCGACCGCAATCTCTGCCCTATCTCCTTGCACCCAGCCGATGGCCCCGCAATACGGGCCGCGTATTACTTTCTCATGCGTGCCAATAATACGTAACGCCGAACTCTTTGGTGCGCCACTAATGGAACCAGCAGGAGCTAGCGCCGCAAGGATTCCAGGCCATGTGATCAGCGCATTTACAGTACCCGTCACATCTGAAACTAAATGGCTCAGCCCTGGATGTTTTTCGGTTCGAAATAAATCACTGACTGTCACACTTCCTGATTCACAGATCTTGCCAAAGTCATTGCGCATTAAATCCACAATCATCAAATTCTCAGCCTTATCTTTATCCCCGAACGTCTCTTGCTCCGCCCGGATTGTGCCTTTAATGGGTGAGGTTGTGATCTGTGCTCCCACGCGAGAGATAAGTCTTTCCGGAGATGCGGAGGCGATCTCGACACCAGGTAGCCGCAGGTATTGTGCATAAGGCGCTGGGTTCTTGGCAATTAATTCAGAGAAGAGCCCTGCTAGCGATTCAATCGGTTGCACTATTTGATTGGTAAATTCATAACAGGCATTGACTTGATAGACACCGCCGGAGGCGATCTCTTCTCTAATCTGATTGACATAAGTGATGTATTCATCTCGGTCAACCGATGAGCGCCATGGGGTCGATAATTGACTCCACTTTGACCCTGGGAAGTTCGAATCTTGCACGTGCCCAAAGCGCGCAAAGGTCATCTCTCCTTCGAATGTAACAAGGACCGCCCAGAAGTTTCCATCTTCAAGTACTGATGGATCGTTGCTGATTTCTTCTAATTGGGTCGCAAGTCGTCTACCCATCCAGAATTGATTTTCAAGGCCATACACCTGGCTAAGGCTACGCACTTAGCGCGCATAAACAGTGCGAAATAATTGACGCTTTGGCACTTACCCCTGCTCTGCGCTAGATTTGCCCCTGCACAAAATGCGGACGTAGCGCAGCTGGTAGCGCGGAACCTTGCCAAGGTTCAGGTCGCGGGTTCGAACCCCGTCGTCCGCTCGGATTAAGCGCCGCTTAGAATTAATTTTTTAGGTGGCGGTTTCTCTATCGCGTCAACAGTTTGGTCGGATGGCCGAGAGGCGAGGCAAGGGACTGCAAATCCCTCTACACGGGTTCAAATCCCGTTCCGACCTCAAGTAAGAATAGAAACAGCACTACAACGGAGTAGATATGTCAGATTACGATTCAACCCGACCTTGGGGTCGCTATGAAATCTTGCAGGAAACTCCCACCTATAAGGTGAAATCAATCTGGGTAGAGCCAGGCCATCGCCTCTCATTACAGCGCCATCAAAAGCGACAGGAACATTGGTTCATCGTCTCCGGTGTTGCAGATGTAGTTCTAGGTGAAGAAAGCTTTAAGAGATACCCCGGTGAGACCGTAGATGTGCAGGTTGGCCAGCTCCACCGCATTGGTAACTCAGGCACGGAAGTGATGACTTTCATTGAAGTGCAGACCGGCACCTACTTCGGTGAAGATGATATTGAGCGTATTCAGGATGATTACGCCCGATAAATCACTCGGCTATACTTTCGCAAACAACTAAATACCTACCGAAGTTGTAAGACCCGGACGATTGGCTCAGCGGTAGAGCACCACATTGACATTGTGGGGGTCACTGGTTCGATCCCAGTATCGTCCACGTTTTTAAGCGTGTTATTTCTTAAACGCGCTTTAGCAGGTTCAAATTTTGTCTACCATTTGCTACTCTTCTTGTATGACAATTAGACCAGCCTATTGGCTTGCATGTGGACATGCATGGAACGCCGATTTAACTAAGCCAAATGAAAATTGGATTGGTAAGACAGCACTCTGCCCAGTTTGTGCGATGGAGGGCCCGGTAAAGGAAAAGGTTATTAACTCCCGTTAGAAACGGCTTTCTTAGTCTGCACTATTCACACGCGTAAGCGAAGATTGACATTGCGGGGCTCACTAGTTTGATTCCAGTCTCGTCTTCCTATCGCGCGTTATGAACTTCCAGCCAGGTCGAACGTACCTTGCCCATATCTCCTTCGCCCTTAATCAACTGCAGGAATTCATTGAAACTTTCGCCACCATCTTCTAGGTGAACGGTGAGGTGGGTTCGTCCCTTTAGAAAGAACTCGATATTCGATTGCACAGTTTCAACATAGAAAGCAGCGAGATCCCGCTCTTGATCGGCTCTCCAATCACCTGGCTTCATCAAGATTCCATGGGCGAAGGCGTTCATAATCGAAGCACGATAAGAACTGCTTTGCAGGCGATGATGAAAGCTATCTACCGTTGCCTCAAAATCTCGAATGAGATTGACGTAGAGAACATCTTGGGAAAAGCGCTTAGCTAACTCACCTGTAAACCAGATAAGTCGATTATCTGCCTCAATATGGTGTGCTGGATAGTCGAATCGTTTATCACCCAGATGAGCACTCAAAGATTCATGAGCTGCGGAGTAGTTAGTCAGATGCGATGAGGCCTCAATGAAAGTCTTCGATCCCGATCTTCCTGGACTTAATACGAAGATATTCTTAAAGCGCATGTTCAATCCTAAAACTAATGGTGTTGGAATGGATGAGGACTCGCCTAAGGATTTTTAATACCCCTTCTTTCTTCCAAGATTCCATCACTCAAAGTAGTGTCTGCTGGTGATTGCATTTCTCCCAGGCTTACTTACTGGTCTCTCTCTCATCATCGCCATCGGCGCCCAGAATGCTTTCGTCATCCGGCAGGGCTTAGCTAAATCCCATGTCCTGCTCGTGGTCGTTATTTGCGCCGCATCCGATGCGCTACTTATCTTCCTTGGTACCGGAGGACTCGGAGCAGTCATACAATCGCAACCGCGCGCACTTGAAGTCATTCGTTGGTTCGGCGTTGCCTACCTCACCTTCTTTGGGCTCAACACTCTCCGAAAGGTTTTCCGCACCGGTGCTTTGAGTATTGAAGGCGAGACTTCAATTTCGCGCAAAGCTGCAATCGCATCGGTGCTCGGATTTACTTTTCTCAATCCTCATGTGTATCTGGATACCGTCATTCTGCTCGGCAGTATTTCAAACCAATTCCAGAGCGATCGCTGGTATTTCGCTCTCGGTGCTGCTATCGGAAGTATTCTCTGGTTCTCTGCCCTTGGTTTTGGCGCCCGCGCTGCTTCCCGGTTTATGACCAAACCAATCTTTTGGAAGGTCCTTGATTACATTATTGCCAATGTGATGTTCGCAGTGGCAATCTTCCTCATCTTCTATGACTTTAAGGCTTAACGCGCGAGATATAGAGAATTCCAGAAGCAACGATGGCGATGCCGAGATAGCTCTGAAGAACAAGACTTTCCCCAATAACTACCGCAGCCAAGATGGTGGCAGTTGCCGGCTCTGCTAAGACCACGGTTGCGGCCGTACTAGAATCAATCTTTTTCAGCCCTGATGTGAAGAGAAAATAACCAATCGCTGTGGGGACAAGTCCTAACCAGAGAACTGATAACCCACCCTTAGTCGTGAGAATCCACTCTGGGTTTTGGGCAAAGAGAAATGGCACGGTAATTAGCGCTGCCACACCAAATGAAGTCGCGGTCAACCAAATATCTTGCGCCCCTGCCGCTAGAGATTTGCGGCTAACTACATTAAAGACGGCAAAGCCAAAACCAGCGATTGCTGCCAGGAGAATTCCGAGGGGCTTAAATTCGGCAATACCGTTTGCTGTTCCGACGAGAATGATTCCAAGAATTGTCACCGATGTGCCCAGATACCAACTCTTGGAAGGTTTTTCGCCAATCACTAAATAGGCGACGATGGCAGAGAATGTGGGAACGCTTCCGAGTGCGGTAACGGTGGAGATTGCAATGCCAGTGATGTGAACTGCGCTAAAAAAAGTGAGTTGATAGCCCGCCACTCCAATGCCGCAGATCAATAAGTCTCGCCGGGACATACGAATGCTTCCGCGCTGTGAGCGCTGGATGCAAGCAAAGGCAAAGAGAAAGAGGGAGCCACAGAGAAGTCTGGCGGCGCCCACCGCAAGCGGTGAGATATCTGGAACGCCGAGTTGTTGCGTGGTTCCTGTGGTTCCAAAGCAGAGAGCAGATCCTAGGACTGCAAGAATTCCCATCCGCCTAGTTGAGGTATTCACCTAGAAAGAATACTCGTAAGATTCGGCTATGACATTTACCGCCATCAAGCCCAGTGACGCATCCACATTCGGAAATCCAATCCACGAATATACCGAGGCTGAAGTTCGCGCGTTGATTGCAAAAGCACAAGAACAGGCTCACACTCTGGTTAATCTTTCACCGGCTAAGTCAGCTGCCTTACTGCGCGCAATAGCAGATGCGATTGAATCTCAGCGAGCTGCGCTCATTAAAAGTGCATGTGCCGAGACAGCGCTACCTGAAGGTCGCATCGGCGGCGAGATAACTCGCACCACAGTGCAATTCAAATTATTTGCAGATCTGGTTGAGAGTGGACGGCACTTAAGAGTGGTCATCGATAAGGCTGATGCCAACTACTCCCCTGCCCCGCGCCCTGATCTTCGCCGGCAGAACCAACCACTTGGAGTCGTTGCCATCTTTGCCGCGAGTAACTTCCCACTCGCCTTCTCTGTTGCTGGCGGGGATTCCGCATCTGCAATCGCTTCCGGCAATGCTGTGGTTGCAAAAGCTCATCCTTCGCATCCGAATACCTGCGCGATTATTGAAGGTGCTGTGAAAAGCGCTCTGACTAAAGTTGGGTTATCTCCTGATCTCTTTGCAATCGTGCAGGGTGTGAATCCACAGATAACTCATTGGCTTGCTGGGGATCCTCGTATCAAGGCTGTTGGATTTACCGGCTCTGAAGCAGTGGGAAGAATCCTGCTTGATATTGCAGCAAAGCGCGAAGTACCGATTCCGGTATATGCCGAGATGGGAAGTCTTAATCCAGTCTTTGTGACAAGTGCTGCAATTACTGAGCGCTCAGAAGAACTTGCCAAGGGCCTTGTTGATTCCGCTCTCCTTGGCTCTGGTCAATTTTGTACCAAGCCTGGGCTCATCTTCATTCCTGATAACCAGAGAGAATTCCTTTCACACATGAGTGCCCACCTTGAAACGCTGCAGGTGGGACCACTTCTTTCCTCCTCCATCGCCAGCCGCTATGGCGCTGCTATCTCATCACTTGCACAAACACCTAAAGTGAAAGTCTTTTCTGCAAAAGCCACCAACAATGGTTTTGGTGTAACACCCACAATCTTTGTTACCGACTGGGTAACTGCGCAATCAACCCCAGGGTTGCTAGAAGAACACTTCGGTCCCACCACCGTTGTTATCACAGCAGCTGAGAAAGACTTCGTGAAGATCGCTTGCGAACTGCAAGGACAGTTAACGGCCACTATTCATGGCAGTGCATCTGATTCATTCACCGAGTTACTCTCAATCTTGGCTCAGAAAGCTGGCCGAGTAATCTGGAACGCATTTCCCACTGGCGTTGCCGTCACTGAGGCGATGCAACACGGCGGACAATGGCCAGCATCATCGACTCACACAACATCAGTTGGTATCGATGCCATCTATCGTTTTATGCGCCCGGTTTCCTATCAATCATTTGCACAAGAGGTTCTGCCGCCAGCGCTACAAGATGCCAATCCGTGGAAAGTCGAACAGCGAATTAACTAAACAATAAAACCGCTAGGAAATGGATCATTCTCATCTAACATCCAAGTTGATTCGCCCATAACCCAAGCACGACCTGTAATCATCGGAACGATGGCATCGAAGCTACCCACCTTTGTGCGCTCTTTTACCCGTCCTTCAAAGTGGGAACCAATCCACGATTCATTGATAAGAACATCTCCATCTTTAAATTCGCCTCGCGCCACCATTTGTGCGAGCCGCGCGGAAGTGCCAGTTCCACAGGGTGAACGATCAAACCAACCAGGATGAATTGCCATCGCATTTCGCCAATGCAGCGGGCCTTTGGTGCCAGGTGAGATGAAATCGATGTGATGGCAGATTGCTATATCTGGATTCTCAGGATGGACCGGTCTATTTTGTTCATTGATTGCATCAGAAATTTGCAGGCCTAGATCTAAAAACTTTTGGCCATTTTCGCGTGCAAATTCAATATTTACTCGCTCGGTGGGAACTATGGCATAGAAATTTCCACCATAGGCCATGTCATATTTCAACTTACCAAGCCCTGGAACATCTACCTCTTGATCAAGGGCGTAGGAAAAGGAGGGAACATTTGTCATCGTGACATTCTTCGCTCTGCCATCTTCGATGGCGACATCAACGACTACTAAACCCGCCGGGGTATCAAGTCGAATTGTTGTCACTGGTTCAATGATTGGCACCAGTTTTTTCTCCACCAAAGCAGTTGCCACACCGATTGTTCCGTGGCCACACATCGGAAGACAGCCAGAGACTTCGATGTAGATAACGCCCCAATCTGCATCAGGTCGGGTTGGTTTTTGTAATATCGCACCGCTCATGGCGCTATGTCCTCGAGGCTCAAACATCAACCATTGTCGCCAGTAATCCAGATGCTCCATGAAATGAAGACGTTTCTCAAACATGGTCGCCCCTGGTATTTCACCGATTCCAGAGGTGACAACACGTGTTGGCATGCCTTCGGTATGTGTCTCCACCGTAGTGACCGTGCGCAAGGTCTTCATGGAATTTCTTAGCGATTCTTAAAGTATGCGAGTGCTACATCCAGCTCGCGATGAATCTGCTCTTGCTCGTGTTTAGGTAGTGGCAAGCGAGGCAATCGGGTAGGTCCCCCATATCGACCAACATGATCCATGCCTAATTTAATTGCCTGGATGAATTCCTTCTTCGAATCCCAGTGGAAGACATCATGAAGAGCTGCATACATCGGCGCTGCTTCGGTGAACTTGCCTGCTATCGCCAAGTTGTATAGCTCCATAGATTCTTTTGGCAAAGCATTAGGAAAGCCAGCAATCCAGCCAGCGATACCCGCGGTGGCTAGCTCGAGAAGCACATCATCGGCTCCAACAATGACTTCAATTCTGGGTGCAAGGCGCTTTATCTGCCAGATTCTTCGCACATCTCCCGAAAACTCTTTGATGGCAACTACCTCGGGAACTTCTTCTGCAATTCTTGCTACCAACTTTGGAGTCAGATCAACTTTTGTGTCGAACGGATTGTTATAGGCGATAATTGGCATGCCCACCACGGCGACAGCTTTGTAATGAGCGATCACTTCATCATCAGATGCCCGGTAGGCATTGGGAGGTAGCAGCATGACCGCACCGGCTCCGGCTTTCTGCGCTTGCTCTGCCCACTTTCGTGACTCAGTAGCACCATAAGCAGCCACTCCTGGCACGACGCTAAAACCTTTTGGTGCTGCAGCGACAGCAACCTCCACCATCTTTGCGCGCTCCTCAGGTGTGAGCACTTGATACTCGCCAAGTGATCCATTTGGAATTACACCATGAGTGCCATTTTCGGCAAGCCAGGCAACGTGCGCTGCATATTTATCGAAATCAACAGAGAGGTCGGCCTTAAATGGTGTTGCCGTGGCTGTGAGAACGCCGTTCCATGGTTTAGTCATGGGAGAAAGTTATCTCTTAACTTCACTTAATACCATTAGCTAACGCCCCAAGTGAAATAGGAGCGGAAATGGGTCTATTACTGTAGCCGATTCGTTCTTGCTCAGTAACTTCGCATTGGGTTTGCTTTGCGATAATTTCACTCACATTGCGAGAACAAATTCGCCCCTGACACATCCCCATGCCGGCGCGTGTAAATAGCTTTGATGTTCTCGCATCGTTTGCCGATAGTTCTGAGACCGAGGCACAGATTTCACCAAGTGAAACCTCCTCGCAACGACAAATTTTACTTTCCAGCGCTATCCAACCCTGCCAGCCATTGCCCACGGGATAACTCACTTGTAGCGCTGTGGCGAATTTTTGTAATCGATATCGAGCAAGCCGCAATCGCGCCGGGATGGCAAGACCAAGTGCCGACAGGGCTGCGATGCGACCTTCAACCAGTGCTAGATCGGCGCCGCCAATACCGGTGGCCTCGCCGGCAATCCAAATATTTGTTGCCGAACTTCGCTGGTCTCTATCTACAGCGAAGATCACTGTTCCGTCTCGGTCTACCACCTGCTGGCAGCCGAGAATTCCACCTAGCGTGACATCGGGAGTAAATCCCCAACCCGCGGCAATGACATCGCAGTCAATCTTTGAGACGGTCTCCTTAATTCTTAATTCAGTATCTACTGTCGCTATCGAAGCTGCTCTGCCGTCATAGGCTATGACTGCGCGATTAAAGCTCACCTTTAATTTGTACTGATAAATCTTTCGAATGTAATAAATCAGTTCGATTGATTTCTGTGGATTAAGCAAGAGCGCAACTGGCGATCTCAGCCAACGAAGTGGTGAATGGGCTTCGATGATTCCTGCGACCTGCGCTCCTGCTGCTGCCAGCCCGACAGCTACCGGCAAGAGAAAAGGACCTGTGCCTGTGATGAGAATCTTCTGACCGGCAATTACGTTGTGGCCTTTAAGAAGAGCCTGCGCTGCACCAGGTGTCATCACTCCTGGCCGCTCCCACCCAGTAAAAGGAAGAGCGCGATCGTGGGCCCCGGTAGCCAGAATGACTTTCGCAACGGTTATTGAAGATTCAATTCCAGCCGCGAGGTAATTGAGAGTAATTGCATTCTCGCTCTGCACCGCGCTCCAGATCTGAGCCCCACGGATGTAAATGATTTTCTTACTCTCTTCCAGTGCTCTGAAGTACTTATCTGATCGCCCAGATTTATAACCTTCCACTTTTCTCAAGTGTCGCCAGTACTGCCCACCGGGGCGCGGGGCGGAATCAATGACCACCACCTGCTCGTTGTTTTGTGCCACCGTCATGGCAGCTGCAAGACCCGCCGGACCAGCTCCAATAACGGCGATCATTTACTGCTCACAATTTCATCACCTTGGTTGATCTCCACAAGACATGCTCTTTGATTAGCAACACCATTAACTACAACGACGCAATCAAAACAAACTCCAATGCCACAGAAAATCAATCTCGGCTCCTTATGAAAACGGGTTGTTCGCAGCTCTCGCACGCCCGATGCCATGAGAGCCGCCGCAATTGACTGACCTGGTGCGCCTTCATAGCAATCTCCGTTGAAGGTGAAGGAAAGATCGGCACCTGTGCTCTCACTCATTGCAAGACCTCGGCGAATCTCTTCGGTGAGAAAGCAGCTGGATCCATAAATGATGGACGACCAAGAATTGTGTCAGTGATCAAGGCAGCCGATCCCGGTGCAAGTCCTATGCCTGCTCCTTCATGTCCGGCGGAATGCCACAATCCTTTTACTCTGTAATCTTCACCGATTAAAGGAAGATGATCTGGGGCATAAGGTCTAAAGCCTCTATAGACACGTAGCAGTTGGACATCGCGCAAGATGGGAAATAGTGATGTTGCTTGCGCGGCTAACTTGCGCACGATTTCGTAATTCATCGTTGAATCAAAACCAACTCGCTCACGACTTGCTCCGATAAGAATTGTTCCGCTACGAGTTCCCTCCACCACCGTACTAGTCTGCAAATCGGCATCACTGCTGGCCACATTCACGACATACTCGGAGTCATAGACCTTATGGAATATGTATTGCGGAGCCGGCTCGGTCACCAAGATAAATCCACGTCTAGGTGCGACCGGTAGATGCGAACCGGCTAGCGAAGCAATCTCGCCCGCCCAAGTGCCGGCTGCATTGATAACAATCGGCGCCGAGTATTCCCCGGTGCTGGTTAACACACTACTCATCGCGTCGTTCTCGGTTTTAAATCCGAGCACTTTGGAACGTGTCACAAGTTGCCCACCCCGGGCAATGACGCTTTGAATAATGCGAGCAGCCGCGAGCATTGGTTGGCACTGAGCATCCTGCGGATAGAAAACTCCTGATGAAAGTTCAGGATGCAAATACGGTTCGAGTTCATGGAGTCGTTTTGAATCAAGTTTTTCAGTGACCACCCCATGTGCTGATTGAGATCTCGCCAGTGCCAGCAATTGTGAATCATCTGAGCGAGCTACCACCACACCACCCTTGGCTTCTAATTCAAAGGAGTCGCCAACATCTTCCTGCAGCTCAAACCAGAGATCGCGTGATCTCAGCGCCAGGGTTAATTCAGGACCAGGATCTTTATCTGAAACCAGAATATTTCCCTCACCGGCGCCGGTGGTTCCACTGGCTACGGTACCCCGGTCAATAATTAACACTTTGAAACCAGCATTGGTCAGTGAAAGAGCAGAACAGGCACCTAGGATTCCAGCACCGATAACAATTGCATCCGGATTCTTCATCTTCTCATCCCGAAATCTCTTTCTGCGCAGCAGCAAGATCGTCATCTGTGGCGGCCGCGATATCCCACGGTTTATGTAGTCCGTCGTTATCCCAACGTGGAATCACGTGCATGTGAAGATGAAAGACAGTTTGCCAGCCGGCTTCCCGATTCATTTGAAAGATCGTCGTTCCATCTGAGCCCAACTTCTTCTGCAGTAAATCAGCTACCTCTTTAGCGGCAGCAGCTACTGCGCCATAGCTCTGCGCATCGGCCTCGTGAATATCTGTGAAATGTTTCTTCGGAATAACCAGCGTGTGGCCCTTTGCGGCAGGGAAGATATCTAGGAAGGCATAGCAATCATCATTTCCAAAGACTTTTCGTGATGGCACAGCACCTTGAACAATCTTGCAAAAGAGACACTCGCTCATATGGCTAACTCTATTCTTTGGATTCGCTCAAGAGCAATCCTTTGCGAAGGAGATTCATGGCCGAGCATGTATGAGAGAAAATCCAGCAGGACCCGGCTTAGCTTCAACCATCGCTTAGATTTTGGCTTCAGACCTAAGACGGTGAGAAATGGTTCATCGATTGTGGCAATGGCGGCATTACGTAAGATGGCATAGAAGAAGAGTCCGCCTTTGCTAAATGGTGGCGTGAGAATAAAGCGCACGATAGGAGGAGTCATCGTTATTGCCGCAACCTCATCCTTAACGAACCTGGAAATCTCACCTTTTAATTCACTCATGGATTGTGGGGCGCTACTGAGCCCTAACGGCTTGGCACTGTGTGCCCACTCGCGGATGTATTCATCGCCTATACCTTGGGTGTCATAGCCAAGTTCTTGATATGTACGCAAGAAGGAATCAGAGAAAGCGCAGTGCACCCAGAGTAAGTATCTAGGATCACTTGCGGCATAAGAGCGGACCTCGTTCTTGCCATCGGGGTAATTGCCCACAACTTTTTTATGAATTTCATTCACTCGCTGGGCTTCGCGCGCGATCGCTTCTGTCGAACCAAAGGAGGTAATAGTCAGCCAACGAGTAGTGCGCTCTAGCCGCCCCAATGGATCAGAGTCATACTGTGAATGCTCTGCCACACCTGTCAGTGCTGCCGGATGCGCCGCCTGCATCAGTAACGCTCGGATACCGCCCACGATTGTTGAGATGCAACCGTGTACTTGCCACACCGCACTGCCTGGTCCGAAGTAACCGATGTCGTCACCGATCGCCATCTGCGCAGACCATGCTGGGGCGCCGCTTGCATCACCAGAAACCGTTTTTCTAAAGGAGTCAGCTGCTCTCTTGCCGCCTAGAGCGCCCAGAATTTTATTCACAACCTGATTCTAGAGAAATGTTCGTTAACTGCAATTTCAACTACGCGTTGAGAAACCAGCGATCATTTCAAGCACAGCCAGGGCTGCAAGTCGCACAGTGCGTTCATCCCCTGAGTCCATCATTGGATCAATTTCGGTGATATCTGCTCCAATCACTGATGGTGAAGCACCTGCCAGAAATGCGAATTGACGTAATTCATCTGCACTAATTCCACCGGGAGCCGCAGCTGGGCAGGCTGGCACAACAGAGCGATCGCATACATCCATATCAAAATCAACGAAGACCTTATCGCCTGCAATGGAAAGAGCTGTGGCCCAGATGTCTTCCAGGTTCGTCCTGCGCAGTTGGCTGCGCGGAATTACCGTTATTCCATAATCTTTCGCCCGCTTGGCGTACTCGATGGAATTAGAAAAATCTGCAATGCCTATCTGTACGACTCTCTTTCCACTCAGACCTGCCTTAATGAGTCGGCGAACTGGAGAGCCGTTACTTATTCCATCGCGCAAGTCATAGTGCGCATCTAAAGTAATCAGTCCTGTCGCCGCTGTTGCCTTTACCGCCGAATAAGTAATCGAGTTATCTCCGCCGAGAGCAATCAACATGGAGCTCAACTCTGACAGGGTTCTTAATTCAGCTATCGATTTGGCTTCATCATCATCGGGCGATGTGATGTCTCCTGCATCACCAAGAGAGACTTTTTCAAGACTGACCCGAGGTTCCGTATGGAAATTGGAATATCGCAACAATGCTTGACGAATTGCAAGGGGAGTTTCATGTGCTGATGTGGGAGTCAAGCTAGTTCGTGAGGCGGGAACCCCAACTAACATGACATCAGCAGGCGTATCTACCTTCTTTGAAAAAAGCGATCTAGCGCGCGGCCAGAGCGGATCGTAAGGAAGTGCCATGGTTCAAGGGTAGTGGCACCCGCATTGATACAGATATATAGTGCTCAAATGATGTCAGGACCACGTCCGGTAAGAGCACCTCGTGGGACTTCAAGGACTGCACACGGTTGGGGCCAAGAAGCAGCGCTCCGAATGTTGCAGAACAATCTCGATCCCGAAGTTGCCGAACACCCAGATAAACTAGTTGTCTATGGTGGAACTGGTAAAGCTGCGCGTAATTGGGACTCCTTTGACGCGCTGATCAAAACACTGACCAATCTCAAAAATGATGAGACGATGTTGGTTCAATCTGGAAAGCCTGTCGGAGTATTTCAAACGCACGAATGGGCACCTCGTGTTCTTCTCGCGAATTCCAACCTTGTCGGAGATTGGGCTACCTGGCCCGAATTTCGCAGGCTCGAAAATTTAGGTTTGACAATGTACGGCCAGATGACAGCAGGTTCTTGGATTTACATCGGTACTCAAGGAATCTTGCAGGGCACATATGAAACATTTGCAGCCGTTGCTGAAAAGCATTTCGGTGGAACTCTCGCGGGAACCCTGACAGTCACTGGTGGTTGCGGTGGCATGGGTGGAGCGCAACCTCTTGCAGTCACGATGAATGAGGGCACATGTCTGATTATAGATGTCGATGGTTCCAGACTTAAGCGTCGCGTTACCAAGAGATATCTTGATGTCATTGCAGATAATCTTGAAGATGCCGTCTCGATGGCTGTCAATGCAAAGAATGAGAAGAAAGCAATTTCGATCGGTCTGGTCGGAAACAGTGCAACAGTCCTCCCTCAGCTCTTTGCCATGGGAGTGCCGATAGATATAGTCACCGACCAAACTTCAGCACATGATCCTCTCTTCTATATACCAGAAGGCATAGATATCAATGATGCGCGCGATAGTGCAGATCGCGACCCTATTGACTTTGCTAAACGTTCTAAGGAATCAATGGCAAAGCATGTAGAGGCGATGGTCAATTTCCAAGATAAAGGGTCAGTTGTCTTTGATTACGGAAACTCCATTCGCGATGAAGCTCGCCAAGGTGGGTACAAACGAGCATTTGAATTTCCTGGATTTATTCCAGCCTATATTCGACCACTTTTCTGCGAAGGCAAAGGGCCATTCCGATGGGTTGCTCTATCGGGAGACCCCAAAGATATTGCTCGTACAGATCAAGCCGTTCTTGAACTCTTCCCAGAAAATAAGCATTTAAGCCGTTGGATCAAGATGGCCCAAGATCACGTTGAATTCGAGGGACTTCCAGCTCGGATCTGTTGGCTTGGGTATGGAGAGCGCGATAAGGCTGGATTGAAATTTAACGACCTCGTTGCGAGTGGAGAAGTCAGTGCACCCATTGTCATAGGCCGCGATCATCTCGATTGCGGAAGCGTTGCATCCCCATACCGGGAATCGGAAGCAATGCTCGATGGATCAGATGCAATTGCCGACTGGCCATTACTCAATGCAATGATCAATATTTCATCTGGTGCATCATGGGTTTCTATTCATCACGGTGGTGGAGTCGGCATTGGTCGATCAATCCACGCGGGACAAGTTAGCGTCGCTGATGGAACATCACTGGCTGCGCAGAAATTGGAACGAGTACTAACCAACGATCCAGGTATGGGTGTGATTCGCCATGCTGATGCAGGGTATGAACATGCCAAGGAGGTTGCTATCGAAAAGGGTGTCCACGTCCCTATGATGAATGGCGCACCTAGTAAGTGAGCTCCATAGCATTTACCAACATTGCTACTCTCGTCACGAATGATTCATCAGTTGGCGAAGGCGTTCTGGGGATTCTGCGCAACGCAACACTAGTCGTGGAAAATGGATTGATTTCCAGCATTACCCAAAGTGGCCCCCTTGGCGTCGATAGCGAAGTTGATTGTTCAGGGAAAACCCTTCTTCCGGGTTTTGTGGACTCACATTCGCATCTTATATTCTCTGGAGATCGTGCGGATGAATTTGCAGCACGTTCCCACGGTCAGAAATACACTGCCGGAGGTATCGCATCAACCGTGAGGGCAACCAGACAAGCATCAGATGCTGAGTTACGCGAGAATGCCAAGCGCCTACTCAATGAAGCGCTAATTTCGGGGACCACAACGATTGAAGTTAAATCCGGATACGGTCTAACAGAGAAGGATGAGCTTCGTAGCCTAGCCATCGCAAGCGAGTTCACCGATGAAACAACTCTCCTTGCTGCACATGTCATTCCAGAGGAATTTCAGCGTAATCCCGATGACTATGTTGACCTCGTCATTAATTCGATCATCCCAAAGTCAAGAGCAAAGTGGATAGATGCCTTCTGCGATCTTGGCGCCTTTAATCCCGAGCAATCAGAGGCGATCCTGCGCGCAGGAATATCACATGGCATGGGTGCCCGTATACATGCTAATCAGCTCAAAGCTGGCGACGGTGTCGCGATCGCTGTCGCACTCGATGCCGCCTCGGCAGATCACGTTAGTAAATCAACGAAAAAAGATATTGAGTTACTGGCATCAAGTAATACTGTGGCAACTTTTCTGCCTGGCGCAGAATTCTCTACCCATTCTGAAACAGGGATTGGTCGACGATTTCTCGATGCTGGCGTCACGGTTGCGATCGCTTCAGATTGCAATCCTGGCTCTAGTTACACAACATCGATGCCATTTTGCATTGCATCGGCGGTCAGTCTTCTTGGCTTCACCGTTGAAGAGGCAGTGCGTGCTGCAACACTTGGAGGAGCCCAAGCACTTCGAAGAACTGACATTGGGCAGTTAAGTATTGGAATGAGAGCGGATCTCGTTCTCTTGCAGGCACCTTCTTTCATTCATCTTGCATATCGTCCCGGTGTCAATCTCGTTCACAGTACCTACAAACTAGGAAGAGCGGTGACATCATGGCAGAAGTAGTAATTACGACCTCGGGGATGACCTTCAGTGATCTGGTAGCTATTGCGCGCGATGGCGCATCCGTCTCGCTCTCACCGCAATCACTTGCTGCAATGCAGAGCTCGCGTGATCACGTTGAAAAACTCGCTGCATCCGAAACTCCTGTCTATGGAATCTCCACTGGCTTCGGTGCCCTTGCTAGCCGCCATGTTTCACAGGAGCTCCGCATGCAGTTGCAACGATCACTGATCCGCTCTCATGCAGCTGGTGTTGGCGATCCAATAGAGAGAGAAGTTGTCCGCGCCCTCATGGCACTTCGTTTAAAAACTCTCTCCTCTGGAAAGACCGGAGTAAGGCCCATAGTTGCGCAGACAATTGCAGCACTACTAAACGCTGGGATTACTCCCCTAGTTCGCGAATTTGGTTCTCTTGGTTGTAGTGGAGATTTAGCACCACTTGCCCACTGCGCGCTTGTTTTGATGGGAGAAGGGGAAGCATTTGATAGCAAGGGCGTTCAACGACCTGTCGCTAATCTTCTTCGCGAATCACAGATAACTCCTATACAACTCGCTGAGAAAGAGGGCCTAGCTCTCATCAATGGCACAGATGGCATGCTTGGAATGCTCATCCTTGCTATCGAAGATTTGAGAATGCTTGTCAATACTGCAGATGTAGTCGCAGCCATGAGCGTTGAAGGTTTACTCGGAACAGATCGTGTCTTCATCCCTGAACTCCATCTTCCTCTGCGATCTCATCCAGGTCAGGCCGAGAGTGCCGCACGCATGCTTGCCACTCTTAAAGGCTCAGCGATAGTGGCATCACATCTGGAAAATGATGATCGCGTACAGGATGCCTACTCGCTTCGATGTGCCCCTCAAGTTGCTGGCGCTGTTCGCGACACTGTCGAATACGCAGCAACCGTTGCCTTGCGTGAACTCGCAGCGGTGATCGATAACCCCGTAGTTCTAGACAATGGGCACATCTCATCAAACGGAAATTTCCATGGAGCACCTATCGCCTATGTTCTCGACTTCCTTGCCATCGCCGTGGCAGATTTAGGAAGCATTGCAGAGCGCCGCACGGACCGTGCGCTCGATAAGAATCGAAGCGCAGGATTACCACCATTTCTAGCCGATGACCCTGGAGTTGATTCAGGTCTAATGATTGCTCAATACACACAGGCAGCACTCGTCAGTGAGAACAAGAGACTTGCATCCCCTGCAAGTGTTGATTCGATTCCATCATCTGCCATGCAGGAGGATCACGTTTCGATGGGCTGGTCCGCAGCACGCAAACTACGAAGAGCGATCGAAAATCTCGTGCGAATTATTGCAATTGAATTAATGACATCAGCACGTGCAATAGAACTTCGCGCTCCCCTTACTCCAAGCCCGGATTCGACCAAGGTCATCACAGCACTGCGTCTGACCGTTGCAGGTCCTGGACCCGATCGTTATCTATCGCCCGAATTAGAAGCTGCGACGAAATTTGTATCGGAAGGTTCAGTTATGAATGCGATTCGATAAAAATCCTTGAATTCTCAAAGAGAATCTCAGCGTCATAATCAAGTGGGGCAACGTGATAGCTATTGACCAACTCAATTCTGCTCTTCTCGCGTGATGAAATCTCCCGAAGAATAATCTCGGTATTAGATACCGGCAGCGTGTGGTCCTCTACGCTGTGAAAGAGCTGAACTGGCAAGGTGACATTGTGTAATTGCTTGCGGGTCAAGCTACACATCTTCAGCAGTTCATACACTCCCACAATGGCGTTGGCGTCATAGGCAGCTTCAGTAACTCCTGGGCGTTTGAGGTCGTCTCCAATAGCAGAGCGAAACTTCTGAAAACGACTCAGCAACCAAGCCAATTCGGCGGGCACAAATCTGAGCCGGATCATTGGGTTGACCAGAATCAAACCCGCGAGTTGCTGTGAGTAGCGAGCTGCGATATTTAAAGTAGTGGTTCCCCCCATAGAAAACCCAACAAGAAAAACTTTCTCACAGCTGCCCAGCAATGACTGTAATTCACTTTCCACCTTCGCTGGCCATTCTTGCCACTTAATAAGGTTCAGATCCTCCACTTTTGTGCCATGACCTGGAAGTAGCGGAACGTTGACGGTGTATCCGTGGGCGTTGAGATATTGCGCCCACGGGCGCATGGAGGCCGGAGAGCCGGTAAAACCATGAACCAGAAGTACGCCAATTTTCTCATTGGCCCCGTGTCCTTGGGCCTGCCAATCACGCAATAACTCCGTGGGTACGCCATCAAGACTCATATCGAAAATGGTATGGCGTAAGCAATGTCAGAGCAATCACCTACAGTTCGTTGCGTGGAAGAGAATTCTTGGCAAACAACACTGCAAGATCTCGGTCGCGCGCTCTCAGAAACTACCTTTGTTGTTATTGATTTAGAGACCACTGGAGCTGGGCCACATATCGGCGCTGGGATTACTGAAATTGGTGCTGTCAAAGTTAAGGCAGGTAAAACTCTCGGTGAATTTGAAACTTTCATAAATCCCGGTCATCCCATCCCCGATTACATCAAGGAGCTCACAGGAATCAATGATTCCATGGTATGTGAGGCACCTGCTATTTCAACTGTGCTGCCGGCGCTCTTTGAATTTCTCGGCTCACATCAAGAGACGGTACTCGTTGCGCAGAACGCACCTTTCGACCTCGCATTTCTCAAGCACTACTCCCGTGTGCACGATTACCCATGGCCGGAATTTACCGTCCTAGATACTGCAATCATCGCGCGCAAAGTTCTTACTCGCGATGAGGTGCCAAACTGCAAATTAGGAACTCTTGCTGCCTTCTTTGGAACACAGACCACCCCCAACCATCGCGCACTTGATGATGCTAAAGCCACAGTTGATGTCTTACACGGATTAATTGAGCGCCTTGGCTCCTTCGATATCTATACCTTGGAAGAGCTTCACAACTTTGGCAAAAAAATTAAGAAGCCGAAATCTGGGAAGTAAGCGCTGCCCAGTTCTTGAGTAACTCTGCTGCTGCCCCGGAATCAACGGCAACAGTTGCTCGCGCCAGCCCTGCAGTGAGACGCTGCTTAACATCAGAATCGAGTTCACCTTCAAAAGCGGCAATGGCGGCGGCGGCATTAAGTAGAACCGCATCACGGGGTGCGCCGCGTTTACCTGCAAGAATGGCAAGGCTTATCCGTGCATTCTCAGCCGGATCTCCTCCAACAATGGCTGACAGCGGTGCATTGGAAAGACCAAAATCTTTTGCATCAACTCGATCACTTGAAATCTGATCTCTACCAATAGTCAGAATTGTGGTGGATGTCGCTAACGTGATTTCATCAAGACCATCATCGCCCCGAAAGACAAAACCATCGCAGCCTTTGGCAGCTAGTACTTGCGCCATCACCATGTGCTTCCGCTCATTGGCAACGCCCACTGCAGCTGCCTTTGGTTTGGCCGGATTGGCAAGTGGTCCCAGAATATTAAAGATGGTAGGAACACCCAGCTCTTTTCGAGCAGGTGCGGCAAATCGCATAGCAGGATGAAAAATCGGCGCAAAGCAAAATCCAATACCGAGTTCGCGCACGGTGCGCTCCACACCTTTGCCATCAAGGCCCGGAACTACACCTAAGGCTTCTAAAAAATCAGATGCACCAGATTTAGAAGAGACAGCGCGATTGCCATGTTTGACTACTCGAGCACCAGCTGCGGCTGCGATGATTGCCGCGGTTGTTGAAATGTTGATGGTGTGTGCCCCATCTCCACCGGTACCCACGGTATCAACTGCCCGTTCTTTGATATCGATGGGCGCCGAGTGCACATACATCTCGGCAACGAGTGCTCCTACTTCCTCGGAGGTTTCACCTTTAGCTTTAAGCGCGAGCAGAAAGCTCTTGATAGATTCCACATCAGCGTTTCCACTCAATATTTCCCGCATGACAAGCCGAATTTGCTCTGGTTCTAAATCTTTGCCAGCGTTGAGGATTTCTATATTCGCAGCAAAACTTCCATCAGCAAGTGATGAGCTCATGGCGAATTCGTTCTCCGTTTTATCTAAAGCGTGGAAAGTGCAGCTGTACGAGTACGAAGAAGATTTGCGACAGTGGCCGAAAGTGTGAATGGATCAATGGGGTGAAGAACATTTGCCTCTGCCCGGGACCACGCTGCCAGCCAAGCATCAGCTTTGCGGCCGGTGATGACCAATACTGGTGGGCAATTAAAAACCTCGTCTTTAAGTTGACGCGCGATTCCAAGGCCGCCTTCCGGAACTGATTCCCCGTCGAGAATGAATAAATCAATTGGCTTATCGGTTCCTGGCTTCTTGCCATCGACAAAGAGTCGAAGTGCTGCCCCGGTAGCGAATTCGTGAATCACGTGCTCGGCCATCTCTGGTGCTACCCGATTTCCCAAGGCGCCGATAATCGCCTGTCTCACAGATGAATCATCTGAATACAAAACAATGGAGTATCTACGCTCTTTACTACCGTTGGACTCGGACATGAGCGAAGTCTATTCTGGATAATCCGGATGTCGACTCTCATTTTTTGGTGACCCTTTTCACCCATTCTGAAGGGCAAATCGGGCCTCCGGGCGGGCTCTTAAATAGGCCAGTGGGCACCTTTTCGGGAATAATGGCGCCCATGACTAGCACCAGCGTTAGCTCGCACCACAAGATAACCCGCCCTAACTTGGTGGCGGTCGGAACGATTGTGTGGCTTTCCAGTGAGCTGATGTTCTTTGCCGCACTCTTTGCAATGTATTTCACAACGCGCGCTGTGCAAGGTCCAACTATCTGGCTTGAATCTACTGAAGTTCTCAATATTCCATTCGCTGCATTTAACACCACAGTTTTAGTGCTCTCTTCTGTCACCTGTCAGTTCGGTGTCTTCGCCGCAGAGCGCTACCAAGCAAGACGCACCGGATCACTTTTCAAATTCACCGAATGGGGAATGCGCGAATGGTTCTCACTCACATTTCTTATGGGTGGCTTCTTCGTCGCCGGGCAGATTTATGAGTACGCACATTTGGTTGTCGAAGGGCTAACTCTCTCATCCAATGCCTACGGTTCAGTTTTCTACCTCGCAACTGGGTTCCACGGTCTGCACGTAACAGGTGGCCTCATCGCATTCCTGATCGTCATGGTTCGCGTTGCGAAAGCTCGACGATTTACGCAAGGACAAGCAACTACTGCGATTGTGGTTTCCTACTACTGGCACTTCGTAGACGTTGTATGGATCGCGCTCTTCTCTGCTATCTACCTCATCAAATGATTAAGAATGAATTGAAAGGAACACTGTGAAGCGTCTTTCTCGGCTACGTAGACATCGAGCGACAGGTCCGATCCTGCTTATCTTTGCGCTCTTCACCATTGGCACAACCTTCCAAGTTGCAAGCGCCGTCGATGCCGAACAAACGACAACAATCGCAGCCCGCTCAGCTGCTATCGATGAAGGTCGTGAGATTTTCCTTAAGGGCTGTTCTTCTTGCCACGGACTTAACGCTGAAAGTGGTGGTATCGCACCATCTCTGATCGGGGTTGGTGCGGCGTCGGTAGATTTCCAAGTGGGTACCGGTCGCATGCCAATGGGAGATATGAGTGTGCAAGCGATGCGAAAGGCCCCGCTCTATAACCCCGAAGAGGTTTATGCCCTTGCCATGTATGTCGCATCCCTTGCTCCCGGTCCAGAAATACCAACCGAGGAGATGCTGAACTATGAACGAGATGGTTCCACTGCCGAAGGTGGCGAACTATTTAGAACTAACTGCGCGATGTGCCACAACTTCGCAGGGCAAGGTGGCGCACTGACGCAGGGCAAATATGCGCCCACTCTTATGGGAGTTGAACCGGTTCACATTTATGAAGCGCTAATCACTGGTCCGCAATCAATGCCAGTGTTTAGCGATAAGACAATTACACCTGAAGAAAAATTGTCCATGATCAAGTGGATCAAGGCAGCTGAAGCTGAACCTCAGTTAGGTGGAGCTGCGCTCGGTCGCGTTGGTCCAGTTACTGAAGGACTACTTGTGTGGACACTAGGAATCGGACTGCTTATTGGTGTTGCGGTCTGGTTAGCAGCGAAGGCGAGATAGATAGATGTCTAACGAGATAGAACTCATCAAAGATCCAGGTCTGCCAGCACATGTTCATCGCCGCGCAGATACTGATCCTAAAGCTGCTGCTCGCGCAGAGCGTCAGGTAGCGACGCTCTTTATTCTCTCCGCCCTCGGAACTGTTGTCCTTGTTTACTCATACCTATTCGTCGATGAGGACATTTTCTTCTTCATTCCAGTTCTAGGAAATACCAATGCTCACCAACTTGGCCTCGGAATGGGAATGGCGATCGCCCTCTTCTGTATTGGTGCGGGCCTTATTCACTGGGCCAAGACGCTCATGCCAGATGAAGAGGTAATCGCCCAACGTCATGAATTTAAATCTGAAGATGAAGACCGGGAAGATTTTGTAAAGACCGTCAAAGCTGGCGCCGCCGCTGCAGGTTTAGGTCGCAGACCTCTCATTAAGCGCACACTGGGCGCAGCCCTTGGTCTATCTGCTATTTCACCGGTGCTTCTACTAGGTGACCTCGGTCCACTACCTGGAAACCAACTTAAGACAACATCATGGAAGAAGGGCACTCGCCTTGTTACTGATCCAGGTGATCGCCCGCTACGTCCGCAAGATCTGGAAGTAGGCGCAGTAGCTCAGACACTCCCAGAGATAGCACCTGGTGAGCACCGATCTTTAAATGACATTGGAAAAGATGCGGTGCTCCTTATCCGTCTTCGCCCCGAAGAATTTAATCTCGATGCCGAACGACTTTCCTGGACCTATGAAGGAATTATTGCCTTCTCAAAGATTTGTTCTCATATGGGGTGCGCTGTTGCCCTCTATGAGCAACAGACCAAGCATCTGCTCTGCCCATGTCACCAATCAACATTCGATGTCACCCGCGCGGCCAAGGTCATCTTTGGTCCTTCAGCTCGCCCACTTCCGCAGTTACCAATTACAATTGATGCTGAGGGTTATCTCGTGGCACAAGCACCATTTAATGAACCCGTCGGACCTAGTTTCTGGGAGCGCTCAACATGACAGCACGCGAAAGAATCGCCGGTAACGTCGCCGGATATGTGGATGATCGCACAGGTGCGGCCAAATGGATGAAGAAGAACCTCACCAAGGTCTTTCCCGACCACTGGTCATTCTTACTCGGTGAAATCTGTCTCTACTCATTCGTGATTCTTCTTCTCTCCGGCACATTTCTTACCTTCTGGTATGACCCATCTATGCGTGAAGTCGTCTATGAGGGTTCATACGAACCGTTACAAGGCTTAGAGATGTCAGCGGCCTACGCATCTACTCTTGATATTTCATTTGAAGTTCGTGGCGGATTACTGATGCGTCAAATCCACCACTGGGCCGCTCTCATATTCATGGTGGGAATTGTCGTGCACTTAATGCGCGTCTACTTCACTGGCGCATTTCGCAAACCCCGTGAAACTAACTGGGTAATCGGAGTTGGACTTCTGACACTCGGAATCGTTGAAGGCTTCTTGGGCTACTCACTTCCCGATGACCTTCTCTCCGGTACTGGTATCCGCATCGCTGAAGCAATTATTCAAGCCCTTCCCGTAGTTGGCTCATACCTTGCCTTCTTTACCTTCGGTGGCGCTTTTCCTGGTGTCGCTTTCATTCCACGTATCTATACCGTGCACATTCTCTTGCTGCCGGGAATCTTCCTCGCTCTCATTACGGTGCACTTGATGCTCGTCTGGTATCAGAAGCACACCCAGTTCCCAGGACCAGGGCGCACCGAGAAGAACGTTGTCGGTTATCCACTGATGCCGGTCTATATGGCTAAAGCTGGTGGATTCTTCTTTATCGTCTTTGGTGTTACCGCATTCCTTGGCGCTGTAGCATCGATTAACCCCATTTGGTTATACGGCCCCTATACGCCAGGACAAGTCTCGGCCGGCTCCCAGCCGGATTGGTATATGGGTTGGCTAGATGGTTTGGTTCGTATGGCTCCCCCAATTGAAACAGTCACCTTCGGATACACAATCTCGTGGAACATTTTGATTCCTGGCCTTATCTTGCCGGGCATCATGTTCACCGCCCTTGCGCTCTATCCATTTATTGAGAGCTGGGCAACTGGCGATAAGCGCGAGCATCATCTACTTGATCGTCCGCGTAATGCACCTACTCGCACCGCAATCGGTGCGATGGCTCTTACCTTCACTCTTGTATGTCTTCTCAATGGTGGTAACGACATTATCGCCACAACATTTGATCTCACCATTAACCAGATGATGTGGTTCTCACGCATTGGTGTCATTGTCTTGCCACCACTTGCCTATGTAATTACCAAGCGCCTATGTCTTTCACTACAGCGCGCTGACCGCGATCTC
This sequence comes from Candidatus Planktophila sp., assembly GCA_009694515.1. Taxonomy (GTDB): domain Bacteria; phylum Actinomycetota; class Actinomycetes; order Nanopelagicales; family Nanopelagicaceae; genus Planktophila. The sequence continues at coordinate 107,024 of SHUV01000001.1, read as the reverse complement.
GTTCTTCACGGGCGCGAGACCGGACGCCTGGTTCGCATGCCTAATGGTGAATTTACTGAAATTCATGAGCCAATCTCAGCTGAGAAAGCCTGGCTGCTCACCTCCCATGAACAATTAGCTCCACTTGAACTTCCTGACCTAGATGGCGGCGGAGTTCGCAGGCCAGGGGCAATCAAGAACAAGATTCGTAATCGGATCTCACGCTCGATGGCAACTGCAGTGCCAAAGGCAACTCAGTCAGAGCGCAAGGAGCTTGAAGGTCATCACTAACAAATAAGAATCTAGTTCTGTAGAACTAAGGCAACGCCCAGTGTGGTCATAGCAATACCTATGAACCCCTGGGCGTTGATCTTTTCCCCAAAGAGAATGTAGGTCTCTAGCACTGCAATCGGTGGCACGAGATAGAACAAGGATGAGACCTTCGCCGCCGATCCATGATTGAGCAGCCAGAAGAGCAAAAGAACTGCCGCAATCGATGTGACGAGCACCGCCCAGAGCATTGCAAATAGACCGGTTTGAGTGAGGTGGAACCTTGTTTCACCCAGGAATATTGAGAGCACGAGAAGGATGACGCCCGAAATTGCGAACTGATAGGTGGTACCAATTAAAAGCGGAATGGAGTGACCAATTTTTTTCTGCATCAGGGTCGCAACCGTGCTTCCCAAGAGTGCTAGGACTAGTAGCCCGAATGATGTTCCCGTAAAGTGCGATGAGCCAGAGAGCTTAGGTAAGACGACAAGAAAGACACCGATGAATCCCAGTACTAAACCGATTACCTGTTTTCTGGTTAAGGGTTCACTCAATAATCGAATGGCGATTAGGGAGACCAGCACCGGCTGCATACTTGTAATCACTGAAGATAGGCCCGCCGGTGCTCCCAAGCTGATGGCATACCAAACTCCGGCTAAATACATACCGTGAAGAGTGATTCCAATCGCTAGTGAGGCGAGAAAATCACTCCGCGAGAGCTTTAACGGGGCTCGAAAAACAACCGCTAATAGAAAAAGAATGAGCGCGGCTAGAAGCAATCTAATTGCCAGAAAATAGAGCGGATCTCCTGATGAAAACGCATACTTTGAGACCGGAAAGCCTGAACTCCAGATGAGGACGAAGATCCAGGGCGCAAGTGCTACCAGCTTTCGCACTTTATCCTGGCAGCAGCTTCGCTAGTAGCTCTTAGTGATTGTTACTGATCAGTGGTTTTTCGTACTCAGTCACCATTCCGATGATGCTAATGATTAAAGAGCCGAGGGCAATCAGAGTGAGCCACCATCCGATAATCAGGCCAAGACCCATAGCGGTGGCACTTAGCGCAACCGGAAGTGGCCACCATGAATGTGGGCTATAGAAACCAAGTTCACCGGCATCATCTGCAATCTCAGCATCAACATTATCGGAAGGAATATCAAAACCGATTCGCTTTTGCGTAAACCAGATATAGAAGCCGACCATGCCAGCTAAACATGCAGCCAAGATCATGCCAGTGATACCAACTGCTTCTCCGCCGACGTAGTAATAAACCACCGACATGATCGCATAGAAGATCGCGAGTCCGGTAAAGAGCTGCCAATTAGCCTTCATGCTTAGTGACCTTCTGTCTTAATGTGAGGGTGGTGCAAATCAAATGCTGGTCGTTCAGATCGAATACGTGGCATCGAGGTGAAGTTATGGCGTGGTGGTGGACACGATGTTGCCCACTCAAGGGATGAGCCATATCCCCAGGGATCATCGACTTCAACCTTCGGTGAATTACGAGTAATCCACACATTGACGAAGAATGGAATCATGGAAAGAGCTAGTAAGGATGAACCAGCCGTTGAAATCATATTCATCTCAGTAAATCCATCAGTTGCTAGGTAATCGGCATAGCGACGAGGAAATCCCTTAATACCTAACCAGTGTTGAATCAGGAAGGTGAGGTGGAAGCCGAAGAAGAGAGTCCAGAAGTGAATCTTGCCCAGGCGTTCATTGAGCATGCGCCCGGTCATCTTTGGCCACCAGAAGTAGAAACCAGCAAACATGGCAAAGACCACGGTTCCAAATAACACATAGTGGAAGTGCGCAACAACGAAGTAGGAGGCAGAGACAGCGAAATCAAGTGGTGGTGAGGCCAGGATGATTCCGGTTATTCCTCCGAAGAGGAATGTCACAAGAAATCCCATTACGAACAACATTGGTGTTTCAAATGTGACATGGCCGCGCCACATGGTTCCGATCCAGTTAAAGAACTTCACGCCAGTCGGTACACCGATAAGGAATGTCATAAATGAGAAGAAGGGCAAGAGAACTTTTCCACTAGCAAACATGTGGTGCGCCCACACTGCAACCGAGAGTGCAGAAATCGCGATCGTTGCGGCAATCAAACCTTTATAACCAAAGATTGGTTTACGGCTAAAGACTGGCAGGATCTCAGTTGCAATTCCAAAGAATGGCAGCGCCAAGATATAGACCTCAGGGTGACCAAAGAACCAGAACAAGTGCTGCCATAACATGGCTCCGCCATTTGCCGGATCAAAGATATGCGTTCCAAAGAGTCGATCGGATTCAAGTCCGAAGAGCGCTGCTGCCAATGGCGGGAAGGCAAGCAGCACGAGAATCGAAGTCAAGAGAACGTTCCAAGAGAAGATAGACATACGAAACATCGTCATTCCAGGTGCGCGCATGGTGAAGATGGTTGTAATGAAGTTAACGCCGCCAAGGATTGTGCCAAGGCCTGAGATAGCAAGACCCATTACCCAGAGGTCGCCACCAATTCCAGGTGAATATGTTGAGTTAGCAAGGGGTGCGTAGGCAGTCCAACCAAATGATGCCGCTCCCCCGGGAGTTAAGAAACCGGCAACGGCTTGAATTGAACCAAAGAGAAAGAGCCAGTAAGAAAGCATATTAAGACGAGGGAAGGCAACATCTGCTGCTCCGATTTGTAGCGGCATGAGCACGTTTGCAAAACCAACAAAGAGCGGTGTGGCAAACATCAGCAACATAATCGTTCCGTGCATCGTGAAGATCTGGTTGTACTGCTCCACGCTAATGAACTGCATCCCTGGGCGGGCAAGCTCGATGCGGATGAGGAGTGCTAGAACTCCGGCAAAGAGGAACCAGAAGAATGATGTTGCTAGGTAGAGGTAACCAATGCGCTTGTGATCTGTTGAGGTGATTGTCTTAACAAATTGAGATCCCAGCGAAGTTTTCTGCACTCCTTGGCGAGGAGCTGCAATTGTGGGACGTTCTGCATACGTGGTCATGCTGCGCTCGCCTTCAGTGAGTCAAGATACTTCTGATAATTTTCTGGTGAGACTACCTTCACCTTAAATAGCATCTGGGAATGATTTCGGCCGCACAAGATGTTGCATCGACCAGGGAATTCGCCAATCTTGTTGGCGGTAAATTGCAGGTAATTTGTCTCTCCTGGCAAGTTCTGCATCTGAATCATAAATGCTGGAATCCAGAAACCATGCACGACATCGGCGGCATTTAAGGTAAAGCGCACGCTCTCGCCCTGTGGAAGATAGAGAGTTGGTGGTTGTGCCGGTGTGCCGGTAACAACTGCATCCTCTCCCGCTTCTGGGTATGAGAACTGCCAAGACCATTGGAAGCCATCAACTGAAATCTCATGCTTGACCGGAGTTGTCTTATCAACGATTTTATTCTCTTTTATGACAGTGAAGTAGAAGAGCACTGCCACGATAATGAAGGGAATAACGGTGTAGAGAATTTCAACCGGAACGTTGTATTGGGTCTGCTTCGGAAATTCACCTTTACTAGCGTTTGCTCTATGAAAAACAGCTGGCCAGAGAATCAAAACTAGGGTGAAGACTCCAACAACTCCGGCAGCAATCCATGAGCCTTGCCAGAGTGAGAGTGAAATGTCATTGACGCTAGAGACTCCCTTAGGAAAGCCCATGCCGGAAACATTGTTGAGATCAAATGAGCAACCGCTAAGCAGAAATAGCGCCGGAAGTATCGCCGCCGCTACTCGGATCGGGCGCCAATTACGTGTTGCGTCTAAAGACATGGCTTAAGGATAGTGGCGCGAAGTGCATGCGCCCATTCGAGGCAGTAGCGTTCATCCGGTGGTACGTGTCACAGGAAACTTCACTTCCGAGTCGCCTCTAGCCGAGGTAGTTCGTAGCGCCCTGCTGGCCGCCTTTGACCAAGGCTGGGCTGATCCGAAGAAACTTTCGCAGTCATCGGCCCGAGCCGCAATTTTGCATAATCAGGCCCTGGAAAATATCGCAGCACATTTGAAGGTGCCGGCAGATTCCTTGGAAGTCCTTGGGGAACCCGCTCTTGGCCACTACTTGGCTATCGCCGGCCTGCTTAGAGATGACCTCACTTTTGCATACTCAGCTACCGACAAAGGAAAAATCAGAGCGATAGCAAGATCTCATCGTGGAGCCATTACAGAATTACAGGTCGATGATCAGGGGGCGATTAACTCTGCTCAAATTCCACAGAATTCAGTGCTCTCGTTGCAATTAGCCAATGGTGAAACTGGAGTTGTGCAGGATTCAAAGACACTTGCTGGGCTATCGAGATTCGTTGCCGTCGATGCAACATCTTCTGGCCCCAGAATTGCGCTACCTGATCATTGGGATACCGCACTCTTTGATGCCCGTTCTTGGTCTGGCCCTGGCGGGTTAGCATTTCTGGCAATCAATAATCAGAGTCAATATGCCTATCCACTTCCCCACATCGCGCCGATTAAATCTCCAGGAACGTTCTCCCTGCCGTTATTGATTGCTGCTTCAGTTGCACTGGAAAACTTCACTCCCGAAGCGTCCACCCTTCGTGAGTTCGCACTCACAGCATTAGCGGTGATTCCTGGTGTTCGCGTGGTTGCCCCAAAGGCAGCTGCTATTGCAAATGTCTTCTCCATCATCGTCGCTGGATTTAATGGTGAGCATTTGGTGCGCGAACTAGCTTCGCGCTCACTTGATGCGGATTCAGGTTCTGCCTGCTCCCCCGCGGATCTACAGCCCAGCCACGTGCTGGCCGCAATGGGATATCCAACCGATGGACATCTGCTCATCACCTTAAAATCTGGGATGACCCGCGCAGATATTCAAACTTTAGTAAGCGCGATTTCTGAGATTACTTCTTAAGCCGGAAGATGGCTGGCGATTTCACTCGCCGCTTTATCTCCATAAGCCTCGGTGAAGCGAGTGAGAAATTCAGCGCTAGTAAATTGATATTCCTGGGTTCCGGTTGTTTCAATCACATAGGTAGCAATCATTGAACCAAGCTGGGCGCAACGCTCGTGAGATAGTCCCCAAGCAAGCCCGGCAACGAAGCCAGATCTAAAGGAATCACCCACACCTGTTGGATCAACTTTTGCCTTCTCTTTGGCGCATCCGACTTTAATGAAAGTTCCACCAATACTTTCAACCCGAGCACCTTCTGAACCCAAAGTGACAATCCGATATTTCACGCGCTGCAGAATTTCGTGATCACTCCAGCCGGTTTTTTGAATTGCTAGTGCTAATTCGTATTCGTTCATAAAAAGATAGGTAGCGCCATCAATAAGTTTCTTAATCTCTTCCCCGCTCATGCGCGCCATCTGCTGGGAAGGATCTGCTGCTACCGCGATTCCCATCGCAATTGCCACTTCTGTGTGACGCAGCATCGCCTCCGGATCATCTGGAGAAATAACCAGGATGTCGAGCTTTCCTACCTTGTCGATGATTGGCTTTAGCTCAATATTGCGAGCCTCTGACATTGCACCCGGGAAGAACGAGGCAATCTGGTTTAACTCGGTATCAGTTGTGACTGTGAAGTGAGCAGTGTGTTGCTCGGTGGAGACAAGGGCGTGCGATGTGTCCACACCATGACGTGTCAGCCAGGCATCGTAATCAGCAAAATCTTTACCTACTGCGGCAATCAAGATTGGGTTAAGTCCTAAAACACCAAGACCGAATGCAATATTGGCGGCACATCCTCCGCGGCGGACATCGAGTCCATCGACAAGGAAGGAGAGCGAAACTTTTTCGAGTGAACCGGCGACCAGTGAGTCTGTGAACTTTCCGGGAAAAGTCATGATGTGATCTAGCCCAACAGAACCTGCGACGCCGATCTTCATAGGCGCAATCTATCCAAAAAAAAAGAAGTAAACGAAGAGATTAGTTAAATGAATCGCCGCATGCGCATGAACCTTGCGCATTAGGATTATCAATTGTGAAACCCTGCTTTTCGATTGTGTCTACAAAATCAATTGAGGCACCCATCAAATATGGATCACTCATCTTGTCTACGACAACTTTGACGCTACCGAATTCACGAGCGATATCGCCATCTTGTGCACGATCATCGAAGTAGAGCTGGTACTTAAGACCAGAGCAGCCACCTGGTTGCACTGCCACACGAAGGTAGAGGTCATCGCGACCTTCTTGCGCCAACAGGGCTGAAACCTTTGCGGCCGCGACATCGGTAAGTGTGATGCCAGTTGTAAGCTCGACAGGAGTTGAAGTCATTTCAGTAGTCATGTGGCTAATAATACTCGCGCCGGGTTGCCGTGGCTAACCGAAAGAGATGACAATACTCCCGTGTCCATCTCACTCTCAGAGCTGCTCGTCTTAGGCCAAGGTACAGACCTGGCCTCGGAACGGGGAGTCTCATGCTCGGGTGAGTTACCGGCTGCAAGTGACCCCGCCTTGGTTGATAGAGCGATAGCTGCGCGAGCCACATTAGGTGATCGCGCCCTGATCCTTGGCCATCATTATCAACGCGATGAAGTCATCCGATTTGCCGATATCACCGGTGATTCATTCAAGCTCGCACAAGCCGCGGCCGATCAAAGTTCGGCCGAGTTCATATTCTTCTGTGGTGTGCATTTCATGGCAGAAAGCGCCGACATTCTGACTAGCTCGAAGCAAAGAGTCATACTTCCGGACCTAGCTGCTGGTTGCTCTATGGCAGATATGGCCACTGCTAATCAAGTGGATCAATGTTGGAAAGAGCTAGAGAAGTTAGGTGTTGCCTCGCGCACGACGCCAGTGACATATATGAATTCATCTGCGGCAATCAAGAGTTTCACCGGCGAACATGGTGGAACTATTTGCACCTCATCGAATGCCCAGAAATCACTGGAGTGGGCCTTTGCTAAATCTGAAAAAGTCTTGTTTATGCCCGACCAACATTTAGGGCGCAACACTGCGGTGTTATCACTTGGCTTATCGTTAGATGATTGTGTTCTCTGGAATCCATGGAAACCAATGGGCGGGCTCACCGAAGATGAAATCCGTGGAGCGAAGATGATTCTCTGGCGTGGACATTGCTCAGTTCATGGTCGCTTTTCACTCGAGTCAATTCATGAGGTGCGTGCACGGATTCCTGGCGTGCAAGTCATTGTTCATCCAGAATGCCAATATGAGGTTGTCTCTGCAGCAGATGTCGTAGGAAGTACCGAAAAAATAATTCAGATTGTTTCGCAATCAGCTCCCGGCAGTAAATGGGCAGTCGGTACCGAGTTGAATTTAGTCGCCAGATTAGCTGCCAATAATCCAGATAAGGAAGTGGTCTTCCTGGATAAGACGGTCTGCTACTGCTCGACTATGAATCGAATCGACCTGCCGCACCTGGTCTGGTCGATGGAGTCCATCATCGCCGGCCATGTCGTCAATGAGATTAAGGTCGATCCACGCGTAGCAAAGTACGCAAAGTTGGCTCTAGAACAGATGCTCGCTCTATAGTTGCGCCCATGACTGAATCAACTGACGATAAAAAAGGTCGCCCGACTCCTAAGCGTAGAGAGGCCGAAGCTGCACGCAAAGTTTCTTCTCTTGCACCTGCATCTACTAAGGCGGAGAAGGCTCGCGCCAAAGAAGCTTCGCGTGCTGCACGCGTAGCACAGCGAGCTGCTTATCTTCGCGGAGATGAGAGCGCGCTACCTGCTCGCGATAAGGGGCCGGTTAAGAGATTTGTTCGTAACTATGTTGATGCCCGTCGCTCAGTGGGCGAATACTTCCTGCCAATTATCTTCGTGGTTCTAGTTCTGACCCTCATTCCCTCTAGGCTCTTTCAACTCGGAAGTATCTTCATTATGTACGGAGTACTTCTAACCTCAGTAGTTGATGGATTCTTCCTCAGTCGAAAACTCAAGACGGTAGTGACCGAGAAATTCCCCGGCGCCGAACACAAAGGCATTGGAATGTATGGCTGGCTTCGATCCACTCAGATGCGCAGAATGCGCACGCCAAAGCCAGCAATCAAACGCGGAGATTCTTTCTAACTTTTTACCTTAAGCACGTGGCCTTGGAGTTTTATCTTGATCAGCCCTGCGTTCCGGTAAATCCCCCAAGATTTTATCGATAGCTGCCATGACATCGAGTGAGAGCTTTACTCCAGCTGCTTTGACATTCTCTTTCACCTGAGCCGGTTTAGTAGCACCCATGATTGCAGAAGAGACATTCTCGTTCTGCAATACCCAGGCCAGAGCAAGCTGAGAAATAGTTAAGTCATGATCTGCCGCAATCGGTTTCAGATTTTGCACAGCTACCAGAATTTCATCTCTCATAAAGGCTGAGATAAAACCTGCTCCGCTCTTCTTGTCGGTGGCTCTTGAACCAGCCGGTGGTTTCACACCCGGCAGGTACTTGCCAGTGAGCACTCCTTGCGCCATGGGTGACCAAACAATCTGACCTATTCCTTCTTTCTTTGAAAGCGGAACAACTTCAGCTTCAATCACTCGCCAGAGCGCAGAATACTGAGGCTGGCTGGAGACAAATCGGTTGTATCCACGTGCATCTTGAATCGCAAGCGCCTGGGCTATCTGTGGCGCGGTCCATTCCGAGAAGCCGATGTAGTGGACTTTGCCCTGGCGAATCAGATCATCAAAGGCGCTTAAGGTTTCTTCCAGCGGTGTTTCCACATCAAAACGATGTGCTTGATAAAGATCGATGTAATCAGTTTTCAGACGCTTAAGTGAAGCGTTGCAAGATTCCATAATGTGTTTACGAGAGAGTCCGCGATCATTTTTTCCAGGTCCAGTTGGCCAGTAGACCTTGGTAAGTAATTCGTATGATTCACGGCGGACGCCTTTGAGCGCTCTACCTAAAATAACTTCTGCCTTGGTTCCAGCGTAGACGTCTGCGGTATCAAATGTTGTGATGCCGCAATCGAGGGCAGCCTTCACACATTTTACAGCTGCTTCAGATTCAACCTGGGATCCATGGGTAACCCAGTTTCCATATGAAATCTCTGAGACATACATTCCTGAACTTCCGAGGCGTCTATATTCCATATCGCGCACCTTATGTCCTTGCGTGGCTAGTTGCCAAGGGTCAGCTCATGTGGTTTGGTTCGACCACAACTTAATGGATATCTCCGTGGGGGAAGTTCGGTGCAAATCCGACGCTGACCCGCAACCGTAAGAGCAGAAGCTTTAACTTCTAATCAAGTCGGATTACCCACCTAGATATTTGCATTAGACCAACACCCGCCGAGGTTTGCGGGGTGTAGTCCAACAGTTACTAGGCCACATTTGCCTACTGCTTGCGAGCTACCCCTGTGAGACTCTCTTACACAGGAGACTCCAGTACATGAAACACATTAAGACAGCCAAACTCTTCGCGATCTTCTTAATCACATCGCAGGTGATTTCCATAACGCCATCTCAAGCAGCAGCCGCTAAGGGCTACCGCTATTGGGGTTACTTCCAAGCAGCACCAGGTGCCACTACCTGGACCGCCGCAATGACAGGACCAACTGTTGATATCAAAGATGGCGCAGTTGAAGGATGGTCGTTCGTATTTAGTAACGATGACATTCCATCAGTAGCACCTTCTGTGAAGCCCAATTTCACAACTATCTGTGGAAATACCAAAGCGGTTTCTGGCAAGAAGCGCATCGGACTCGTTGTTGACTTTGGAAACAAGGCATACGCACCTGCAGGTGAAATGGTGCAAAAAACAATCACTCGCTGTGTCACAACTGCGATGAGCTCACAAGGTATCGATGTCTTGGGCCAAGCGGTGAAAGTCCGGGCAGATAAATCAGGACTCATCTGCGGCTTTAATGGATATCCAAAGAAGGAATGTGGCGTGGAAATTAAAACTCCGGCCGCACTTGTCAAGAAGTAACTAGCAACACTTATGACTAAACCGCTACACCCACTGACTATGTGGGTCTGGTCGCTGATTCTCGCAATTGGAATCGTGGCTTTAGATAACACCTGGGTGGCACTTGCCACTGTGGGTGTAGCGGCTTTAGTTGTCTACCTGCGAAGAGACGGATCACCTTGGAATGCAACTTTCTGGTGGTCTCTTCGAGTTGGAGTTTTCATCATCACAATCCGCGCACTCATGGGAGTACTCATTGGCGTTCCGATTCCAGGAACCGAACTCTTTCGGATTCCAATCCTAGAATTACCTTCCTGGATGCCCGGAATCCGTATCGGTGGCGCAGTAACCCTGGAGCGACTCTCATCATCGGTTCACGAAGGTGTCATCATCGCCACCATGATCGCTCTCTTCGGAGCAGCATCTGCTCTAACTAGCCCACACAAATTGCTCCGAGTCTTGCCCGTATTTATCTATGAAATTGGTATCACCCTTGTAATTGCCACCTCTGTCTTTCCGCAACTCGCGCAGAGTGTGAAACGAATAAGAAGAGCGCAACAGATGAGAGGCATCGAGAAAGTCTCTTTGCGCTCTATCGCTCTGCCACTACTGGAGGAAACTCTCACTCGCTCTTTGCAGCTGGCGCAATCGATGGATTCCCGCGGGTATGGCGAGAGTAGAAAAAGGTCTCGCTATCGCCCCGCACCGTGGCTTGCTCGTGATTTTTGGTTTGTTATAGGTGCTTTAGCGGCTGCAACTGTGATGGTCGCATCATGATTACCTTTTCAAATGTTTCACTGATTTATCCGCACTCAACCAAGACAATCCTGGAAGACCTGACCTGCGAGATTGCTGAGGGTGAAATGGTCTTGGTCATGGGCCAGACCGGATCTGGAAAATCTTCACTGCTGCGTCTTATCAATGGGCTAGTCCCCCATCACACAGGTGGAATCCTGGCTGGTGACATCACAGTCGATGGAATTTCTACGCGCGAGGTAAAGCCAGGGTCCCTTGCTCACTTGGTGGGAATTGTTGGACAGAACCCCATTAATAGTTTTGTGACAGATATCGTCGAGGAAGAGATTGCATTTGGCATGGAAGCTCTGAATTTTGCACCAGATGTAATGCGAAAGCGAGTCGAGGAAGTCCTTGATTTACTCAGTCTGAATTCGGTTCGAAATAGAGCAATCAGTTCGCTAAGCGGTGGTGAACAACAGCGCGTTGCCATCGCATCAGCGCTGGTGATGCACCCCAAAGTATTAGTTCTTGATGAACCGACCAGTGCACTAGATCCCATAGCGGCCGAGGAAGTTCTCTCTGTCCTGCATCGCCTGGTGCACGATCTGAGCGTCACTGTCATTATTGCCGAGCACCGTTTGGAACGAGTCATTCAGTTTGTGGATCGCATCATCTATATCGAAAGTGATGGCGAAACTTCCATTGGCAGCGCCGAAGAGATACTTGAAAAATCTACTCTTGTTCCGCCAATTATCCGACTTGCCCGCGCGCTGAACTTGAGCGAATTTGGCACCAGTGTTCGAGAAGTACGCCGACTTACAACTGAAGTCAGAAATATTGATACCCAGACGGTGGCGCAGCCACGACCTTCGACTTCACCAGTGATCGAAGTGGACTCACTTCAGATTCAATATGGCAGCGATGTTGCACTGCATAAAATTTCTACCGTTATCGGCCAAGGAGAGATCGTTGCTTTAATGGGGCGCAATGGAGCTGGCAAGAGTTCACTTCTTGAAGCGATTGTGGGTGTCCTGAAACCCAATGCTGGTTCGGTGCGGGTTTACGGTGGCGATCCGGCTGAACTGGCAGGAAGTAAGCGGCGAGAAACGATTGGTTATGTTCCACAAGAGCCAGCTGATTTACTCTATGGCCAAAGCGTGCAAGGCGAGTGCACACAAGCCGATACTCAAGCGGGCCTTGCTCCAGGAACTACGCTCGCATTCTTAAACAGACTTGTTCCAGCAATATCTGAAAATGTGCATCCGCACGATCTTTCCGAAGGACAGCGGTTAGCACTTGTTCTCAGCATCGTCCTTTCTGGAAATCCGCGACTTCTCATTCTTGACGAGCCCACTCGAGGTTTGGATTATCAAGCCAAAGCACTCTTCACGCTTGCACTCAAAGAGTATGCCAGAACTCTTAATAACCCAGTCTTACTTGCCACACACGATGTTGAACTTGTTGCCGAGTTAGCTGACCGAGTTATTTTCTTAGCTGAAGGTGAGATAGTTGCCGACGGTTCGACTCTCGATGTTTTACTGAGTTCGCCCGCCTTTGCCCCACAAGTTGCCAAGATCATGTCTCCGCAACCGTGGCTCACAGTTGATCATGCTGTCGCAGCGTTAGCAGCAAACTCATGAAAACAAAGAACATACTTATCTTCTCGAAGTTGCAGTTCTTGGTGCTAGCAGCAACAAGTGCGGTGGGACTACTTGGATTCTCCTGGCCATTTCTAATCTCCACTCAGGTTTCGCATCCGCAATGGATATTTCTCTGTGCTACCCCACTTGCACTTGCGCTCTTTCTGATCAGTGTCAGCAATGGCTCACTCGATGCAAAATCAGTTGCGCTCCTTGCTCTGCTTTGCGCGTTAGTTGCTGCGCTGCGTCCACTTGGCACGGGTGCGGTGGGCCTTGAACCTATGTGGTTTCTCTTGATCTTAAGTGCGCGAGTTTTTGGTCCATCATTTGGCTTTCTCCTCGGAGCACTTTCCATGTTGCTCTCAGCGCTCATTACTGGCGGCACCGGGCCGTGGCTGGCATATCAATGTTTTGCCGCTGCCTGGATTGGTCTTGGTGTCGGGTTACTTCCACGAAGCGTGCGAGGAAAGAAGGAGATTGCACTTCTTGTTCTTTATGGAATTCTCGCCGCCGAATTCTTCGGAATCGCTATGGATCTGCAATTTTGGCCGTGGTTTTTGGGGGTCGACTCCCAACTTTCATTTACAGCCGGCGCACCAGTAGCTGCCAACCTTTCTAACTTTCTGAGTTACCACTTCTTATCTGCAATGGCGTGGGATATTCCGCGCGCGATATTCACGTCGGTTCTTATTATTCTGACAGGGGCACCCGTACTTGGGGCGCTGCGACGTGCTCATACGCGCGCCGCATTTCTCTCACCAATTGAATTTAGAAATTTAACGACTAGCGAACGTGCGATGGGGAAAATGGCAACGAAGCTATAGTTGCCGAAGATGTGCGCCCTCGCACATCTATTACTACTTCATCGCCTTCGCTAAACCCTGGATCAATTAATGCAAGTGCAATTCCAGCCTTCAGTGATGGTGAGAATGTTCCGCTTGTAACAACTCCTACCTCCGCACCTTGCATATCCTTCACAACCATTCCCGCGCGCGGAATACCGCGATCATTTGATTTCAGGGCGCGCAGTGTGCGAACAGTGCCTTCTTCGCGTTGAGCACGCAAAGTGCTTGCACCTCGGAAATTCGCTTTCTTCCATCCGATTGCCCATCCCGCACTGGCCTGAACTGGTGTGATCTCTAGCGTGAGTTCATGACCATGTAATGGATAACCCATCTCAGTACGTAAGGTATCTCGGGCGCCGAGTCCGCATACCTCGCCATCGAATACTTTCATCGCTTGCACTAGGACATCCCAAACAAGTGCCGCATCCTCCCAACGCGGAACGATTTCATACCCATGTTCACCGGTGTAACCAGTTCGGCAGAGAATCACATCGCAACCGCCAATCATCACGTGGGCAAAAGCCATGTAGTCCATCGTCGGATTTACTCCCAAGCTTTGAATGACTGCCTGTGCATCAGGGCCTTGCAGCGCTAACACCCCGAATTCTTCATGAAGATTGGTTACCAAAATTGCCTGCGGGGCTTGAGATTGCAGAACACGAACTACATCGGCAGTATTCGATGCGTTCGGGATCAAGAAGAAATCCTCATCGCTATTTTTATAGGCAATTAGGTCATCAACAACTCCACCGTCATCGTTGCACAAAAGGGTGTATTGGGCCTTGCCTTTATTGATCCGGCTCAGATCATTGGTAAACATCAGATTGAGAAATTCCAGCGACCCTGGTCCGCTCACACTGGCTTTGCCAAGATGCGAAACGTCAAATAACCCGACCCGCTCGCGCACCGCCTTATGCTCAGCAAGAACACCAGCTCCGGGGTATTCAATCGGCATCAACCAACCACCAAAGTCGGCCATCTTGGCTTGGCGCTGGATATGTTTCTGATGCAAAGGTGAGTTTTTCACGATGACAACTTACACTTATCCGACATCTGAACTCTGTATCGCCATCACGAAAAATGGGCGAGCGAATCGAAGGAGCAATTAATGACAACTATCCGCCTCACCGACGGAATCGTGAAAGACGATGTTCTGGTTGTTGGTCTTGCGTCAAAAGTAGGAAAGAGCGCCAAGGCTTCGTTTCAGATTGAATCCGGTGACCTGCCCTTTGATACCAAACCTCTACTTCAAGCCCTCAGTGATCTCGGTGCAACAGGAAAGGCCGATGAAGTAATTAAAGTTGCCGGCATCACAACTCGCTTGATTATCTTTACCGGACTCGGAAAAGTTTCATCATCTTATGACTCTGAAGTGTTACGTCGCGCAGCTGGCGCCGCCGCTCGCTCGCTAGCCGGGCATGCCAGTGCCACCTTTGCACTGCCTGCCAAGAATCTTCCCAGCCTGACCGCAATCGCAGAAGGTGCTGGACTTGGCAGCTACCTCTTTGATTCATTTAGAGGAACAACGAAAGATGCGCAGAAGACTCCCCTAAAAAAAATCACACTCTTTTCACTTCTCGCGCCAACGCCAGCGGCAAAGGAAGCCGCTCGCTCGGCAGAAGTGATTGCTACTTATACACATCTGGTGCGAGATTTGATCAACACTCCCCCTAGCCACCTCACACCAGAAAGTTTCTGCGCCGCAATCAGCGACGCTATTAAAGTCGCTGGTGGTTCAGCTATCGGGCTTAAAGTTTCGGTGATGAACGAATCGCAATTGAAATCTAAAGGTTTCGGTGGAATCACAGCCGTCGGTCAAGGCTCGATTAATCCACCGCGGTTACTGAACATCACTTACACCCCAAAGGGTGCGACACCGCAGAAGAAATATGCCTTTGTCGGAAAGGGAATTACCTTCGATACCGGTGGACTGGCGCTAAAGCCTGCCCTCGGTATGGAGGCAATGAAGTCAGATATGAGCGGGGCTGCGGCGGTATGCGCAGCAACAATTGCCATCGCTTTACTTAAGTTACCGGTTGCGATTGAAACTTGGGCGCCGCTTGCTGAAAATATGGTGAGTGAGAATGCGACTAGACCCAGTGATGTCATCACGATTTATGGGGGAAAAACCGTGGAAGTTCTCAACCCTGATGCAGAGGGTCGCCTAGTGCTGGCGGACGCCCTTGTTAAGGCACAGGAAACAAGTGACCTAGATGGAATCATCGATGTTGCAACTCTTACTGGTGCGCAGGTTGTCGCACTCGGTACTCGCACAAGTGCGGTAATGACTAACAATGAAGATTTCTCAGCTACCTTTTTGAGAGCGACAGAGATTGCTGGCGAATCTTTCTGGCCCATGCCACTTCCGGTTGAGTTGCGTGCATCACTAGATTCTCCTGTTGCCGATATGGCCAATATCGGAGATCGCATGGGCGGAATGCTTGTTGCGGGTCTATTTCTAAAGGAGTTTGTCAGCGAAGATCTTCCATGGCTACATCTAGATATTGCAGGTCCGGCATTTAATGAAGGCCAGCCCCATGGCTACACCCCCGTGGGAGGCACAGGTATCGCCCTGCGCTCTTTGGTCGAATTGGCGCGAGGCCAGTAGTCCATTTCATACGATTTAGCCTTAGGCGGCTAAGGCTGGCAAGATAACCCCTGTTGGAAGCTAGAGTTGAGCAGGCTTAGAGGAGTCAATCTGTGTCGAATTTTGATCTTGTAGTTCTTGGTGGAGGAAGCGGCGGTTACGCAGCAGCCCTTCGAGGTGCACAACTCGGTTTATCCGTAGCACTGATCGAGAAGGACAAGGTTGGCGGCACTTGTTTACACCGCGGATGTATTCCAACGAAAGCACTGCTTCACGCAGGTGAAGTTGCAGATAGCGCTCGCGAATCTTCCCAATTTGGTGTGAATGCAACATTTAACTCCATCGACATGGGAGGAGTGAACTCCTATAAGGATGGCGTCATTGCAGGTCTCTATAAAGGGCTACAAGGTCTCGTTAAATCTCGCGGAATCACCTACGTTGAAGGAACCGGTCGCCTTGTTTCAAATAACACAGTCGATGTTAACGGAACCCAGTACGTCGGAAAAAATATTGTTCTTGCTACCGGATCCTATGCGCGCACCCTGCCTGGATTAGATATCGATGGCAAGCAGGTCATTACATCCGATCATGGCACCGCAATGGATTATGTCCCCAAGAGCGTCATCGTTCTTGGTGGTGGCGTTATCGGTTGTGAGTTTGCATCGGTCTGGAAATCATTTGGTTCTGAGGTCACAATTATTGAAGGTCTCCCGCATCTAGTTGCGCTAGAGGATGAGTCTTCTAGCAAGTTACTCGAGCGAGCTTTTCGCAAACGTGGAATCAACTTCGAACTTGGAACGCGATTTAAATCCCATCGCGTTGATTCCAAGGGAGTTACAGTCACTCTAGAAGATGGTCGCGAATTCACAGCTGATGTTCTTCTGGTCTCTGTTGGCCGTGGTCCTGTTACCGATGGCATTGGATACCAAGAAGTCGGTATCGCAATGGATCGCGGATACATCACAGTTGATGACCACTGCCGCACAAATATTCCTGGCATCTTCGCAGTAGGAGACATCATACCTACCCTGCAATTAGCACATGTTGGCTTCCAAGAGGGAATTCTTGTTGCTGAAACAATCGCTGGTCTGAATCCTCGGCCAATTAATTACGATGGCGTTCCACGAGTTACTTATTCCGAGCCAGAAGTAGCCTCCGTTGGTCTCTCCACAAAGGTTGCCAAGGAACGCGGACACGATGTGGTTGAGCTTGATTACAACTTAGCTGGTAATGGCAAGGCACAGATCCTTAAAACTGCCGGATCTATCAAACTGATCGCACAAAAGAATGGCCCAATTTTAGGAATTCATATGGTGGGAGCACGCGTGGGCGAACTTCTTGCAGAAGCACAATTAATCTTTAACTGGGAAGCAACTGCAGATGATGTTGCTCCTCTTCTACATGCACATCCAACAATGTCAGAGGCGATGGGCGAAGCTCATATGGCTCTGGCAGGCAAACCACTTCACTCGCACGGTTAAGTAAGAGGAGAAAATAACTATGTCATTCTCAGTCACAATGCCAGCTCTCGGAGAGAGCGTCACTGAAGGCACCGTCACTCGTTGGCTTAAGAATGAAGGCGACGTCGTTGCAGTTGATGAGCCACTCCTTGAAGTTTCGACCGATAAAGTTGATACCGAGATTCCTTCGCCAGCAGCTGGCGTTCTATCAAAGATTGTGGTTGGCGTAGATCAGACCGTTGCCGTTGGAGCAGAGTTAGCTGTCATTGCACAAGCTGGCGCAAGCACACCGGCACCCGTTGCAGCATCACCTGTTGCCGCACCAACTCCCCCTCCAGTTGCCGCACCCATCGCTCCCGTCGCTCCTGTAGCGCCTGTAGCACCCGCACCATCTTCTGCCAATGCTGGCGGAACAGTAATTTCCATGCCGGCACTCGGTGAATCGGTGAGCGAAGGAACTGTGACACGTTGGCTTAAGAACATTGGTGATGCGGTTGCAGTTGATGAAGCACTTCTTGAAGTTTCTACAGATAAGGTCGATACCGAGATTCCATCTCCTGTAGCAGGAATTTTGTTAGCAATTGATGTAGCAGTAGATACAACTGTTGCCGTCGGTGCACGTCTAGGACTCATTGGAGTTCAAGGTGGCGCACCTGCCCCAGTTGCAACTCCAGCACCAGCCGCACCTGCCCCAGTTGTTGCGGCCCCAGCACCAGTTGCTGCACCCGTTGTAACACCAGTTGCGCCAACACCTGTTGCACCTGCCCCTGTCTCACAACCAACAGATGCCTATGTCACTCCTATTGTGCGCAAACTTGCTAATGATCTTGGTGTAAATCTTGCATCAGTTAAGGGAACTGGTATCGGCGGAAGAATTCGTAAGGAAGATATTGAAGCCCTAGCTCCAAAGAACGCACCTGCTGTGACATCTGCAGTAGCACCTGCTGCTTCGGCGCCAGTGCAAGCAGCGGCGCCAGTTGCCGCATCGCCTCTTCGCGGAACAACCGTGATTATGTCTCGCCTGCGTAAAGTTATTGCCACCCGCATGGTTGAATCACTACAAGTATCAGCACAATTGACCACCGTGGTTGAAGTTGACGTCACCAAGATTGCACGTTTGCGTGATAAATCAAAAGCCACCTTCGAAGCTCGTGAAGGCGTCAAGCTCTCATTCCTTCCGTTCTTTGCGGTAGCAGTATGTGAAGCCCTGAAGCAACATCCGGTATTGAACTCATCGGTGGAAGGTGATCAGATTATTTATCATGGTGCAGAGCACTTAGCTATTGCAGTCGATACTGATCGTGGTCTTTTGGTTCCTGTTATTCATAATGCGGGTGATCTCAATATGGGTGGCGTTGCCCGAAAGATTGCAGATCTTGCTGCACGTACTCGCGATAACAAGGTCACTCCAGATGAACTAGGTGGTGGAACATTTACACTCACCAACACTGGTTCCCGTGGCGCACTCTTTGATACCCCAATCATTAATCAACCGCAGGTTGCAATTCTCGGACTAGGTGCAGTCGTGAAGCGTCCGATGGTCGTCCGGGGTGAAGATGGTGGTGAAACCATTGCGATTCGTTCCATGGTCTACCTCGGACTTTCCTATGATCACCGAGTTGTTGACGGCGCAGATGCTGCTCGCTTCTTGGTAACACTCAAAGAGCGGCTAGAAGGTGGTTCCTTCGAAGCAGACCTAGGTCTCTAATAGATGTCAGTTCCGCAACGCATTGCAATCACTGGTGCTTCCGGTCTTATCGGAACCGCACTTGTTGGTCATCTTAAAAGTGAAGGCCACACTGTGCAGCGCCTTGTGCGCCGGGCGGTTGTTGCACCTGATGAAATTCAGTGGGATCCAAAGACTGGGTATGTAGATATCGAAGCCCTACGTGGCGTCGATGCGGTGATTCATTTGGCCGGAGTTGGCGTTGGCGATAAGCGTTGGAGCAAAAAATATAAGTCGGAAATCCTTAACTCACGTCTGCTTGGAACGACTGCGATTGCAAATGCCGTGACAGAAGTGAAACCACAAGTCTTCATTTCAGCGAGTGCTATTGGTTGGTATGGCGAATCAGGAAACCGTGCGGTAGTTGAAAGTGATCGCGTGGGTGATGATTTCCTAGCTGCCGTCTGCCGCGAGTGGGAAGGTGCTGCAGATCTTGCAACGGGTGTTCGCACCGTAAAGATTCGCACCGGTCTCGTTCTTGATCCAACTGGAGGCGCACTAGGAAAGATGTTGCCACTGTTTCGTTTAGGTCTGGGTGGCAAACTTGGTTCAGGTAAACAATGGTGGTCTTGGATTACCTTGCACGATCTCATCAAAGCAATCACTTTTATTCTAGAAAAACCAATATCTGGCCCGGTCAACCTCACCTCACCGAATCCTGTGACCAACCAAGAATTCACATCAGCTCTTGCTCGCGCCATGCACCGGCCAGCACTCTTTCCGGCACCAGCCTTTGCGTTAAAAATCGCACTCGGTGGTTTCTCAAGTGAAGTTCTGGGAAGCAAGAAGGTGACTCCACAGGCACTTACCGAAGCTGGCTTTACCTGGGATTACCCACACATCACTACTGCGCTAACGGCCCTGATCGAGGAGTAACTCCTGCGCTGCAAGGCGACCTGACAAAAGCGCTCCATTTTGTGAAGGTGCCGTTCTGTAATCCCCCGCTACATAGATGTTCTGCGAAAACTGCGATGATGCTGCGCTCTGATTTCCAATTGCAAAGATTGGCAGCGACTTTGGAATGTCGTATTTAGCTATAAGGGACCATCCACCTGTGTGTGCGCCCCACATGAGGGCCAGATGTCTTCGCACCTCCGACTCTGAGGCGAAATCTAGCGTTGTACTTGCAAGCAGCGATTTTCCATCTGGTGCGTATGAAGAGATTAAGTTGGATAGCACAATGGAATTCACTACCGGGCCTCGGTGCTCACCATCAATAAGAAGACGCGCAGATCCGGTGAGTTCTTCCGGTACTTCGTAATACCAGGTTGTACTACCGGCTAATTTTGAAACATTTGCAATATCAAGTAATTGCGCCGCAGTGGTCAAATCTGTTGCAACGATAACCTGCTTACCAACAAATTGCGATAACGAGTCGATGTGATGATTAAGTTCAATCTTCTGGATGCGAGCGGCAAGTGCAGCCGGAAATGCTCCTACCCCCTTACGCGGTAGCCCAGGCTTTCCAGAAATGAACGATGTAATCAATCCTTTTCCAATTACCGCATTGACTGAGGCCGGTGATGTCAGAAAGACTCCGGAGAGAAATGGTTTCAGCACTCGTGAATATAGATTTCCCAGGTGGCCCAGCTCTTCTTCGACAGATTTCGCTGCATCAGCTGTACGCAAGAGATAGGCAATCAATCCAAACTTCTGAAGCAAGCTTCCGGTTGCTGGATTTAAGCTAGCGAACGGATTACTACGCGGGTCTCCGAGCGCGATTCTCTTCTCTCCTAGGCAGACATCAATAGTTCGTGGTGCGAAGATGAAATCTAATTCATCAACAACTCCGAGTCGAAGGAGCTCTGGGTATTTGGCATTGATGAGCTGAAAGCCGCGATCGAGTGTGAATCCATCGATGTAATCTGTAGCTACCCGGCCCCCCACCCGATCACTGCCCTCGTAGATAACAACCTCACGCCCGGCCTCTTGCAAGGTAATGGCAGCGCTGATCCCGGCAAGGCCAGCCCCGATTATGGCAACAGGTTTATCGGACACGACGTGATTATGACTTACTTATTTTGTAGTTTTGAAGGCCACCAGATTTTTGGTCCGATTTCATGCACAAGTGCCGGCACCAGAATTGATCGAACGATAATAGTGTCAAGCAAAACTCCGAATGCGACTGCAAAGCCAAGTTCGGCTAGCGGTACCAGAGGTAGCAATCCGAGCACGGCAAAGGTGGCAGCGAGCACGATTCCAGCCGATGTGATCACAGCGCCTGTGACAGTCACGCCCTTAATAACTCCGGCACGTGTTCCAATCTTTGCTGACTCTTCCCGTACCCGAGTCATAAGGAAAATGTTGTAGTCAATGCCCAGCGCTACCAGGAAGATGAAGGCAAAGAGTGGGAATGAATTATCACCGCCAGCAAAACCAAATACATGGTTAAAGACAAGTGCGCACACACCCAAGGTTGCAAAGTATGAAAGGACCACGGTACCTAGAAGAACTATGGCACTGAGAATACTTCGCAGCAGAAGCCCCAAGATGATGGTGATAAGAATCAAGATGATTGGGATAATTACCTTGTTATCACGGTCATTTGCCTGGCGTACGTCGTAGTAGACCGCACTCGTTCCGCCCACTAACGCAGTGGAATCTGCTGCTTTTGCAATACGACGAATCTCTGGAATGTCATTTCCTGCCTCGACGCTATCTGGTGCCTTATTCAGGGTGAGGTTAAGTATCACTTTGTTATTCACAATCTTCACCGCAGGTAGCGGTTGACCAGGAATAGGTAAGCCATCAAGTTGGGGTGAAACATCTGTTACTCCAGGTGCGTTCTTCACCGCAGCCGTTACTGCCGCAATTTTATCGGCGTTGATAACAACTTGAGTGGGATCGCCTTGACCGCCCGGAAAGTGCTTCTCCAGTAGTTTTTGCCCCACCACAGATTCTGGATTTCCGGTAAATGTATCTACCGTTCCGATTCCATCTGCCTTCAGAGTTGTCGATGCAAAAGCGAAGAGCAATAGAACCGCTCCGGTAATAATCCAAGCTTTACGTGGATTACGTCCGATGCCATCTCCCACCTTTGACCACATGCCTTCAAGGACATGGTCATCACCGTCATTGTGTGGAATGCGCGGCCAGAATAGCCAGCGACCAAAGATGAGCAGCAGAGCTGGAAGTAAAGTCAAAATTGTGAACATCGAAACAACAATTCCGATTGCTCCAATGGGCCCCAAACTTGCAGTGTTAGTGAGCTGACTAAAAAGCAGAACTAGCAATGAAATCGCAACTGTGGAACCTGAAGCTAAAATTGGTTCCCAAACGCCTTTATATGCCGCTCGCATGGCACCGAATCTATTCTCATGATGATGTAACTCTTCTCGATAGCGCGCAATCAAGAGCAGCGCGTAATCCGTTGCCGCACCGATGACTAGAACAGAGAGAATTCCCTGCGACTGTCCATCGACATCAAGAATGTCTCTCTTGGCTAGGAGATAAATGATTCCACCAGCTGTGGAAAGTGCGAAGAGAGATGAGAGCAGTGGAATGATCCAAAGGATGGGCGATCTGTAGACAAAGATAAGAATGACAGCAACAACTCCAAGAGTTGTAAGTAGAAGAGTCGAATCAAGGGTTCCAAAGGCTTTAAAGAGATCACCAAGTAATCCAGCAGGTCCGGTTACGTAATGAGTAACACCGTTGGCCTCTGCAATGTCTTTAACATCTTCACGTAGCGCTTCAACAACAGCAGGTAGTACTGGTTCGTCATTGGGCAGTAACTCCCCGATAGCGTTCCCGTCCAGTGGGACGTTAGCCAAAATCGCTTGACCATCAGCTGCTGGGAAAATTGAGATTGCTTGACCTGGAGCAAGATAGTCAGAGATTTTCTTCTCAGTTCCACCGAGTGCAAGTCCACCAACGCCAAGCATGTGCTCATTAATCTTTGCGATAGTTTCGGGAGTTGTCTTACCCTCGAAGAGAACCAGTGCTGGCAAGTTAAATGAGTCCTTGCCTGAGAATGTTTGAATAACTTCAGATGCCTGTGTGGCTTCAGCACCCTTTGGCAGGAATGAAGAGTTGTTGTTCTCTTGGACTGAGGTGAGCTTGCCGAAGAGCGGTCCGAAGATGCCCACGATCAGGAACCAGATGATGACCACGAGCATTGCAAGGGCAAAAGGCTTGCGAGATTTTTGGGCAGTGTTGATAGACATGGGGATGGGCAGACCTTTCGGGCTTGCGCGGATGTGAGATTCGCTAGAGCCCAAGCCTACCTTTAGGCTGTACCCGTGCCAGTTGTTAGCCCCGACCTCGAGTCGCAAATATCCACCGAAGCCATCGCGACCCAGCGACTCGGTACACAGGATTATGAGCAGGCGCTGGCGATCCAACGCAAAATTCATCTGGATGTAACTAAAGGGCTCGCTAGAAACACGCTACTCATTGTCGAACATCCATCGGTCTATACCGCTGGCAGAAGGACTCTAGATTCAGAGAAGCCAACAGATGGAACGCCAGTAATTGATGTCGACCGTGGCGGAAAAATTACCTGGCACGGAATAGGACAATTAGTTGGATATCCCATTGTTGAACTCGCAAACCCACGCGAATTAGTTGGTTTCGTGCGCGAAATTGAAGCAGCGCTGATTGAAGTCTGCGATCACTTCGGCATTGCAAGTAAACGCATCGTCGGAAGATCTGGGGTGTGGGTGCAAGATTCACGTGGTGCTCGTAAAATTGCTGCAATTGGAATCCGCGTTGCATCGAGTGTGAGCATGCACGGATTTGCCATAAATGTAAATCCTGATTTAACAGCCTTCGCAAAAATCGTTCCCTGTGGGATTAACGATGCCGAAGTTACCTCAATGGCAAAGGAATTAGGTAGAGCGATTACTTTTACTGAAGTGCAACCTGTTGTCGAAGAGATTCTCTGCCAACACTTAGCGAAGGTGAGCGCATGACAATCGCACCCGAGGGCCGCAAACTTCTACGTATAGAGGCTCGAAATACTGAGACCCCCATTGAGCGCAAGCCTGAATGGATTAAGACCCGAGCCAATATGGGCCCTGAATACACCAGACTTCGCTCCCTCGTTCAATCCGAAGGCCTACATACAGTCTGCCAAGAAGCAGCATGTCCGAATATCTTTGAATGTTGGGAAGATAAGGAAGCGACTTTTCTCATTGGCGGCGAAAAATGCACTCGTCGCTGCGATTTTTGTAATATCGATACTGGTAAACCTGACCCACTAGACCGAGATGAACCACGACGAGTTGCAGAGTCAGTGCAATCAATGGGACTTAAGTACGCCACCATCACAGGTGTTACTCGAGATGATTTAGAAGATGAAGGTGCCTGGCTTTACGCCGAGACCATCCGCAAGGTGCACGAACTTAACCCTGGTACTGGTGTGGAAATGCTTGCTCCTGATTTCAGCGGAAACCCCATCCTTCTCAACGAAGTATTTGAAACACGCCCGGAAGTTTTCGCACACAATCTTGAAACAGTTCCGCGTATCTTCAAAAGGATTCGCCCAGCATTTACCTATGAACGCTCACTCAATGTCATTACCCAAGCGCGGGATTATGGCCTGATTACAAAATCAAACCTCATCCTTGGCCTTGGTGAAACTCGGGAAGAGATTTCACAGGCACTGATAGATCTCCATGCAGCCGGATGTGACCTCATCACCATCACGCAATATTTGCGTCCCACAAGTAAGCATCACCCAGTAGAGCGATGGGTTAAGCCTCATGAATTCGTTGAGCTGGCACAAGAAGCGGAGGAAATTGGCTTCAGTGGAGTGATGAGTGGTCCACTCGTGCGTAGCTCCTATCGCGCCGGTCGTCTATATAAGCAAGCACAGGAGAAGAGATCACTGCGTGGCTGATCTTGTCTATCCCCCAGTTGTTGGGGCGATAAAACTTTTTTGGAAATACTTAGGACTTCAATTTGATTTCCAAGGCGTTCACCACATTCCACGCGATGGCGGGGCAATTCTCTCCATCAATCACGTGGGCTATTTAGACTTCGCACTCACCGGAACCGCCGCCCTGCCCACTGGTCGCTATGTGCGCTTCATGGCCAAGAAAGAAGTTTTCGACAATAAATTAGCTGGTCCGCTCATGCGTGGAATGCACCACATCAGCGTTGATAGAAGTAGTGGCACAGCATCTTTCGTCGCAGCACTACGCGCCCTTCGCGCAGGTGAAGTAGTCGGCATTTTTCCAGAAGGCACTATCTCAGTCAGCTTTGAAATAAAGGAATTGAAATCCGGCGCCGTGCGCCTTGCCATGGCCGCTGGTGTTCCAGTTATTCCCACCATCGTCTGGGGTTCTCAGCGAATTTGGACAAAAAAAGTGAAGCGCAATCTGCGTCGCGAGAAGATACCCATCATCGTGGGATTCGGTGAGCCGCTCTACTTTGATAAACAGAGCGATGTTGAAGCCAGCGAGAGTTTGCTGCGCGAAACTATGATTGCGATGCTTCATCAGGTGCAGCTGAAGTACCCCGATTCACACCAAGGTCAACGTTGGGCCCCGCTCCGCCTTGGTGGTAGCGCCCCTGCTCCCCTAAACTAACGCCCATGTTCAAGCGAAATAAGAGTAAAGAAGCCAAAATCAAGACTCCTCGTTTTAAAACGATTCGTGATGCATATGCCGTCACCAAATCAGTAAAGCCGTGGATCGGTGTGGTCCTCATTGTTACATTCCTCATTGTTCTAGCAATTGGAATCACGCTTGGCTTTATTTTTGATCACCCTGTCTATGGCGGCTTTGTCACAATTCCGGTGGCTGTGCTCGCTGCAATGTTTCTCTTTACTCGCGTTGCGGGTTCTGCCGCCTATGCAAATATTGAAGGCCAAATGGGCGCAGGAGCCAGTGTTCTGATGGCGATCCGTAAAGGATGGACAACTACTCCGGCTGTTGCAGTCAATCGCCAGCAGGATATGGTCCACCGCAGCGTTGGCCGTGCCGGAATTGTCCTCACCGGTGAAGGTGGCTTTGCAGTTCGTCAGATGATCCAAGATGAGAAGAAAAAGTCTGAACGCTTTGCGCCAGGTGTACCCATTACTGAAATCATTGTGGGCGATGGTGAGGGTCAAATTTCGATTCGTAAGTTACAAAAGCACGTCACCAAACTTCCTAAGAAGTTATCTGCCCATCAAATGCGAGAGGTTCGTGCACGCCTTAAGGCTGTTGGCGGTCTTTCAATGCCGATTCCAAAGGGTCCACTGCCAAAAGGTGTGAAGATTCGTTAAGCCCTAGCGGGAGTAGAAAAGAAGCATCACGCCAGCAGTAATGAGAACACCAGCTGCAATTATTGAGCCGATGCTACCTAGTCGTTGCGGCAGTCCACGAATTCCGCTTTGCTGATCCTTCTTCATATCCTTTAACACATTGATGAAATGTGCTGCCACGCCAAAGATTGCTCCCCCGAGCCACATCCACAGTGGCGGCATAATCTCCTTTGATATCGCAATACATGAAGGAAGCGCCGCAAATGCAACTGCATAGGGAAGCGGAGATAGTGCTGTGAACTTAAAGTAGAAGTTGTAACTAACCCCGCAAGCAATTCCCAGCATATAGACCAGTCCGCCGGTGATGCCCAGTGGCCCCAAGAGATTTGCAATGAAGGCAAATGGAATCATCCACAAGGTCCACCTACGAAGTTCATCAAATGAAATTTTCTGAGCTACTAGCGGCTTCTTCATCCGTTGGTGCGAGAGATCATCCTGATAGTCATATAGATCATTACTCCAACCAACAATGAGCTGACCCACGAATACTCCAAATGCAATCACACATGCCGGACCTTCCCACCAATAATGGCGGGCGAAGAAGAAGGCAATCGTTGTAACAAGCACGGTTGGGCCAAAGTGTGATGCTTTCAGGAGCGCAGATATTTTCGACACAAGCAATAACTATCTACTACGCACCAAAACGGTATTGGAAAATCTCTCATTAATCCCTCGACCATTTTCATCAAAGGTGATCGCGGTAACCAGTGGCAAAAGAAGCGCCGTCCTAATGAGAGCTTGCACAGGAGTTACCGGTCCAGCATCTGAAAAGCGAACGACCTTAAGCCCCACTAAACGATGGCCAAAGGATGCTCCGGTGAGTGCGATCAAGAGTGAGTACTCGGCGAAGAGCAGAATCAGGAGCGGGATTCGAGCGTTAGGTACTCGATCGGCCAAAGTGCCTGAACCGGCAAAGAAGCCAAGGCCTATGGCATAGCAGGCCAACCAATCAATGGTGATGCCGACCAGGCGACGGCCTTGGCCTACGCGCGGATAATCCTTCTGAGTCATGGGCTTAAGCCTAGTGTGATGTAACACGGCTGTAACACAGGGAATATGACATTTTTACGCAACGGAACTAACCTTCACTCCATCAGGCGCACTCAGAGTTGAGCTCGCAAAGACGATTTCGCCGGGCAATCACTAGCCTTAAATGGGAGTAACTATGTTTAAGAATTCAACCGAAATTTTTGCATACATCAAGAAGGAAGATGTGAAGCTTGTTGATGTTCGCTTCACCGATCTTCCGGGTATCCAGCATCACTTCAACGTTCCAGTTGAATCATTCGATGAAGCTGTCTTTACCGATGGACTGATGTTCGATGGTTCATCGATTCGCGGATTCCAATCAATCCACGAGTCAGATATGAAGTTGCTCCCTGTTCCAGAATCAGCATTTATTGATTCATTCCGTCTTGAAAAGACGCTCGTCATTATTTTCTCTGTTCATAACCCTTCTGATAACACTCCCTATTCGCGCGACCCACGTGGTGTAGTGAAGAAGGCTGTTGATTATTTAAAGTCAACCGGTATTGCTGATCAGGCATTCTTTGCACCGGAAGCTGAGTTCTACGTCTTTGATGCAGTTCGTTTTAAGACTGGCATTAATGAGGCGTACCACCACATTGATTCCTATGAAGGTGCTTGGAATACTGGCATCGTTGCCGATCCAGATGGAACACCTAACCGTGGCTATCGCACACGTATCAAGGGTGGTTACTTCCCAGTCTCACCAACAGATCAGTTTGCAGATCTCCGAGATGAAATGGTGATGGAACTCGGTCGCGCAGGTCTTCTGGTCGAGCGCTCACACCACGAAGTGGGAACTGCAGGACAGATGGAAATCAACTATCGCTTCACTGACATTCTCTCTGCTGGTGATGAGCTCATGAAGTTCAAATACATCATTCGTAACGTTGCATGGGAAGGTGGCAAGACCGCCACATTCATGCCAAAGCCACTCTTCGGAGATAACGGTTCTGGTATGCACGTGCACCAGTCACTGTGGAAAGATGGCAAGCCACTCTTCTTCGAAGCTGGCACATATGGCGATCTTTCAGATATGGCCCGTTGGTATATCGGCGGACTTCTTAAGCACGCACCATCACTACTTGCCTTTACAAACCCAACTGTGAACTCATATCGTCGCCTGGTTCCAGGTTATGAAGCGCCAGTAAACCTTGTTTACTCAGCTCGTAACCGCTCTGCCTGTATCCGTATTCCAATTACAGGATCATCTCCAAAGGCTAAGCGCGTTGAATTCCGTTGCCCAGATCCATCATCTAATCCATATCTCGCATTTGCTGCGATGCTCATGGCTGGTATCGATGGAATCGTGAACAAAATTGAACCACCTGCTCCAGTTGATAAGGATCTCTATGAACTAGAAGGCGAAGAAGCTGCCTCTATTCCTCAGGTTCCAGGTTCACTTGATGCTGTTCTTAACAGCCTGGAAAAGGATCACGAGTTCCTCACCAAGGGTGGCGTCTTCACCGAAGACCTCATCGCAACTTGGATTGAGTGGAAGCGCAAGAATGAAGTTGATTATGTGCGCTTGCGTCCACATCCAGCTGAGTTCGAGCTCTACTACGACATCTAAGAGATAGCGTTAGGAAAACCCCGTCAGCGATGGCGGGGTTTTCTATTTCCAACATCACATCATCTCCGGTGGCAGCTCTGGGCAATGCATAGAATAATTGCGGTATGTGCCCCAAGATTCAGGCAGCAACAATTGTCGAGCAGCGCGCCATGCGCCAACGACAACTCATTGATGCCGCACTTGCTATCGCACTGGAATCTGGGGCCGCAAGTATCACGGTTGCAGCAGTTGCGCAGCGAGCGGGACTTGCTCGTTCTTCAATCTATGAATACTTCTCCTCCTCTGCAGATCTCATCGCCGATTTAGTTATTGAGGAACTTGCCCTCTATCAAAAGCGTCTATCCCATGCTGTGATTGGAACGCAAGATCCTTACCAACATATAGAGCTTTGGATAGCAGAGGCTCTGCAGTATGTAGTCGATGGTCGTCACATGCTGATTAAAAGCCTTAACGCAGCAACGATTCCTGAGTTTCGCAGAGATGAAATTTCTCAAGGCCATAGGAATCTGATGACGACAATTTCTGCTCCACTACAAGAAATTGGCCTTACCGATATCCGCGGTGCCATGAGTTATCTCCAAAACACTATCGAAGCAGCCTCCGTCAGAATTGAATCTGGTAACGATGCGGAGTTGGAGATTCGAAGCGCACAGATTTATGCAATAGCGGGACTTCGAGCCCTTTCCGGGGCGGGCCTAACTCTCTAACCACCTTGCTTAACCATTAGAGTTTGCTCATGCTCTCGCACATCCTGACTTTTATCTTCTTTCTATTAATCGGACTTGAAATCCGACATGGACTGGAAAAACCTAAGGATGCGATACTTCCGGGAATTTGCGCACTGGGTGGGATGCTTCTACCAGCAATTATCTTTATCGCCCTGAATCCAGACTCACCCGCTTGGGCAGTTTCCATGCCCACCGACGTGGCACTCGCCGTGGGTGCACTTTCACTCCTTGGAAAACGGGTTAAACCTGAAGTGAGATTTTTTCTTCTCACTCTTGCCATCGCTGATGATTTCTTCTCGCTAGTAGTAATCGGCATATTCTTTAGATCCGAACTACGCTTGGAAAGTTTTATCTACACCCTAGGAGCCGCAGCCATTGGAAGCCTGCTCCCCTTTCGCGCCCAACTCATCAGAGTTCTCTCCCCCGTCGCAAGTTTCTTGATTATTCCGCTTTACATTGCCATTAATCTGCTGGCTCAGTTGGATTTCTCGCAGGCAACATCTGCCATCTCACTTTCAATTATTGCCGCTAGAGTCCTTGGAAAAGTTCTCGGCATAACTCTCACCGCCTGGTTACTTGTTAAAATCACCTCTCTTCAGTATCCGAGAAATGTCCTTCTTACCGACATAGTTGGAATCGGCTTCCTATCTGGCATGGGTCTAACAGTGTCTATGGTGATCGCCGAAATTACAGTGAAATCTGATGTTGAGCTAAATCAAGTTCGAGCTGGGCTCTTTATCGCAGCAGTGATCTCTGGCCTACTCGGCATCCTCTGGCTTAAACGCTCTCCTGTCGCACGATAGTTTTTCGCGCGATTAATGCATATCCAAAACAACCAATAACGAGGGCAAAGAAGACTCCCAGATTTGCATATGCCCACTGTCCCTCTTTACCTCCAAGAATTCCTAGGAAATATCCTTGCCAGGTCAGCCAACTAGCAAAACCATTAGTCACAAATCCCCAGCCAACTATGGTCGCAATAAGTAATATGCCAATTGATGTGAAATTCCAGGCACCATATCGACCTTCTATGCGATAGAGATCATTCTGATCATAACGCTTTCGCATCAAAACATCGGTCACAAATATCGCAGACCAGGCAGCGACAGGAACGCCGAGCGTGATGAGAAATCCCTGGAACGGATAGAAGAAGTCATCTGCAACCCAGACAAAATAGATAGCCCCTGCAAGCATGATGATGGCATCAAGTGAAGCCGCAACATGGCGTTTCACAGGTAGACCAAGTGAAATCAGCGTGAGTCCAGATGAGTAGAGATTAAGAATTGCTCCGCCGACTAAACCAAGGATTGCGACGAGGGCAAAGATAATCAAATACCAGGTTGGCAAAATTGTTGTCAGTGCGCCGATGGGATCACTTGCAATCGCACCCGCCAAATCTTCGCTACTAGCAGAGAGGGCAGCGCCAAAAATAACCAAGATAATTGGAACCACTGATGCTCCAAAGACGGTCCAGCCGATAACACTTCTGCCGGAGACGGTCCTGGGCAGGTAGCGTGAGTAATCAGCGGCAGAGTTCACCCAACCCAAACCAATTCCGGTTGCACCGAATATCAAAGCGCCGATAAAGCCTTGCGCGCTACCTGGCTTCATTGATGTCACCAACTCCCAATCAACTTTATTGATTGTCAGCGCGATATATACGCAGGTCATGGCGATGGTAATAATTGTTAGATAGCGCTGAAGTTTCATGATGACGCCAAAGCCCAGCACGCCAGCTGAGACTGTCAGTGCAACAGCGATTACAAAACCAAGAATCATCGCAGTATCGCGATCAAGATGACCAACTCGCACGAACACTGTGCCGGTAGCTAACGTTGCAAGAGAGACAAGAACTGTCTCCCAACCAACAAAGATTAAGTAGGAGAGCAGGCCCGGTAGCAGGTTGCCCTTCACTCCAAAGGCAGCTCTAGAAAGCACCATCGTTGGCGCATTTGATTTCTTGCCAGCAAGTGAACTGACGCCAACAAGCAGGAATGAAAGAACTGTTCCTAGAATCGCTGCAACTGTTGCCTGCCAGAAAGAGATACCAAAGCCTAGGAAGAAGGAACCATAAGAAAGGGCAAGGAGTGAAACGTTCGCCCCGCACCAAGGCCAGAAGAGTGAGGACGCTTCACCGCCACGCTCACTCTCATCGATAACGTTGGTGCCGTTGAGTTCCAGGTTCATGTACGTGAGTTTAGATTACCTCACCAAAATTTGCTCAGTCTAAGAAGAAATCGAGCAAGAAATCTTTCGTTCCGGGAACTACCGAATATTTCTCAAGATCTGTGATTCCTTCAGATGCCAAAACTTCATCATCGACGAAGAAGTTGCCAGTGCATTCCTTTGAATTGCGATTCAGGATGATGTAAGCGGTATCTGAAAGTATCTCGGGTGTGCGGCAGGCAGCGGTATCCACTCCAGGAATCATTTGCAGCGCAGCAGTATCAATTGCGGTGCGAGGCCAGAGCGCATTGACTGCAATGCCATCGCGTCTAAATTCTTCTGACATACCAAGAACGCACATACTCATTCCATATTTGGCCATGGTGTATGCAACATGGTTCTTAAACCACTTAGCTTTCATGGAAAGTGGAGGCGATAAGGTAAGAATGTGTGGATTACGCCCAGCTTCGGCTGATTCGCGAAGATGAGGTAACGCGGCTTGGGATGTAAGGAAGGTGCCTCTCACATTGACGTCAAACATCAGGTCAAAACGCTTTGCCGGAGTATCTTCGGTGCGAGTCAGATTAATAGCACTGGCGTTGTTGATCAGAATATCTATGCCACCAAATTCTTTAGCGGCATGGGCAACTGCCTGCGCAATCTGATTCTCATCACGCAAATCGCATTGAATAGGTAGGGCTGTTCCGCCAGCGGCTCGGATCTCCTCGGCAGCAGAATGAATCGTTCCAGGCAGCTTTGGATTTGGTTCAGAAGTCTTAGCCGCAATAGCAACATGAGCACCATCTGCGGCAGCTCGTAGTGCGATGGCCAAACCAATGCCGCGAGAGCCTCCAGTGATGAAGATTCTCTTACCTTGTAGTGACATCGCGTACTCCCCTATTTACTCTTCTTAGACATGAATTTCATAAATGCTTCTGCAGCTTCTTCAGATTGCAAGGCAAGTGCAAAGATTTGGAACTCTGCTTTCATTACCGCGGCAACAGCGTCATGTTTGCCGGCCTTCATGAGCGCCTTTGTATTGATGACCGCTTGCGGTGGTTGGTGCCCTATACGCTCGGCAATCCCCATCGCCACTTTCTCTGGATCCGTAGCAATACTCTCGACTAGCCCCATCTCTTTAGCTTCATCGGCAGAAAATGCATCACCTGTCATGAAGATCCGAGCAGCTCGCTGATAACCCACGAGTTCGGGAAATAACTTTGAAGAGCCTGCTTCCG
Organism: Candidatus Planktophila sp.; assembly: GCA_009694515.1. Taxonomy (GTDB): domain Bacteria; phylum Actinomycetota; class Actinomycetes; order Nanopelagicales; family Nanopelagicaceae; genus Planktophila. The sequence goes on along the minus strand of SHUV01000001.1, from coordinate 73,993 downwards.
GGACTAAACCTAGCGAGGTAAATGGCATGGAAAAATTGGTATTAGGGGCAGCTATGACGATGTCACAGTGCAAGAGCATTGTGGTTCCTACGCCAATCGCATTTCCTTTTACAGCCGCTATCAGCGGTTTTGGAAATTCAAGGAGTGAAGCTAGGAATCGAGCAACATCAGATGATTCCTCAGTTGGAGGATTGGCCATGAAGTCTTTGATGTCATTTCCGGCAGTGAAATGATCGCCTTCGCTAGTAATAACTACTGTGCGCACACCAAAATCTCCCGCAGCCTCATTGAGCGTAGATGTTAACCCGGCATACATTTCGCGAGTAATCGCATTCATTTTCTCGGGGCGATTGAAGCGAATTACCTGTGTTTGGCCTATGCGGGTGCTGGTGATCTCACTCATTGAGGCATCTTAAAGCGAGATGAGGAATAAAGAAAACCCCGACGTCTGGTTATCCAGAGGCCGGGGTTTTCGTGTGAATCTTCTATCGAACAAGTACCGCCGAAATGAATTCTTCGACCGCTGTGTGAGCTTGTTCATCTGTGTATTGAATCGGTGGAGTCTTCATGAAATATGAAGATGGAGCAAGGAGTGCTCCCCCAATCTTGCGATCAAGACCAAGCTTGGCACAGCGCAGCGCATCGATGATGACTCCAGCTGAGTTTGGTGAATCCCATACCTCTAGCTTGTATTCCAAGTTCAAAGGAACATCACCGAAGGCACGGCCTTCAAGACGGACATAGGCCCACTTGCGGTCATCAAGCCATGGAATGTAATCAGAAGGTCCGATATGAACATTCTTTGCACCCATATCGTGATCTAGCTGAGATGTAACTGAGTTGGTCTTTGAAATCTTCTTGGATTCAAGTCGATCACGTTCCAGCATATTCTTAAAGTCCATATTTCCACCCACATTAAGCTGGTAGGTGCGATCAAGGTGAACTCCACGATCTTGAAATAGCTTGGCCATAATTCGGTGAGTAATTGTGGCACCGACCTGGCTCTTGATGTCATCGCCCACGATAGGAATGCCAGCATCTTCAAACTTCTTCGCCCATACCGGATCGGAAGCGATAAAGACCGGTAGTGCATTGACAAATGCACAGCCAGCATCAATGGCACATTGGGCATAGAACTTTGCTGCTTCTTCCGAGCCGACAGGAAGGTAACAAATTAGAACATCGACAGCTTCCTCTTTCAGTGTTGCTACGACATCAACTGGAGCTGAAGTGGATTCGGCAATAGTCTCTTTGTAATACTTTCCAAGTCCATCGAGGGTGACTCCACGTTGTACCGTGACGCCAGTCTTGGCGACCTCAGAGAATTTAATAGTGTTGTTTTCACTGGCCCAGATAGCGTCAGCGAGATCAAGACCTACCTTTTTGGCATCGACGTCGAAGGCTGCGACAAATTTAACATTGTTGATGTGGTAGCTGCCGATTACGGCATGCATCAGGCCAGGAATCTCCTGATCTATCGCGGCGTCCTTGTAATAGGTAACACCTTGCACAAGCGAGTTAGCACAGTTTCCAACTCCCACAATCGCTACGCGAATGTCTCCAGTTCCAGTCTTTATATTCACTTTACTTTCCCTTCACTCTTAATCATTGTCTCTAACCATGAAATCTCGCGCTCGAGTGACTCGAGTGAAAAGCGTCGCCACTCTTCGAGATACTTATCTATCCCCAGAGGTTGCGCCTGAAGATCAGTACGCAGCGCCTCTGCCTTATCTTGAAGGCGACGCAAGCGCCCCTCCAAAATTCTTACCCGGTTATTCATTGTGGTCGGGCTAAAGAATGCAAAGCGCACTCCAAAGCCTTCATCTTCCCAAGCATCTGCAGTCACAGCACCATTGAGTTCAGCAAATCGCTTGCGTCCTTTTTCGGTAATTGTGTAGACGATGCGGGTGCGACGTGAAGTCACACCTACCTCTTTCGCCTCAATACTTTGGGCAATCACCATCCGCTTGAGCTGCGGGTAGAGAACTGAAAACGAGAGCGCCCGGAAGGGGCCAAAGATCGTCATCAGACGCTTGCGCAGCTCATAGCCATGTAGCGCAGAATCTGAGAGCAGCCCAAGCAGGGCGAACTCCAGTGAATCTGCGCGTGATCGCATTTCCTGCCTCCGAATGGTTATAACCGATGTATATATCGTAACGATATATCTAGACGGTATTTAACTGGAGATGGATGCCAATCGCAAATCGACACACCGCCCCTGGCGCTACCCTGGGCCGGTGATTCCATCGCGCCTGCCTGAATACATCGTGGCCGCCATCATCATCATCCTGGCTCCAGGGCCCAGCGTCCTATTTGTCATAGCCCGCGCCATCTCCTGGGGGCGCAAGGTAGCCGTCTTAACTGTGGCCGGAAATGTCTCGGGCTCATTCGTCTTATCGACTCTGGTTGCCTTGGGACTCGGTCCCATCCTTGCCCGCTCCGATCTTGCCTATCTGGCGGTGCAATGGGGTGGCGGGCTCTATCTGATCTACCTAGGCATCGATGCCATTAGGAAACGTTCTGAGCATGCAGCTGATATGACCAACCAGGGAACACGTGTGCCAAGTGTTGGGCAATCGATTCGTGACGGATTCTGGGTCGGTGTTCTTAATCCAAAGGCAATCGTCTTCTTTGCAGCCGTACTACCCCAATTTGTTGATATCGATGGTGGCAATGTCACCGCGCAACTTCTCTTCATGGGCTTGGTCTTCTGCGTTCTGGCATTTATCTCTGATGGCACTTGGGGATTACTTGCCGGAACTGCCAGGCAGTGGCTGGCAACTGATGCCCGGCGCCTTGAGGGCTTACGTGCAACCGGTGGGCTCGTCATGATTGTGCTTGGAATACTCGTGCTCATCAGCGCCGTTGTCAGTTCATAGCGAGAGAATGCCGCTATGAATAAACCAGATGTTCCGGCCCGCGACACGATTGCTCCATCTGATCTCACCTTCGGATTAGCAACGTGCAAACGATGCCTCTGGCTTAAGTACTGGTTTAAATTCGATCTGAAGAAAGAATTTCCACTTGTCAAACCGCTGGCAGATTCGCAAGAAGAGCATTTCCGGCGGGCATCAATGCCAGATATTTCTCCCACGTTAAAGCCTGGCGTAGTCAAGCAATGGGGGCAATGGGTAAAGAGTTCTCCCATTAAAATCAATGGCTTTGAAACTCGTTGGAAAATATTAGGAATTTACGACCTCTTGGGTCATTACGAAGATGGCACCGTCGGAATTATTGATTGCAAAGTCTCTGATTCCGATCGCGATAATGGGCCGTTTTATGCCCCGCAACTGGAGGCATATGCACATGCGCTAGAGAACCCAGATAAAGGTAAGCCATTTCCTGTCTCATCCATGGGGCTGCTGATTTGGAAGCTAGCCGGAGTAACAGAGACATCTGCAAGTGAGCTTGCCTCGAATTCACATGGCTTCGGAGTTAACCAACACTATGTGCCAGTCGAACGTGACACGGCAACATTTACCGCACTTTTGGAAGAGCTCATCTCAACGATCGAAGGTGGGATGCCAGCATCCGGTGCTGAGTGCACAGTTTGTAACTATCTGCTTAAACGTGCAGAGTTACAGATTGATTAATCACTCTCTTCGCTATTTTCGTCCTTGACTTTAGATTTCTTTGCTTTCACCGCATAGGCATCAACATATTCTTGTCCAGATAGCTGTTGAATTCGCTTCATAATCTGGTCGGTAACCTCACGCAAATACTGAAGATCAGTTGAATCGCCTTCAAAATACATCGGCTCGCCAAATGTAATTCCTACCCGCATCACCTTGGGAACAACTTTTCCCGTCGGTTGGATCTTGTCGGTATTAAACATTGCGATAGGAATCACTGGTGCCCCAGATTCGATCGCTAGTCGAGCGATTCCACTGCGGCCCTTATATAAGCGACCGTCAGGGGACCTGGTTCCTTCCGGATAAATACCTAGTGAGTTACCGGCCGAAAGAACTTGCAGACCAGTAATCAGGGCAGCCTCACTGCGCCTTCCACCCGAGCGATCAACTGGCACCTGCCCAAGTGCGATGAAGGTCAGTTTCTTAATGAATCCCTTAGGTCCAGGGGAAGTGAAGTATTCACTCTTAGCAAGGAAGGTCACTTTACGTGGAACAACTAAGGGCATAAAGATGGAATCACTAAATGAGAGATGGTTAGAGGCAAGAATGAGCGGTCCGGAAACCGGAACGTTACGAAGACCCTTTACTTTTGGTCTGAACAACAACATCAAGAAGGGAGTCAGGAACGCACGAAGCGTTCCATAAGGAAGGTTGTTCACCGAAGTAATTTACCGCGAATCTCTTCTATTGTGTAAAGCGTCCAGCCCTGCGCTCTAAATGCGCGCCAGATCGGCAACTCCGACTAATCCAGCCTCATTACCCAACTGTGCACCAATGATTTGCGGATGTGGATGTTTTCCTGCAAAAGGCATGTACTTCTCCATCCCAGTGCGAATCGGATTGAGCAGAATGTCTCCTGCATCAATTACTCCCCCACCAATAACAACCGCTTCTGGATCAAGAATGACAGCAAGGGATGCGATTCCTGCTCCTATGTAATCTCCAGTTATTTCAAAAATTGAGAGTGCGAGTTCATCGCCATCGCGCGCAGCTTCGGTAATTGCACTGCCTTTGACTCCTTCAATCGAGCCATCGCCACGATTAAGAATATTGCTAGCGCGATCAGGGTGTGCCTGTATTGCTTCGCGTGCATGTCGAAGAAGTGCGGTCCCTGAACCATATTGTTCAAAGCATCCATAAGCGCCGCAGCCACAAAGCAGGCCGTTTGGCACAATGCGTAAGTGTCCAATCTCGGCGGCGATACCAAATGATCCCCGAAGGAGATTGCTATTTACTACGATTCCGCCGCCAATTCCGGTTCCTACAGTGAGCATCAAAATATTTTCTTTACCTCGACCTGCACCAAATTTAAATTCACCCCAAGCGGCAGAGTTGGCATCATTTTCAATGACTACCGGTAGCCCCATACGCGAGGTGAGTTCGTAATCAAGATTGACGCCATTCCAATCTTTAATGTTTGGCGTGGCAAGTATTGTCTTGCGATCTGCGGAGATAAAGGCGGCAACAGATACTCCGACTGATTCAATCTCGGAATCTTTCATGAGTTCTAGCGCAACATCTGCAATAGCCTGTGTGAGCGCAACTCCACCTTCGGCAGGTGTATCTCTACGTGCTCGTCTTATGAGCGCACCTGTCTCATCGACAACTCCACCAAGAACTTTCGTTCCCCCGATGTCGATTCCTACCGTGTAACCCATCTAGGAAACTCGCGCAGCTAACTCTTTAAGGGCTGCGTCGATAGTCTGTTGTTGGGCTTTGGTAATCATTATTGCTGGCACAGGAAGTGAGACCGCGACAGTAAGCTCATACGTTACCTGCGTTGAATCTTCATCTAACGCCTTGATGAAATAAGTACCATCCATTTGCGTGAGAAGATCGGCTTCATCCATGGTAAATGACAAACTTGCAGGGGCCGCACTCCAGTCATAATCCAGAGTGACGCGATCTTTCATCATGCCCGCATCGATGGAGAGCTTGGCTTTGAGTGCCCGTCCCTGGTCATCACTTTCCATGACATCGGCCTTCTTAATGGAGGTGAGCCATTCAGGATAGGTGGCGATATCAAATAGGGCTGCCTGTACGTCGGTGAGTGGGGCATCGATGACTATCGTGGAAGAACTTTTCTCAGACATGGTCGAAGGCTATCAATTATTTGAAAAGCATCTTCCCATTTCCAGCCTTGCCCATATAGCGTTAGCGCCATGAATCTAGTCTCCACACCCGCCATTATCCCCGCTGCAACCACCGGAAATCTCACCGATCTCATCGCTGACCGCGCCAGAACCGAACCGGAGCGAATCACAATCTCGCGTCCGCTTGGCGATGGCTGGCAACCAATGACTGCCAAGGAATTGGAGGTAGAAATCCGCGCCACTGCAAAAGGTTTGGTCGCTGCCGGAATCGCCGTTGGTGATCGGGTAGCAATCATGGCGCGCACGCGTTATGAGTGGACCGTCTTAGATTTCGCAATTTGGTATGCCGGTGGCTCGGTAGTTCCTATTTATGAAACATCCTCTGCCGAACAAGTGCAATGGATTCTAGAAGATTCTGGAGCAGTTGGTCTCATCGTTGAAACTCCACTCCTAAAAGAGTTTGTGACGCCAGTTCTCCCTTCTCACACAAAACATGTTTGGGTCATGACAGATGATGTTCTTCCGGGGCTCCGTAATTCAGGAGCGCAGATCACCGACGAAGAAATCCAACGTCGTCGCAGTTCTTTGCAACCAACCACGCTTGCGACTTTGATCTACACATCTGGAACAACTGGACGTCCAAAAGGTGTGCAAATTACCCACTCAAACTTTCTGGCAGAGTGTGGAAATGTTGTGGAAGCGGCAAGTGATCTCTTTAAGAAGCCGGGCGGTTCTACCCTGCTCTTCTTACCGGTCGCACACGTCTTTGGTCGAATGGTTCAAATTGGCTCGATCCATGCAGGACTTCACCTGGCGCATTGCAGTGATCCAGTAGGCCGACTACCGCAAGATTTAGCATCCTTTAAACCAACCTTCGTACTTGCTGTGCCACGTATCTTTGAAAAGATTTACAACGGCGCCGAAGCACGCGCAGAGGCTGCCGGTAAGGGAAAGATATTCAGAGCAGCTGCTCATGTTGCTATCGCATATAGCGAGAGCAAAGATAAAGGTGGATTTAATCCACTTCTGACTCTCAAGCATGCACTCTTTGACAAGCTTGTGTATTCAAAGATTCGCGCCGGTATGGGTGGTGCAGTTGAAGCAGCTATCTCTGGTGGTGCACCACTGGGGGAACGACTTGGCCACTTCTATCGCGGGGCAGGCATCACCGTGCTCGAGGGCTATGGACTCACCGAAACTACCGCCGGAGCTACTTTAAATCTCACCAATTCTCTTCGCGTTGGCTCAGTAGGTAAACCAATTCCTGGAACTTCCATCAAGATTGCAGATGATGGCGAAGTTTTGATCAGCGGAGCAATCGTGATGCGCGGTTACTGGCAGAACGATGCCGCGAATCAAGAAGTATTCGATGGTGAATGGTTTAGATCTGGTGACCTTGGTCGCCTTGATGATGATGGCTATCTCTATATCACCGGTCGCAAGAAAGAAATCATTGTGACTGCCGGCGGTAAGAATGTAGCACCAGCAGTTCTGGAAGATCGTCTTCGTGCTCATCCCCTTATCAGTCAGTGCATGGTCGTTGGTGATAACCAGCCATTCATCGCATCTCTGATAACTATTGACCAAGATATGCTCAAAGGCTGGATTGCAACGAATGCAAAGACTGGCGCAACTATCGAGACGCTGCGAAATGATCCCGATTTGATTGCTGTTATTCAAACAGCTGTCGATGAAGCCAACAAGGCAGTTTCGAAGGCTGAATCAATTCGTAAGTTTGCAATTCTGCCAGTTGATTTCACTATCGCAGGTGGACAGCTCACAGCAAAGCTTTCGCTTAAGCGTCACATCATCGCCCAGCAATTTGCTGCGGAAATTTCAACGCTCTTTACAAAGTAATTTGTGGCTACCAATACTCCTGAGCGGCTACGTATTGCTCGGGAGTTACACGATGGAATTGCGCAAGATTTAGTAGGACTCGGGTATCAACTCGATCTCATCCTGGCTGATTCGAAGTTGAGTGAGCTCTCACGAACTCAGGTTCGAGCCTCACGGTTACATATCGATTCTCTGATCATCAAAGTCCGCACTGAAATTCTTGCACTAAGAAAAGAGTCCGAAGATCCATTTCACCTGCTTCTGCAGAGGTATGCTAAAGAAATTTGCACTGGGATGGAAATCTCATTTGAGATTGAGGAGGTAGCGATAGATGGCGACCAGCAAAGTGAACTATTGGCAGTGGCAGCAGAGATTCTTCGAAATATCGTTGCCCACTCTGGGGCTAACCTCATTCTCATCAAGCTCTACTGGGTCAACAATCACACCTGTCTAGAGATAAGTGATAACGGAAATGGTGGGGCTGTGATGAAAGAGAACCGTTGGGGATTACAAGGAATCACAGAACGAATTCAGGCTATCAACGGAAGCTGCATCATTGAAGATAGAGACGGCACTCATATTTCAATCTCCATATGAGCACGTCCACGCGAGTTCTGGTCATTGATGACCATGCCATCGTTCGAGCAGGTATCTGTGCCGCGTTAGAAAGACGAGAAGATTTCACCATATTTCAAGCTGCCTCAAAGTCAGAGGCGTTTGCACAGATGGCGAAAGTGAATCCTGATGTCATCGTTGTTGATATCAATCTTCCCGATGGAAGTGGTTTAGAGATAGTCTCTTGGGCCCGTTCGATTTCACAGACGATTGCAATCATAGTTCTGACCCTCAATGAACACGATGACTTCCTTCTCGCTGCCATGAAGGCAGGCGCCTCGTCGTATCTGAATAAGTCTGCGCCGCTTCTTGAAATTCTGGCTGCAATAGATCACTCCCTGATTGCACCGCTGACCTTCTCATCTCGTGAAACCGTAAAAACTGTGGAGCGAAAGCGAGATAAATTTGATTTATCGCAACGAGAACTACAAATACTCACTCAACTTCATAAGGCTGCCCCGGTTGCAGAGCTTGCCTCTTCGCTCTTCATCACAGAGGCGACTCTAAAGACCCATCTTTCCAGCATCTATCGCAAACTAGATGTGCATAGTCGCCTGCAGGCAATTGAAAAAGCACGTGTAGCCGGGCTCACTTAAGTAGCTGATTAAACCGCTCTGACCAGATCTGCCATTGCCACTTTTCAATAATCCATTGCCGCCCACGTATTCCTAGTTTCTGCGCTAGCTCTTTATCTGCAAGTACTTTCACGAGCGCCTTTGCAACTTCATGCGCTGATGTTCCATCGACAGCAAAACCCGTCTCACCTTGCAAAATTGCATCCGGTGCTCCCCCAGATATTCCAACAATGACCGGCAGTCCACATGCACTTGCCTCAAGGTAAACAATTCCGAGTCCTTCAACTTCAAGTCCAGCAAGGCGGGAACGAGATGGCATGGCAAAGACATCTCCCACACAGATATATCGCGGCAGATCTGAGTACTGAACTCGACCAACAAAAGTAACTCGATTCTCTAAACCTAAATTCTTCATCCGTTTTTCAAGTTCCTTCTTATATGGACCCTCGCCAATGAAGAGCAGATGGACATTGTCAATAGCTGTGATGATCTCTGGCATCGCCGCAATCAATACATCTTGTCCTTTTCGGTGCACCAGGCGCCCCACGCTGACAATTACTCGCTTATTACCAAGCCCTAAACTTTCACGAAGTTCTCGGGCATTACTGCACGGTGTGAAATGTTCAGTGTCGATTCCCGGTGCGATGCGAACTAGCTTTGCAACATCGCCAGGAGCTAACGCCTTGGCAATTTCTCCACGCGTGAAATCTCCTAGATAAGTAAGGGAATCAACTGCGCGCCCAATGCGGGCAATCGCCCATGAAAATGGCCAGAGTCTGGACCACCAGACTTCATGTCCGTGGGTGAGTGCAACAATTTTCTTTACTCCAACGCTACGAAGTCCCGGGGCGAGAAGTGCCAAGGGAGCGGCTGCACCAAAGAAAACAGTTTTGACATCGCGCTCACGAACTAACTTTCTTACCTTCCTTCCCACCCGAAACGATGGAAGTAATACCTTGGAAGGATCTCGAATTACCTCAACGCCATAATCACGTAGCCACATCGCATCAAAGGGCGCAGAACCCGGTTGGGAAGCGGTGTAGACGATGATGCAATTCTTGGGCAAGCGCTGGATTAATCCAATGATAAAAGTTTCAATTCCTCCAGCGCGAGGTCCAAAGTCATTAGTGATACAGAGTATTTGTGGATATTCTAAATTATTTTCAAGCATTAGAACCGGCGTATTGCGACCAGCCGCTTACGTCCCATATCGGTCGTTGCAACTTTCACACGTGATCCCGAACGAGGCGCATGCACCATCTTGCCGCCACCCAGATAAATTCCAACGTGCGAGACTGGTCTGCCGAAGAACATGAGGTCTCCGGGCTTCTTTTGACTAAAGGGAATTGATTTACCCATTCGAGCTTGCGCCGCTGAAGAATGTGGAAGTGAAACTCCCGCTGTTTGGTATGCACGCATCGTCAGGCCTGAGCAATCCCAGTAGATCATTCCGTCGGCACCGAAAACGTACTTGTCGCCAATTTGTTTAAAAGCGAATTTAATTGCAAGCCCAGCACGGCCTGATACCCCGGCCGCACTCTTTGCCGCTTTCAGCGAAGAAGCTTGGTCGGCATCTTCACGCTCTTGCGCCAACCTCGCTAGTCGCTCGCGATCTTCCTTCTTTAGTTTTGCCAATATCGATTCTGCCTGAGCTAATTTAGCTGTTGCTAGCGCGCTCTTCTCGGCCAACTTTTTCTGCAACGCCTTAACCTGAGCTAGGCGATCACTTACTGTGAGTGAGGTGGCATTGAGTTGCTGCTCTGCTGATTGAAACTTGCGTAGCTGAATTCCTTTTTGTCGGGTGATTGCTTCCAGCGATCCCGCCGATGAGAGATAGAGTGAAGGATCAGATGAGAAGAGCAGTTCAAGGCTCTGACTTATCGTTCCAGATTTGTACTGATCGATAGCGATCGCACCTAACGTCTTTGAAATCGCATCCACCGTCTTTGCCTGGATTTGCGCTTGCGCCTGAATGCCGGCAAGGCTTCGAGTGAGTGAATTTAATTTCACCTTCGCTTCTTGTGCGCCCTCTGCGGCAGAGGTTGCTTCCTCTTCATAGCGAATGACCTGTGCCTGCACTTGCGCCAGAGTTGGGGCCGCTTGCGAGGTAGGCGCCTGAATGATGGAGAGAAGAATGGTTAACGAGGTGCCCCATGTGGCAGCGCTCATCCATTTCTTCATGTTTCAAAGGCTAATGCCCCTCATCGATGATTTTCAATTTTAAGCGTGAAATATCCATGATAATCGGGTGAGAAAAAGAATATTCTCCGCTCATGGCTGTGATCGCAACGCTGGTAGTAGGCGCAGATGGCTCGACCACAAAAAGCGGCACTTCGCAGGGGGTCACCAGTGGCGCCGACCGCGCGCAATTTCTTGAACATCGCAGATTAGCTGATTGCATCTTCATCGGTGGCAACACTGCGCGTGCCGAGCCATACCTACGAACTCCAGTGCCGGTAGTGGTTATTTCACGTCAACTTGATAATCCATTAGCGAGTAATCCACTGGCCCACCTTTGGAGCCTTTCACCTGTAGCAGGGCTAGCGAAAGCAATAGAGACTTTTGGGCCTCGTATTCATGTTGAAGCCGGTGCAACAATGATCAGTGAACTTATTGCCGCCGGCCGAATTGACCAACTAGAACTGAGTATTACCAGCGCCACTGGCGGAGAAATGAAAGTCGATATCGATGCGCTATTGGGAGCTTTCGGAACACGGGAAGAGAAAGTAATCGATAGAACGAGATTTATCTCAGCTTCGAAGTAATTAGAAGACGGAGATAATACAAACTCCTAGGACTGCAAAAATTATTCCGAAATACTGCACCCTGTGCAATCTCTCATGGAGAAACAAAAAGGCCAGTAACGAAGTCGCTATTGGATAGAGCGCACCAAGCACCATTGCAATAGAGACTAACCCCTTGGTTGTCGCAACCCCCAACAGCAAATTCGCCACAAAATCTGCGACTCCGATAAAGATGAGCACTGGTAGTTCAGGCTTACCTAATCCGCCAATGTGACGATAACGAAGAAAGAGTGTGATCCCAACAAGGAGGGTCGCGGTGCGCATCGTTGTCATGGTCATCAGCGCACTGCTCTCTGAACCAATTGCCATACAGACCAGTGCGCTACCAAAGAAGATGGCCGCACTTAAAGCTAAGAGGACTGGTTTAAGTGGAAGGCCCTGGGAAACTTCCGGACCACTTGCCAGGAATCCACCGAGCATCGCAATGAAGACTCCGATACCGACAATCGTTGACAGCTGATCACCTTTAAAGTAGAGCGCGTAGCCAAGTGGAATCAGTGCGCTCAGGGAGCTAATAGGTGAAACAACTCCCATGCGGCCAGTTGAAAGTCCGGCATACAAACTAATAAGTCCGAGATAACCAAAAATGCCGGCAAACATTCCAGGTAGTAAATATCCCCCGCTTCCAAATGGTTCTGCATCCCAACTACGACTGACAAGAACGAGTACAACGCCAGTAATAAAGCCAATCGCCTGAGTAAGGGCTAGAACTGCAATCGTGGGAAATTTCTTGCTCAATCTGCCAGCGTGATAATCGGCACTTCCCCATAAAACGCTCGAGAAGAGAGCGAGGATGCTGGCCATGGGGGCAGACTCTACCGGGCTATCGGCTTAGCCTCCCCGGTAAACCGCAGGACAAACTTTAGAATTGAGCAGTGGAGTCACCATTTGCCTTTAATGAAATGATTGAACTTCTTCGTACCTTCACTCCGCGAGCAGAGATTATTCTGGAGGAGGTTCCGGCGCCACAGAAATTGGCCACATACTCATTTGCATTCACAGCAGATATTTCAAATCGCTTACCGGGTGATGCCGAGCATGAAATTGCATCAGGCCGCTTTGTGGTCTTACACGAACCAGGTGGACAAGAAACCTGGGAAGGTGACTTTCGCTGCGTTACTTTTATGCGAGCCGACGTTGATAGCGAAATGCAAGAAGACCCACTACTTCCTGAAGTTGGCTGGAACTGGTTACTTGATTGCTTGGCCGGAACCGATGCACATTTCAACGCACCTAGTGGAACCGTAACTCGAGTTTCCAGCGCCTCCTTTGGAAAGTTATCTCCTCGCCATAGCGATTCCGAAATTGAGATCAGAGCTTCGTGGACTCCACTTATTTCTAAGATTGAAGAAATCTTTCCGCACGTGCAGGCCTGGTGTAATCTCATGACGGAAGTCGCTGGATTGCCACCGCTTCCAGAAGGTGTTGCCACAATTGGTTCAGCAAGACGTCGTGCCTGAAGAAGAACAGACGCTGGCCGCTATCGCCTTGCTGCATCCCGCAGAAGGAGTTCCAGCAATCATCGAAACCGAGCAAGCCTTTGATGCGGCGCTAGCCGCACTTGCGCAAGGGGTTGGACCGTACGCATTTGATGCAGAACGTGCCTCTGGTTTTAAATACAGTGCGCGCGCATACTTGATCCAAATAAAACGCTCGGGTGGCGGATTACATCTGATTGACCCTATTCCATTTGGTCCTAGTCATCGATGCTTTGTCGAACTTAATAATTTGATTTCCAGTGAAGAAGTGATCTTGCATGCAAGTACGCAAGATTTACCTTGCCTTCGTGAATTAGGTATTAATCCGCAAATTCTCTTTGATACCGAACTTGGCGGACGTATTGCCGGTCTTGCTCGTGTGGGGCTAGGGCCACTTTTAGAATCACTGATGGAGGTATCACTAGCCAAAGAACATTCAGCAGCCGATTGGTCTAAGCGCCCATTGCCCGAAGAATGGCTTAACTACGCAGCACTTGATGTGGAACTTCTGGTAGAGCTACGCGATAAAGTCCATGCACTCCTCGTTGATGCAAATAAATGGGAATGGGCCGAGGAAGACTTCGCCGCAATCATTTCTGCTCCTGCGCCGGCCCCTCGTATCGATCCATGGCGTCGTACTTCTGGAATGCATAAAATTAAGAAACGACTACAAATGGCGGTAGTGCGTGAGTTATGGCAGGCCCGTGATGAGATTGCGCGGGGCGCAGATATCTCACCCAGTCGATTGTTATCAGATGCCGCGATTACTGAGCTGGCTCAGAATGCCGAGAAGTCACCCATTACTAATCGCAAACATCTGGAGAAAATCTTGCGCCCGCTCGGATTGCGAGCGCGCTGGTTAGAGAACGCAGCCATTTGGATTACATCGATCACCACTGCAATGGAGTTGCCTGAGGATCAGTGGCCAGAGGCTCGTTCTAAAAGCGATACCTTGCCGCCGATTAAGCTCTGGCGCGAACGTTTTCCTGAAAAATTCATCCCGCTTTCCCATGCTCGCTTCAACCTTGCTGCTAAGGCCGAAGAGCTTTCGATCCCCCTTGAGAATTTGATCTCCCCGGAACTCGTGCGCCGCATCTGTTGGTCACCTCCCCTTGATAACTCCGTGCTGGAGGCCTTGCAGGCGCTCGGTGCCCGTCGCTGGCAGGCGCAGATAGCCGCTGCTATCCTGGAGGCAGCGCTTTTAGAGACCGTTGCCCTTGAGCTGCCCGAGGTTGAGCCCACTTCCGAGTCGCCCGAAGAGTGATGAATTACGCAACATAGGAGTTGCGTAATTACAGGGAGTGAATTATTCTCAATCCATGCTAAGTACATTCATTATCGCCCTTCGCGAAGGGCTAGAAGCTTCACTCATCGTCGGTATTTTGGTTGCCTACCTAGTTAAGACTGGGCGCCAGCGCCACCTGCGCGCTCTCTGGAGTGGCGTAGCTGTTGCGATCATTGCCAGTCTCGCCTTTGGGGCATTCCTGTCCTATACCTCCGCCGAACTTTCATCACGCGGGGAAGAGCTCTTTGCGGGAACCACCTCTTTCATAGCTGTTGGCTTTGTAACCTGGATGATCTTCTGGATGAAGCGTGCTGCTCGTGGACTTCGTAATGAACTGCAGAACAAGGCTGAATCAGCGATTGGTGCGGGTTCCATCGCACTCGCACTCGCAGCGTTCTTCGCTGTTGCTAGAGAAGGTCTGGAGACATCACTGTTTTTATACACCAACTTTAAAACTGCAGGAGCGGTATCTGCTGCAACTCTTGGCTTAGTGCTCGGATTAGCACTTGCGGTAGGACTTGGAATTGGGATCTATAAGAGTTCCATCAAACTCAATCTCGGAAAGTTCTTTACCTATTCCGGAGTTGCTTTAGTTGTGGTTGCAGCTGGAGTACTTTCATACGGTATTCATGAGTTCCAAGAGTTTGGAATTCTGCCGGCCCCAGATGCATTTGTCTGGGATGTCACCTCCTGGATGCCAAAGGAGTCACTCGTTGCCGGGCTCTTGGCCGGAACTATCGGCTTTGACACCACAACATCGTGGCTACAGCTAGCTGGATGGCTCACCTACATTGGCTTGACGCTGAGGTTCTACCTCGCCCCTGCTAAGAAGGTAAATACTCCCGCCAACGCGTAGCGCTTTTTTCTACCGACCAGTAACCTAACGGCATACTGACTAGGTAAAGGAAGTTCTATGACATCCCAGCTCCATAGCGTTGTCCTCGTTGATGCAGTGCGCACTCCATTTGGAAAAGCGGGCAGCATGTATTCAGGCACTCGCGCAGATGACTTAATGGTGCGAGCGATGCGCGGGCTGCTAGAGCGCAACCCTGGGCTCAATCCCGAACTCATCGATGATGTTGCCATCGCGGCAGCAACCCAGACTGGTGATCAAGGAATGAATATTGGTCGCAGCGCCTCCCTCCTTGCTGGCCTTCCTAAAACTGTTCCTGGCTACTCCATCGACCGCTGGTGCGCCGGTGCACTGACTGCAACCACAACAGTTGCCGGCGCTATTGCGATGGGCGCAATCGATATTGCAATCGCTGGCGGTGTTGAACACATGGGAAATCATCCAATGGGTGAGTTGATGGATCCTAATCCGCGTTACCTAGCTGAGAAATTGGTGGAACAAGATGCCCTTGCCATGGGAGCAACGGCAGAGCGCCTGCATGATCGCTTCCCACATTTAACAAAAGAGCGCGCAGATGCTTACGCCTTTAATTCTCAGATGAAAACAGCGAAGGCATATGCAGATGGAAAGATTCAGCGAGATCTCATTCCAACGGCAGCCCGACATCCTGAGACTGGTTGGGGAATTGCAACTGTTGATGAATCACCTCGTCCCACAACAACTATTGAAGGATTAGCTGGACTGAAAACTCCTTTCCGCCCAGCAGGTCGCGTCACTGCCGGAAACTCATCTGGACTCAACGATGGCGCCACTGCAGCGCTGCTAGCAAGTGAAGCTAAAGCAAAAGAACTTGGACTTTCTATTAAGGCCCGGCTTGTCACTTTTGCCTTCGCCGGTGTTGAGCCAGAAGTAATGGGATATGGACCGGTTCCAGCAACAATCAAAGCACTGGCCAAAGCTGGACTTCGCATTGAAGATATTGGAGCCTTTGAAGTCAATGAAGCATTTGCCGTGCAAGTGCTGGCATTTCTAGATCACTTTGGAATTGCAGATGATGATCCGCGTGTGAATCCTTATGGGGGCGCCATCGCTGTTGGTCATCCACTTGCCTCATCTGGTGTGCGCCTGATGCTTAATTTAGCTCGCACATTTGAAGAGAAGACAGATGTTCGTTATGGCATTACAACGATGTGTATCGGCTTAGGAATGGGTGGAACTGTAATTTGGGAAAATCCACATTACACAGGAGGGGCAAAGTAATGGCTACCGCAATTACCCTTCCTGAAGGTGCACCGGAAGAAGTCATTACCCAATCGCTAGTGCGCGATGTGGACCTCACACCATTCGGCTACAAGGGTTCACTTGCCTTAATCACACTCGATAACGGACTCGATCACACTCGCCCCAATACCCTCGGACCACAATCACTGATCGCGTTAGATACTGCAATCACTGATGCCGCCGCCCGCACACCTGCTGCGATTGCAATTATCGGAAAGCCATTTATCTTTGCCGCTGGCGCTGACCTCTCAGGCCTGGCATTTCTTAATACCCGCGATCAAGCGGTGGCCATTGGCAAGCTGGGCCACGATGTTTTTCGGCGTTTGGATGAAATCGATATTCCCACCTTCGCTTTTGTAAATGGCTTGGCCCTTGGTGGCGGACTAGAAATAGCACTCCACTGTAATTACCGCACACTTGCCACTACCGCTTTTACCGCGCTACCAGAAGTATTCCTCGGACTCATTCCAGGTTGGGGCGGTGCGACCATTCTTCCTAAGCTAATCGGTCCAGAACGTGCGGTGCAGGTGATTATTGGTAATTCACTCAATAACAACACCATGATGAAAGCAAAGGATGCGCTGGCACTTGGGGTTGTTGATGCAGTATTTGAACCGGCAGATTTCTTAGAAAAATCGGTCTCCTTCGCAGCTCGCATTTTAAATGGAGCGCAAAAAATTGAAAGAAAAGATTTCTCAGTAGACCCGGCTTGGGATGCCGCCCTTACTGCTGGTCGCGCAACCGCGCTTAAGAAATTTGGCGGCGCAGAAATGGCATCTCCTACAAAGGCGCTAGAACTTATCGCCGCAGCCAAAACTAATTCCCGTGGCGCTGGTTTTGCTGCCGAAGATCAAGTGCTGGCAGATTTGACGATGTCAGATCCCTTGCGCGCCTCTCTCTATGCTTTTAACGTCATTCAAAAGAAGCGAAAGAAAGTGGAAGGGGCGCCAAAGCCAGCGGTAGCGCGAAAGGTTGCTCGAGTAGGTGTTGTCGGTGCTGGTCTGATGGCTTCCCAACTAGCGTTGCTGCTTCTTCGCAACCTTAAATGTCCGGTTGTCATGACCGATATTGACCAAGCGCGCGCTGATAAAGGTGTGACGTGGGTAAAGGCTGAATTAACTAAGTTGGTAGAAAAAAAGCGCATGAGCGCAGAATCTGCCGCCCGCCTTGCCTTGCTGATTAGCGGCTCTGCCGATCAAAACGTCTTTGCAGGTTGTGACTTCGTCATAGAGGCAATCTTTGAAGAGCTAACGCTCAAGCAAGAGCTTTTTAAGAAGTTGGAGAAAATCATCGGGCCAGAATGTGTGCTGGCCACAAATACCTCATCGCTTTCAGTTCAGGCCATGAGTGAAGGGCTGGATCAGCCAGAACGAGTAGTTGGTTTTCACTTCTTTAATCCGGTTGCAGTGATGCCTCTTCTTGAAATCGCTCGCACATCTCATACCGATGATGCAACTACTGCAACTGCCGTCAGTATTGGTAAAGAGTTAAAAAAGACAATGATTATTTGCAAAGATGCTCCGGGCTTTGTTGTCAATCGTTTACTCACACGCTTCATGGGAGAAATCACTGACGCTGTTGATGAGGGAACTGATCCACAGGTAGCCGATAACGCGATGCGCAGCATTGGTTTTCCTATGTCGCCCTTTGAATTGTTAGGTCTTGTTGGTCCGGGAGTTGCTGTGCACGTTGCCGAAACACTGCATGCAAACCTAGGTCCGAGATATCGCATCTCCCCCACAATGCAGGCGATGGTGAAAGAAGGCGTCAAGACTTTCTACCTCAAAAACGACGATGGAACATTCAGTGCTAACCCAGCAGCCCTAGCGCTCATTCACAAAGGCGATGCGCCATCAACAGCTGAACAAGTTCGACTGCGTGCACTCAAAGCGTTAGCGGAAGAGGCGCGGATGATGCTTGATGAGGGCGTAGTTTCTAGCCCGGCAGAGATTGATCTCTGCATGTTGATGGGAGCCGGATGGCCGATGCACTTAGGTGGAATTTTGCCGTACTTAGATCGCGAAGGAATTAGCGATTCTGTGTGCGGTCAACGTTTTCATGCTCCGGGAATTGCATCTCTTCCACAGTAGAGTTCCATGCGACGATGTCGCGTGAAATCTTCTGTGCGCTAATTCCAAGGTCTTCCAGAATCTCTGATCGCTTTGAGTGCTCAATAAATTCCAGCGGAATGCCAATACTGTGAATTGCAGTATTAAGTCCTGCTTCACGAAATTGTTCAGAGATTGAACTTGCGATTCCAGCATGCTTAATTCCATCTTCAAGGACGACAACACTCTTATAGCGACGCGCCATAGTAATAAGTGACTCTGGAATTGGCTTGACCCAACGCGGATCAATAACTGTGACACCCACACCTTCACGGTATGCCTGTGAGGCAGCTTCTACGGCAATTGCTGCCATGGCACCGATACTGACAAGTAGTACATCGGCACTTTCTCCACGGTAGAGCACATCAACGCCATCGCGACGTTCGAAGGCTGGGATGTCTTTGGTGACCGCCCCTTTCGGAAAACGAATCGCTGTGGGTGCATCACTGACATCGATTGCTTCACGTAAGGTTTCCCGTAAACGAGCGGCATCGCGTGGGGCGGCAACTCGCATTGTTGGAATAATTCCGGTAACTGCTAAATCCCAAATGCCGTGATGGGAAGGTCCATCGTCACCGGTCACTCCTGCACGATCGAGTACAAATGTGACTCCGGCCTTATGTAGGGCGACATCGAGTAAGAGTTGATCAAATGCGCGATTGAGAAATGTTGAGTAAACGGCAATGACAGGGTGAAGACCGGTAAATGCCAGCCCGGCCGCACTTGTGACGGCATGTTGTTCAGCTATTCCCACATCGATGGTGCGCATCGGAAACTTCTCTTGGAATTTATCAAGGCCGGTTGGACCGAGCATCGCTGCTGTGAGCGCAACAATATCTGCGCGCTCTTCACCGATTGTGAGCATCTCTTCCGCGAAAACATTGGTCCAGCTTGTGGATGACTTACCCAGAGGCATTCCGGACTCCGGATCGAGCACGCCTACGGCATGGAACTTCTCGGCCTGATCTGCAACGGCAGGTTCATGTCCTTTGCCTTTTTCGGTAATCACATGAACCAATACTGGTTGACCAAACTCTTTCGCCTGCAAGAGTGCCCGCTCCATAGCAACTAAATCATGTCCATCAATAGGGCCAACATATTTAAGTCCAAGGTCTTCAAACATACCTTGCGGTGCAATGATGTCTTTAATTCCCTTCTTCATTCCGTGAAGGGTTTCATAAATTGGATTTCCAACAACAGGTGTATTGGTAAGTACCTCTTTACCCCAATCTAGGAACTTCTCATAGCCACGAGTGACTCGAAGAGTTGCCAGATATGTTGCTAATCCGCCGATAGTCGGTGAATATGAACGTTCGTTGTCATTAACAATAATGACCAGATTGCGTTCATTTGATGCTGCAATGTTGTTGAGCGCTTCCCATGACATTCCACCAGTGAGTGCCCCGTCTCCAACAACTACTACAACGCTGCGATCGTGTTGGTTGGTGATGGCAAATCCACGAGAAATTCCATCGCCCCACGAGAGTGCCGTTGACGCATGTGAATTTTCAATGACATCATGTTCACTCTCTGCACGGTTGGGATATCCGGCTATTCCTCCACGTTGGCGCAGTCCATCGAATTTATCAGCGCGACCGGTAAGAATCTTATGAACGTAGGATTGATGACCGGTATCAAAGAGAACTACATCTTTCGGTGAATCAAATGTTCGGTGAATTGCAATCGTGAGTTCAACAACTCCGAGATTGGGTCCAAGGTGACCGCCGGTCTTTGAAACCTTGGTGATGAGAAATTGGCGAATCTCAGCGCTGAGCTCAGTGAGTTGCTCATAAGAGAGCCCCTGAAGATCGGCAGGGCTCTTAATCGATTCCAGCATCCGCTCAGTCTAGATTAGCCGCGCAGTTGGCGCAGCACATACTGCATGATGCCGCCGTGGCGATAATAATCTGCCTCACCAGGTGTATCGATTCTCACCTTTGCGGTGAAAGTGATGCCCCCCGCGGTGACGGTGACTTCCTTAGGAACGCTGCCGTCGTTCAGTGCCATCACTCCTGTGATTGCAAAGACTTCATCACCTTTGATTCCGAGTGATTTTGCACTTTGGCCATTAACAAATTGCAGAGGTAGAACACCCATGCCAATTAAGTTCGAACGATGAATTCTTTCGAAGCTTTCAGCAATCACCGCTCGTACACCTAAGAGCGCTGTTCCCTTGGCCGCCCAGTCACGGGAAGAACCAGATCCATACTCTTTGCCAGCAAGAATTACTAGCGGCACTCCCGCTGCCTGGTAAGCAACAGATGCATCATAAATAGTTGATTGTGTGCCATCTGCTAAGAAGTTACGGGTGAATCCGCCTTCAACACCATCAAGAAGAGTGTTTTTTAAACGAATATTTGCAAAAGTTCCACGAATCATCACTTCATGATTTCCACGACGTGATCCGTAAGAATTGAAATCTTTACGATCAACGCCATTGCCTTCCAAATATTTACCGGCAGGTGAATCGGCCTTGATATTTCCAGCCGGTGAGATGTGATCAGTTGTCACAGAGTCGCCCAAAATTGCAAGGACGCGTGCGCCGGCAATATCTGTTACCGGTTTTGGCTGCGCTGGCATACCCTCGAAATATGGCGGTTTACGGATATAGGTAGATTTTGGATCCCACTCAAATGTCTTTCCAGTTGGCGTATCAAGTGACTTCCAACGGTGATCGCCTTCAAAGACAGAGGCGTAATCTTTCTTAAACATATCAGAGGAGATTGATGAATCAATGACTGATTGAATCTCTGCCTCTGTTGGCCAAATATCTTTCAAAAGCACTGGTTTACCCTCTTTATCGGTACCCAGAGAATCTCTTTCAAAATCGTGATTCATCGTTCCAGCTAGCGCGTACGCAACTACCAAAGGTGGTGAAGCTAGGTAATTCATCTTTACATCTGGGCTAATGCGCCCTTCAAAATTTCGATTCCCTGATAACACAGCTGACACAGCAAGGTCGTTCTCATTGACTGCCTTACTAATTTCAATAGGCAGCGGCCCAGAGTTTCCAATACAGGTAACGCACCCGTAGCCAACAAGGTTAAATCCGAGCGCTTCCATGTACTTGGTAAGTCCGGAACGATCGTAGTAATCAGTGACTACTTTTGAGCCAGGGGCCAGGGTGGTCTTTACCCAAGGTTTAGATGTCAGCCCCTTTTCAACTGCCTTCTTGGCAAGAAGCGCGGCGCCAATCATCACGGATGGATTAGATGTATTTGTGCACGAAGTAATCGATGCAATAACTACGTCACCATTCTTAATTGTTGTGGCGTTAGCTCCCACATGCACTGGATACGCATCTTTTCCAGTCTTATCGGTGAAATAAGTAGGAAGAATTTCTTCAAAGGCACTCTTTGATTCAGTCAGAGATATCCGGTCTTGCGGGCGCTTTGGGCCAGCAATTGATGAGACTACGGTTGCGAGATCGAGCTCGATATGTTCTGAAAAACGTGGTGCCTTAGCTGGGTCATGCCACATGCCTTGTGCTTTTGTGTACTGCTCAACGAGCGCAACTTGTTCATCACTTCGTCCGGTAAGTCGCAGGTAGCGAAGTGTCTCTTCATCGATTGGGAAGATGGCACAAGTTGATCCGTACTCGGGCGACATATTTCCAATGGTTGCGCGATTTGCCATCGGTACTGAGACCACACCGGGTCCGTAGAACTCGACAAACTTTCCTACTACTCCGTGCTTACGAAGCATTTCAGTAATAGTCAGCGCCAAATCTGTAGCTGTTGTTCCCACCGAAAGCTGGCCCGAGAGCTTGAAACCGACGACACGTGGAATCAACATTGAAACTGGCTGACCAAGAAGGGCGGCTTCTGCCTCAATACCGCCAACGCCCCAACCAAGAACTCCGAGTCCGTTCACCATCGTCGTGTGTGAATCAGTGCCAACAACAGTGTCTGGATATGCACGAAGTACGCCATCGGTAGTCCGGGTCATGACAACGCGTGCTAGGTATTCGATATTAACTTGGTGGACAATGCCTGTTCCGGGTGGAACTACTTTGAATTCATCAAAGGCGCCCTGACCCCAACGCAAGAATCGGTAGCGCTCACGGTTGCGTTCATATTCAATATCTGTGTTCTTCTCAAAAGAATCCTTTGTGCCAAAGACATCGGCAATGACAGAGTGATCAATTACTAGTTCGGCCGGAGCAAGTGGGTTTACTTTGCTTGGGTCTCCCCCAAGATCGACAATCGCTTCGCGCATAGTGGCCAGGTCTACGACACACGGAACGCCTGTGAAATCCTGCAGGATAACGCGAGCGGGAGTGAATTGAATTTCAGTATCTGGCTCGACCGATGGATTCCACTGGGCAAGAGCCTTGATGTGATCGACAGTGATATTTGCGCCATCTTCAGTGCGCAGTAAATTCTCCAGAAGTACTTTGAGGGAGAAGGGTAGGTTTTCGCTACCTGCAACAGCTGAAATATCAAAGATTTCAAAATCTTTACCACCGACAGTGAGATTCCGCTTGGTCCCCAATGAATTCTTACTCATCATGCAACTTCCTTCAGTGAATTTATCTTGATATCAAGATACCTTATCGGCAACAAATCGTGCAACACATTCGATGTGATGTGTCATAGGAAATAGGTCGAAGGCGCGTATTTTTTCTAGCGTGTATCCGAACTCACGCAAATATGCGCTATCCCGGGCCAGCGCCGCTGGGTCACACGCCACATAGACAATCGCGCGCGGAGCAATCCGTGCACAATTCTGCATCACTTCTTTTCCGGCGCCCTCTCGCGGTGGATCTAAAACAATGACATCTGCCTGGGTAAATCGAGTTATGGCCTTGGCCACATCGGCAGTAATCACAGTGACATTGCTGTTGCCGGCGAAATTACTACTGGCATCGGCAGTGGCGGATTTGCTTCCTTCGACGATGTCGACAGTGCCTGCTTCTCCAATGATCGGCAAAATGGCTGCCGCAAATAATCCGACTCCCCCATAGAGATCTAGAACGTGATCGCCTGGTTTAAGATCAGAGAGTTCGATAACGACTTCGCTCAGCACGCGAGGTGCATCCTTATGGCTCTGCCAAAAAGATTTTTGACTCACATTAAAGATTTTCTCTCCCACGCGATAGTGGGATACATCAGGGCCATCAGAAAGTCGCATCGGTGACTCGTCACGAGAATTTGCGGTAGCGATTGTGCGCTCGCCAGTGTTAGATATGGAAATCTCTAGCCGTTGATCGCCTTTGACTCCTCGTTGGGCAAGTTCTGCAAACTTCATTTCTGGAGCGAGAATTCTGCAATCATCAACTGGGGTTACTTTATGGCTGCGTGCTTGATAGAAACCTAGGGCGCCGCTCTTAGTTGAGTGAGCTGAACACCGGGTACGCCATCCCAGAGGTGCACTTACTTCTTCTACTTCAATTGTTATCTGCATCTTTGCAATCCTAGAAAATTGTTCTGAGATTACTTCACTCTTAAGCTCTCGCTGGCGCGCCGGTGTTATGTGTTGGAAATCGCAGCCACCGCAACCAAGCCTATGCGCATATCTACAGGGCGCTGATACGCGGTCCTCCGATGGTGTCTTTACTTCCACAACGTCAGCTCGATTAAAGCTTGCACCCACACTCGTTACTTCTATCTCAACAGATTCACCTGGAATCGCGTGGCGAACAAAGATCACCGCGCCCTCATGGCGTGCGATGAAGTGGCCGCCATGGGCCACTTTTTCAATCTCAACCCTTATTCGTGCCCCCACCTCGATGGACGCTTTCTTGGGTGATGACATAAGGCTAAGCGTAGTCGAGATAAATATGCGCAAGAGTAGTAAGTTATTCCCGTGCACGTAGTCATCATGGGTTGCGGACGAGTCGGTTCATCTTTGGCGACCGCCCTGGAAGCAGCCGGACACTCAGTAGCAATTATTGATCAATCAAAAGATGCTTTCCGTCGTCTTGGAGCTGATTTCAAGGGTCGCACCATTCTCGGAGTTGGCTTCGATCGAGACACTTTACTTGAAGCAGGAATCGATGGTGCTGATGCATTTGCTGCCGTGAGTAATGGTGATAACTCTAATATTTTAGCTGCGCGCGTTGCTCGCGAGAATTATGGCGTAACCAATGTGGTGGCCCGTATTTATGACCCAGGGCGAGCAGAAATTTATCAGCGGTTAGGTATCCCGACTGTTGCAACAGTGAGTTGGGCGAGCGATCAAATTTTGCGTCGAATCTTGCCGGGTGGGGCGCGTTCAGAGTGGCGAGATGCCACAGGCACAGTTCAACTCCTGGAAGTGCACCCACATCTGAATTGGTATGGCCGTCCGATATCTGAACTTGAAAGAGCGACTGAGTCACGCGTGGCTTTTCTAACTCGCTTGGGTGGAGCGCTAATCCCCGAAGAGCACACCGTCTTACAAGATGGGGACTTAGTGCACATGACTATTATCGATGAAAAATTGGCGATTGCTGAAGCAGTGCTATCGAAAGGCCCAGGTGCATAAGTAATGAGAATTGCTATTGCAGGTGCCGGAAATGTAGGACGAGCTATTGCGCGCGAACTTCTTGATAATGGCCACCAAGTCCTTCTGATTGACCGCGATCCAAAAGCGTTGAAGATTGATTCCGTGCCTGATGCTGAGTGGTTGATGGCAGATGCTTGTGAAATCGCATCTCTTGATAACGCTCAACTAAATAATTGTCAGGTCTTAGTTGCCGCTACCGGCGATGATAAGGTCAATCTCGTCGCATCACTTTTAGGAAAGACTGAGTACGGAGTTCCTCGAGTTGTTGCTCGAATCAATCACCCAAAGAATGAATGGCTCTTCGATCAATCTTGGGGAGTTGATGTTGCCGTATCTACTCCACGAATCATTACCGCTCTAGTTGAAGAGGCTGTCAGCGTCGGAGATGTTGTGCGACTGTTTTCATTTAGAAAAGGCCAGGCAAACCTCGTTGAAATTACTCTGCCAGATTCCTCAATCTGTATCGGAAAAACAATGGAAGAAGTTGAGCTTCCGGAAGATGCATCACTCGCTGCCATCGTGCGAGATGGGCGGGTAATCTCACCTACACCGAGTGATCTCTTTATCGCAGGTGATGAACTACTTTTTGTCGCTTCAACTGCAGCTGAAGATAGAATTAGAGATTGTTTTATCGCTCGTTCTTAGGGCTTTACTGTGGGAACGCGACGAATAATTAGCCAAGAGCCGTAGACGGTAGCAATAAAGAACGGATAACCCATTGCTAGATTAACCGTTCCCAACAGATTGACATTGCCGCTTCTATAAATTGGATATTGAACTGCGATTCGGGTGAAGAACATAGCTACCCAGAGCCAACTTGCCTGAATATAAGCACGCTTACGTGCTGGATGCTTGCGCCATGAAAAGTTCTCACCAAGGATTGGTCCAAGCATCAGACCCAGGACAGGCCAACCGGCCAAGTTTGCAATGAGATAGACAGATCCGTAAGCAAGATTGGTAAATAACTTTGGAATATAAAGATCTGTGGCATTGCCAGTTTTATTGGCAAACCAGGCGCAGATGAGAACACCGATCAAGCCGCTGAGGGCATGTTGCACCGTGTTGCGCTTGGCTAAGCGAATAATCGTCAGAAGTGCAGAGACTGCAATCGATGCAAGGAGTGCACTCTGCAGGTCCTTTCGCAGATTGAAGATAACTAGAAAGATTACGGAAGGAATGCCTGAATCAATCAGCCCCTTCTTGCCACCAAAGGCGGAAATGACCTTATCTCTATCTTCAGCTGAGTTCATTTGGTTATCGCTACTCATCATGATCCAGTTGATCCAAATCCACTTTCGCCACGCCCTGAACCTGGCAACACATCAACTTCAACAAACTCTGCTCGTTCTACTTTTTGAAAAACCAATTGTGCAATGCGATCACCACGTTTAAAGCTGACACTTTCGTTAGGATCATGATTAATCAAGATGCACTGCAGTTCACCACGAAATCCCGCATCCACGGTGCCTGGCGCGTTCACCATAGTGACTCCATTTTTAATTGCTAAGCCTGAGCGTGGGTGAACAAGTGCAACATAGCCATCAGGAAGAGCGAGGGAGATTCCGGTTGGCACCAGTGCTCGCTCCCCCGGCTGTAAGGTGATGTCAATCCGAGAGAAAATATCGGCTCCAGCATCTCCACCTTTGGAGTATTTTGGAAGTGGCAGATCTGGGTCTAGCCTCTTAATCAAAACTTGAAAATTACTCATGGGTTGATATCAAACTCGGGATCCACAAAGGAGAAAAGTTCTGGGTTCTTGCGAAGAGCTGCTAGATATTCTGCGGGAGCACTCTCTAGGAAATGTTTCATAGGCACGATGACAAAGAGTGCGGCTGCGCGCACTGCGATTTCGCCATCAATTCCCCCTAGTCGCCCGACCGCCTCCGAATACACTTTTCTATTTACTTGACCCGTGATTTGGGCAGAAATATGAAGCACTGTTCCGATGGGCACAGGTTTTAGAAAATCTGTTTCCAGGCGAGCAGTAACTGCGGGGGCGCGAAGGAGCCACATCAATTTTCCAAGAGCTTCATCGAAGGCAAGTGATAGGAGCCCACCATGTGCCAAGCCCGGAGCTCCTTGATGATTTTCGGTAACAGTAAATTCGGCAGTGATATCTGCGCCTTTACCGACGTGAGCAACCAGGTGCAGTCCGAGGGGATGAAGTTCACCGCATCCGAAGCAATGTGCAAAGTGCGAAGGTATCCGAGCACCTGTCGACGGTGAGAGCGGATGGCGCTTTGGAATCAACGAGCCCTCAGGTGGCGTAGTTGATGCAACCCGACTCATGGCGCAAGGTTACTTGATGAAGTAAGAGATAGCCTAGGGCTCATGCTCTTTGAAGAAGTGATACGCCCCCCACTATGGCTCTTAGCCTTCATCTACTTCATGTTTTTATCTTTAGTTATCGCAGTCTGGGCCGCTCTGGGCAATTTCAGCGCACTGATCACCTTTATCGCACTCACCATTGCACTCCTTGCCATCGCCGTGATGACAAAGAGTGAAGTCAGAGTTATCGAGGATGAATTAGTAATCGGCAAGGCTCACATTGGAGTCAGATATCTAGCTGATGTCGAAATCCTAGATAAGAACGCTATGAGACTATTGCGCACACGTGATGCTAATCCTGCCGCCTTCTTGGCGATTAAGTTTTGGATCTCAACAGGTGTGAAGATTACGCTGAAGGATCAACGTGATCCCACACCTTATTGGCTTGTAAGTTGTAAAAAAAGTAAAGAGCTTAAGAGCACTCTTGACAAATAGCTTTGGCGCCTTCACCTTTTGCTAGTTGCGTGATGTGGTGAATCAGGAAACATTTAGCGCACGTGAATTCATCGGTCTGTACTGGCACTACTCGCACGGCAAGTTTTTCACCTGAGAGGTCTGCTCCTGGAAGTTCAAGATTCTCTGCGGCTTCTGCTTCATCAACATCAATCTGTCCTGATTGTGCATCTACTCGCTTTGCTTTGAGTTCTTCTAACGATTCCTCGTGAAGCTCCTCGTCGGTTTTTCTGGGTGTGTCGTAATCTGTTGCCACTGATCTCACCTCGCTTCCATCATCTATGTGTGGACGAATAGTCCCCTACCTGGGCGAATAGTCGCGCATTACCCCGTATCTAGCCGATAGAACCGCCGGCGTGTCGGTTTTATTCCTGGATAGAGGTGGCGATTTCTTCTGCTTTTGCTATCGCCATCGCTAGCCCTGCATCAACGTAGGCATGAATCGATGTTCCCTCAGGAAGATGTTCTTCACTCAGAATTTCGCCCTGTTCATGGATAGCAGAAACAAGATCACCTCGGTTATATGGAATTACCGCAGTGATTTCAACACTTGGATGAGGAAGAGATTTCTCCATTGCACGAATAAGTCCCTCCATTCCAAATCCAGAACGGACGGAGAAGGCGTAGCTATTGGGTTCTTTTCGCAATATTTCAAGGACGACAGCAGGGTCTGCAATATCGACTTTGTTAATAGCAATAATTTCCGGGATGTGTGCCCCACCGATTTCACTGATGACTTCGCGCACAGCACGAATTTGTTCAAAGGGGTCGGTATGAGATCCATCTACTACATGCACAATCAGATCTGAACCTGACACCTCTTCCAGAGTTGATTTAAAGGCATCGATTAATTGATGCGGCAGATGGCGCACAAAACCCACGGTATCGGAAAGTGTGTAGATGCGACCTTCAGCTGTCTGGCACTTTCGAACGGTGGGATCAAGGGTTGCAAAGAGCGCGTTTTCTACCAACACACCTGCACCGGTGAGCGCGTTGAGCAGCGAGGATTTTCCGGCATTTGTATAACCAGCAATTGCAACCGAAGGGATATTGTTTCGCTTGCGTTCTTGTCGCTTTGTGTCGCGGGAAGTTTTCATCTCAGCAATTTCACGTCGAAGCTTGGCCATCTTGTCGCGAATTCGTCTGCGATCAGTCTCAATCTTGGTTTCACCGGGACCTCTACCGCCGATACCAGCACCACCTGCTGCACGTCCACCAACCTGTCGTGAAAGTGAATCTCCCCATCCTCGAAGTCGCGGAAGAAGATAGGCAATCTGGGCTAACTCAACTTGCGCCTTGCCTTCTTTACTTTTTGCATGTTGGGCAAAAATATCAAGGATCAGCGCAACCCGATCAACAACCTTCACCTTAAGTTTTTCTTCTAAGGTGCGAAGCTGCGAAGGTGAAAGTTCACCATCGCATACAACGGTGTCGGCCCCTGTAGCAATAACAATTTGTCGCAACTCAATTAACTTTCCGGAACCAATATAGGTAGCTGGATCAGGTTTATCCCGGCGTTGAATGAGTCCTTCCATCACTTCTGATCCAGCAGTCTCTGCAAGTGCCTTCAACTCAGCTAAGGAATTATCTGCCATCTCAGCAGTGCCTTCTGTCCACACACCAACGAGTACTACACGTTCAAGTTGTAACTGACGATATTCGGCATCAGAAATATCTTGGAGTTCTGTGGAGAAGCTTTTGACCCGCCGAAGTGCATTTCGATCCGAGAGTTCCTGCTGTTCATTTTCTTCATACTCGGTCTCATCAGAATCAAAGTCGGCGGCGGCTCGTGCGCTCTCTCGCAGTAGATCTTCGAAAAGTTTGTCGTAGCCATCCTCGGAGGTAGTCATGAATTAAGGTAGGAAGAAATGTCGTGTTCGCTCATGAGTTCTGCCGGTCCAATTAGGGTCGCATTTGAATGGTTATCAATATCGACAACGAGGCGACCTCCAGGTGGGAAAATTGTCCATCGCGATGGCAGGGAGGCACCTGTCTTCATGGATGCTGCTAACGCCACTGCGCAGGTACCAGTGCCACATGATCGTGTCTCGCCACTTCCGCGTTCATGCACACGCATACGTGCTTCCTTATCTGGAAGTAATTGGACAAATTCAACATTGACACCTTCAGGATATGAGGAAGCGGGTGCAACCAGCGGTGCTACTTCTAGTGAGCCCACTTGTTCTAGATCTTCGACGAAAACCACTGCATGCGGATTTCCCACATTGATGTTGTATCCGTTCCAGGTATGCCCATTGTGTGTGACCGAGATTTCTTCCATCTCATCCGTGACATGACCCATATTGACCGAGATATCCCCATCACGTGGAACGCGAAGGTGCTTGATTCCAGCACGGGTATCAATGGCAAAGATTCCTTCAGGTTGATACTCGTGTGTGACTAGGTACTTAGCCATCACTCGAATTCCATTGCCGCACATCTCAGCAAGTGATCCATCGGCATTGTGATAATCCATAAACCATTGCTTGCCATTTTTTAGAATACGAATAAATCCATCGGCTCCGATGCCAGTCTCACGGTTGCAGATTGCAGCTATTTGGTGAGTTGAAATGTCGATTTGATCATCAGGATCGAAAAGAACCACAAAATCATTCTCAGTTCCGTGACCATATGTGGCAATCATTGAGTTTGACATAACGCTATGAGTTTATCTTCTGCATGATGGTTTCAAGGCGAGGTTGATGAGGTGCTATCCATTGAATCCGGGCATCGCGTGAGAACCAGGTCTCTTGCCGGCGTGCATATTGGCGGGTGGATCGTTTAGTCTCTTCCTTAGCTTCCGCTTGCGTCATCTGGCCGGTGCGCATTGCAATAAGAGCTGAATATCCCAAGGCACGTTGAGCGGTTGACCCTTCGAGAATTCCTTCTGCAATGAGTGCATCAACTTCTGCCACAAAACCTTGCTTCCACATTTTCTCAACCCGAAGATCAATCCGCTCTCCAAGATGCTCGCGCTCCATTACAAGACCAAATTGCAGCGCATCTGGAAATCTCGAGCTATCTGCTCGTGGAAGATTTGCGGTAAATGGCCTTCCAGTAATTTCAATAACTTCAAGAGCACGAATAATCCGACGAGTATTTGCCCGATTAATAGCCAGCGCTGCTGCAGGATCTAACTCTTGCAAACGCATGAAAAGTTCATCAGAACCAAACTCTTCTGCCTCAGACTCCAGCCGTGCTCGCACCTCAGGATTGGTATCTGGAAAATTGAGGTCATCAAGTACTGCCTTGATATAGAGCCCGGTTCCGCCAACGATGACCACATGTTGATTCCGAGAATGAATTTCACTTATTCGTTCGCGCGCCAGCTGTTGATACCAGGCAACAGTTGAATCCTGCTTCACACTCAGAACATCAAGTAGATGATGAGGAATGCCCCGACGCTCTGCAACGCTCAGCTTTGCCGTGCCAATATCCATACCCGTGTATAACTGCATCGAGTCGGCGTTGATAATTTCGGCGCCTATCTGCTCTGCAACATCTAGCGCCATTTCACTCTTACCCGTTGCAGTGGCGCCACAAATAACAATTACTTTCACGAAGTACGAACCTTTGGAATTCCTAGCGATGTTGAAGCTGGAGCGGACTTTGCCGCATGGGCATCTCCCCCGCGTGTGCGCATTACTGACAGCGCGCCACCGATGAGATAGTGCGCCGATGCCTCGGTAATGTGAACATCAACAAAATCACCGGGGCGAGCATCAGTTTCGGCATCGAAGTGCACAAGCCTGAAATCTTCCGATTTTCCGGTCATGCGAGAGCGAGATTCATCTCTTCGACCCTCAACTTGAGAGACCATAACGCGATGCGTTGACCCGATTGACTCTTCATTTACTGAGAGCGAGATTTTCTGTTGGTGCTCATGTAAGCGGGTATATCTCTCTCCCACGATTTCCTGCGGCACTTGGTTTGGCATAATTCCAGCCGGAGTACCAGGACGAATTGAATACTTATATGTATATGCCGCGGCAAATCGCGCCTGCGTTGTGATATCCAAAGTTCCCTGAAAATCTTCTTCACTTTCACCTGGAAAGCCAACAATGATGTCAGTTGTAATCATCGCTTGCGGAATAGCTGCCCGTACACGATCTAGAATTCCAAGATACTTATCGGTGCGATATGAACGACGCATAGATTGCAAAATTGAATCTGAGCCAGATTGCAACGGCATATGCAGGTGTGGCATGACATTCTCGGTCTGGGCCATCGCCTCAATGACATCATCAGTGAAATCGCGAGGATGAGGAGACATGAAACGAACTCGTTCTAGCCCGTCGATTTTGCCAGCATCTCGTAAGAGTTTGGCAAAGGCGCCGCGGTCACCGAATTCGACACCATAGGCGTTCACATTCTGCCCAAGCAGAGTAATTTCAATAACGCCCTGATCAACGAGCATCTGCATCTCTTTCAACACATCTGAGGCAGCTCGATCTTTCTCTACTCCGCGAAGCGCCGGAACGATGCAGAAGGTGCAGGTGTTGTTGCATCCCACCGAAATTGAGACCCACGATGTGAAAGCAGAGAATCTGCGAGCAGGTAAAGTCGATGGAAAATGCTCGAGTGATTCCAATATTTCAATCTGAGACTCTTCTTCGATACGAGCACGCTCAAGTAGCAGCGGCAAAGAGCCCACATTGTGCGTTCCAAAAACAACATCCACATATGGTGCCTTTTTAAGGATGATCGATTGATCTTTCTGCGCCAAGCAACCGCCAACGGCAATCTGCATCGCAGGATTCTTCTTCTTAATCGGTGCCAGGAAGCTTAGATTTCCATAGAGTTTATTATCAGCATTCTCACGGACCGCACAGGTATTAAACACAACGATGTCCGCTTGTTCACCGGGAATAACAGGGATATGTCCTGCCTCATCTAGCAGGCCAGCGATTCGTTCCGAGTCGTGCACATTCATCTGACACCCGTAGGTCTCAACCAAATATGTGCGCGACATGGCCCCTATCTTATTTCAGAGTCAGTTAGTGATGCGAATCGGTGCAATACCGCGAGCGATTTGACGCTCGAAGTGAACTTCGCGCTTATCGTTAAATACCGAAGCCGCTTTATATGTCTCATCCATGAAGGCCTGAAGTTCATCACGAGCCTTAATTCCATCACCGAAAAGATCAGTTCTTTCAAATACATTCCAAGCCCGCAGAACGGGAGCAATCACATCATCGAGGTGTTGCTGAAGATCATAGATTCCAGCTAACGCAATCTGCACAGCTTTTCGCCCAAAGCCCGGCATGTTTGCCCCTGGCATATCAAAGTTCGTCACCACATCTGTAATGGCGCGCATTGCAGCATTAGGTTCCATATCAAGTGCCGCAGAAAGAGTATTGCGATAGAAAAGCATATGAAGATTTTCATCCAGCGCTATTCGCTGCATCATTCCTTCAGCAATCTGATCCTCTGAAATTTTTCCAGTGTTGCGGTGTGAAATACGTGTTGCTAACTCCTGAAAGGAGACGTAGGCAATCGTGTGCAGCATGTCGTTCTCATATGGAGTCTGATATCCGAGTGACATATGAGCCATCCGAAGATCTTCGAGTTCATAAGGGTCAACGCCACGAGTTGCCATGAGGTAGTCACGAATAACAATCGCGTGACGAGCTTCTTCTGCAGTCCAACGCTCGATCCAATTACCCCATGCGCCATCGCGGCCCATCGAGATTGAAATCTCGGTGTGATAACTCGGCAAGTTATCTTCAGTAAGTAGATTGAGAACAAGTGAATCTTGCGCCACTGGAGTCAGGCGAGAATCTTTCGCTTCCCAGGCATCTCCATTAAGTGGACCCGCATAATCGCGTCCTTCAGACCATGGGACATATTCATGTGGATACCAATTCTTCTGAACTGATATATGTCGCTCGAGTTCAACTGCAACAACAGGCTCTAGGTCGCGAATTAATCGAGACTGGATCTTTGCTGACTCTTCACTCATGGGCTAAGAGTAAGGCAGAAGTGCCATTACTTTCGAGTTAAAGATTATCTTTTGCACGCTTTTCTGCCTGTTGGCTTCGCCACTTTGCAATTTCTGCGTGATTTCCGCTGAGCAATATCTCTGGTACCGAGATACCGCGCCATTCTTGTGGCTTGGTAAAGTTTGGATATTCGAGGTAGCCCTCAAATTTATGTGATTCTTCCGACAAAGACTGTGGGTTACCGAGTACCCCAGGAATGAGTCGTGTAATGGCCTCAATCATGACCATGGACGCAACTTCTCCCCCACCTAGAACGTAGTCACCAATCGAGATTTCATGCACACGAATATTGCGATTCGCAAATTCCTGCGTTGAATAATATTGACGCACGCGATCATCTATTCCCTCATATCGCCCGCATGCGAAAACTAAATGGTCTGCAGCTGAGAATTCTTCCGCTATTTTCTGAGTAAAGCGACGACCTGCTGGGGTGAGGATGATGAGATCTGTATTCTCACTCATCAATGGATCAAGGGTCTTTCCCCACACTTCTGGCAACATCACCATGCCGGCTCCTCCACCGTAGGGGGTGTCATCGACCGTGTTGTGATTATCGGTACTCAGAGCGCGCAAATCATGTACTTCAATCTCAAGTAGACCTGAGCTTTGAGCTTTGCCGAGTAGGGATAGTTTCAGCGGTGATAGATACTCAGGAAATATGGAAATGACATCTATTTTCATTGCACACTTCCATCGATATCAGGTGGGATTACCGTCATTCGTTTAGCCTTGATATCAACAACCGGAACTAACTGGCGGACAAAAGGAATCAGTACTTCGCCGTCAGCGCTCTTTATCGCTAAGACATCTTGACCCGGCAAGTTCAAAACATCGGTGACAACTCCGAACTCATCTCCGTCAACGAGATATGCGGTGCAGCCAACAAGTTGTAAGACGTGATAGTCATCTTCATCAATTCCAGGCGCTGCGATATCAACTTCAGCATAGAGAAGTTCATTGCGCAGTGCTTCAATCGAATTTCGGTCCTCTATTCCTTGGAAACCAAGTAGAAGAATTCCATTGTGAACGCGGGCAGAAACCACAATTAATTCACCATGGCTATCTGTCTCTAAGACTGCACCGATGGCAAAGCGATCTTCAGCTTCGTCAGTGCGAACTTCGATTGTCGCTTCACCTAAAATTCCGTGAGCTTTACCAATGCGGCCCACGTTTAATTTCATGGGTGTAAAAGTTAGCGAACCTCGTCGGTATCGATGAGATCAACACGAACAGTGCGTCCTGCCAGCGCGCTTACGACTGTGCGTAGCGCCTTAGCTGTACGACCATTGCGGCCAATCACCTTGCCGATATCTTCAGGATTAACACGAACTTCGAGAGTTGTTCCTCGACGATGGGTCTTTTCCTTCACATTGACATCGTCAGGGTTATCAACGATTCCCTTTACGAGATGTTCGAGTGCTTCGTCAATCATATTTATTCAGCAGAAGTTTCTGCTACAGCCGCATCTTCTGCAACCGCCTCTGGAGCGGGAGTTTCTTCGGCTATAACTTCGACTGGAGTTTCTACTACAGCTTCAGCTGGAGCTTCCGCAACAACTTCAGCCACTGGCTCTGCCACAACAGGGTTTGCCTTTGCAGCTAACTTGTCCTGTGCCTTCTTCTTTATAGTTGTTGCACCTTCTGCAGGTTCTGAGGCGGCAGCCTTCACAGCTGCTTCATAGGCAACGCTCTTGTGTGGCTTTGGAGCTGCAACACGAAGTGTTCCTTCTGTTCCTGGAAGACCCTTGTGCTTCTGCCAATCTCCGGTCACCTTCAGAAGCGCCTCTACTGCCTCTGATGGTTGTGCGCCAACACCAAGCCAGTACAGAGCACGCTCTGAATTAACTTCGATCAGTGATGGTTCTTGACCTGGAACGTAGCGACCAATTTCTTCAATTGAAAGACCGTTACGTGCCTTACGTGAATCTGTAACTACGATGCGGAAATAAGGTGTGCGAATTTTTCCCATGCGCATTAAGCGAATTTTTGTAGACAAAGAACTTGTGCTCCTAAAAAGTGTGCCGAACCAAATTGCTACAGCGGGGTGCGTAACTAAATGGTCCAACTGTGGATTGGATTGTTACCGGGGTAGAGGGCCCTGTAACAGGTGGCTAATCTTGCCAGGTACGCTCAAAATTAAGAAATCGTCCCATTTTCCAGCGCACGCTTAGCGGGATTACCGGATTTCGACTTCTTCTTAGCCGGTGGCACAGTCTTGGACGGTGCTGGAGGAAGACCAGGCATTCCAGCATGCATTCCAGCCGGCATCCCAGGCATTGAGCCACCGTTTCTCATCTGCTTCATCATCTTCTGCGCAGCGGTGAACTTATCTACCAGTGCATTGACATCAGAGACTTTTCGTCCAGCACCTAACGCAATACGCGCACGACGTGAACCATTAAGAACTTTGAGATCTCGACGTTCTTTTGGAGTCATGGATTGCAC
Source organism: Candidatus Planktophila sp. (assembly GCA_009694515.1). GTDB lineage: Bacteria > Actinomycetota > Actinomycetes > Nanopelagicales > Nanopelagicaceae > Planktophila. The sequence goes on along the minus strand of SHUV01000001.1, from coordinate 37,717 downwards.
TATTGATTTTGTGCGCGTGATCTCAGATTCATCGAAATTCTCAATCTGTTTCTTCATAGCACCCGCGCCGGGAAGCATTCCAAGTAGCTTGCCCATCGAGCCCATCTTCGACATTGCCTCTAGTTGTTCTAGAAAATCATCGAGGGTGAAATCTTCTCCGGATAAGAATTTGTCCTCTAACTTCTTGGCAGAGTCACCAGCGAACGCTTTCTTCGCTTGTTCTGCCAGAGTCGCAACATCTCCCATGCCCAGGATGCGAGAAGCCATACGTTCTGGATAGAAGATATCGAAATCACTGATTTTTTCACCGGTGGATGCAAACATAATCGGGCGCCCAGTAAGGGCAGCAATGGACAGTGCTGCTCCACCACGTGCATCACCATCAAGCTTGGTGAGCACAACTCCATCAAAGCCAACGCCATTTTGAAATGCTTGTGCTGTGCGAACAGCATCTTGGCCGATCATGGCATCGACAACAAAGAGGATTTCATCCGGTGAGACTGCATCACGAATGGCGATTGCTTCACTCATTAGCTCTTGATCAACACCTAAACGTCCAGCTGTATCAACAATGACCATACTGTGGAGTTTTGATGTTGCAAAGGCAATGGCATCTCGCGCAACGGTTACCGGATTGCCCACACCATTTCCTGGTTCCGGAGCAAATACTGGAACTCCAACAGAGGCACCGACTACCTGCAATTGATTTACCGCATTCGGGCGTTGTAAATCTGATGCCACAAGAATTGGGGTCTCACCTTGGTCTTTATAAAACTTAGCTAGCTTTGCAGCAAGCGTCGTCTTACCGGCGCCTTGTAATCCAGCCAACATGATGACTGTCGGAGGTTTCTTTGCAAAGCGGATCCGACGCGCTCCCCCACCAAGAATTTCTGTGAGTTCCTGGTTTACGACATCGAAGATTGCCTGTGCTTGATTTGTTCCTGCCTGCAGAGTTGACAGTAATTCCAGTGATTTGCTCTGTACTTGTGCTGTGAAACTTTCCACAACTTCTAGCGCAACATCGGCTTCAAGAAGAGCCTGGTGAATCTCTACGGTGGTGAGTTCGATATCTTTTTCAGAAATTTTGCCTCTTGCACGAAGTGCACCAAATGCACCGGCAAATTTCGATGAGAGCGAATCAAACATAGTGGGGGAACTCTACTTCAGGGCTGCTCGGATTCGAATCGCCACTTCATTGGCACGTTCGGCGCTCAGTGGGCCTCCCCCAATTTCGCTCACATAAAGGGTGTCAATTGCTTCCGCCCCCAGTGTCGTGACAATGGCGGAGCGAATATCGATATTGCTTCGTGTAATTGCATCACCAATACGAAATAACAACGCAGGTTGGTCGTGGCTTCTGACCTCAATAATGGTTGCATCAGTTGCCGCATCCATAAAGGTTTCAACAACAGGTGCGGGAACGGGAATAGAAGGCAGCTGGGCATATGTATCGATACGTTCTTGGATTCGAGCTGCCAGCGAACTCTTATTCTCCAGCGCTCTGGTGAGTTCTTGATGTAGCTTCTCTTGTGTTAATTGCGGAGCATGCGGGTCTGGGATCACAATCCATTGCATCACTGCCGCTTGTGCCACAGATTTGGTTCGCGCCGATCTAACGTCAAGGCGCAAGACGTTGAGTACGCCGGCAACAACCGAGAGCAGCCCAGTGCTATCTGGCACCACTATCTCGATTGCATAGACATCTCCGCGATCTTCAATGCTGACCGAGAGCACACCAGACTCAGCACGATCTCGTTGCGCAACTGTAAGTTCAGGTTGCTGAGCAACCGTGTTATCCGTAATTGCTTTCTGCACCCGATTTACGAGCTCTGCCACAAGAGATGCTTTCCAATCACTCCATGCAGCTCGCCCGGTTGCTTCTCCATCGGCAATGCTGAGGGCATGTAAGAGTTCTAGGGATTGTAAATCTGGAATTACTTCTGCAACTGAGGTGATAGTCGCAGGATCATCTAAATCTCGACGCGTAGCTGTTGCTGATAGGAGTAGGTGATACTTGACCAATAGCTTTATCGTTGCAATGTCATCGGTGGAAAAACCAATGCGCAGGGCAAGTGGCTCAATGAGTCTTTCCCCTCTTTCGGAATGGTCTTCTTCCGTTCCCTTTCCAATGTCGTGAAAGAGCGCGCTAAAGAGCAGCAGGTCGGGCCTGTGAACTTTTCGAGTCAGTGATGCCGCATGAACAGCTGTCTCAACCATGTGTCTATCAACGGTATGGCGATGCAATACATTTCGTTGCGGAAGAGAACGAACAGCTTTCCACTCTGGAATCCAGGCAAAGAGAACTTCTTCCTGATCAAGGGCTTCAAAGACTTGCACCATCGCAGCACCTGCACCGATAAGTGAAATCAGGTTCTCGCGCGCATCGCGTGGCCAAGGATTGGCAAGGTGACCCAGACCATTTCCAAGTGATTCTGATAAACGCTCAAGTGATTCCATCGACAATGGAAGCCCCAATTGCGCAGCCGATGCTGCAGCACGTAATCCAATGACCGGATCACCTGCAAAATCTGCGTTGGTATCAATAACTACTTCCTGATTAGAAACGCTGATATCACGTGAAATGGTTGTGGTGCGCACGCGACGTAGGAATCGTCCAGCGCCATCTTTGCCTTTATGTGCATATCGATACCACGTTGAATCTAGAAGGTAGTCAACCGAACGGGCTGCCTGGGCAACTTCACTCATGAGAGCATCGGCATCGGAATAACCCAGGAGCGCTGCCACTTTATCTTGCTCTTGAAAAAACAACTTGTCCTTATCGCGCCCACTGACGGCATGAAGAGCCTCTCTCACATTAGAAAGAATTGATTCAGCCACACTAATCTTTTCAATCGGAATCGAAATCGTTCCACTTTTATGGATTGCGCGCAGCGCAGTGATATCACGTAATCCACCGCGAGCCTCTTTAAGGTCAGGCTCTAGCAGATATGCCAATTCACCAAAACGTTGATGACGTTCGGTCAAAGAACTTTCTAGTTCAACAAGTCTGCCCTTGGAATTCTTACGCCATTCATCCAACGCATCGATTTGCACGCCGGCAACAAGGTCAGCACTTCCGCAGACAAGCCTGATATCTAATAGACCAAGAATTACTTTGAGATCATTACTGGCCGCAGCTCGAACCTCCGCGCGGGTGCGGACGGAGTAGTCAACCTTTATCTTTCTATCCCAAATCGGATAAAGAATCTTATTTACTAACTCTCCCAACGGAGCTTCAGGTAGAGATCCGTTATGAAGAATGACAATATCTAAATCCGAACCTGGAGATAGTTCGCCGCGGCCGAAACCTCCGACCGCGGCGATAGCTACCTCTTCAACATTGGCGCCACTTTCTTTGAACAGCGATGTGAGAAGAAGATCTCCCTCATTAGATCTATTTCTTCGCTCTCGTGTTCCCATGGTCCAATCTTAGTTTCCAGTTACTTGGTTTGGACCGCCCTAGATAGCCTCAGGTCCACGCTCTCCTGTTCGAACGCGCACGACCTGTTCTACTGGAGTTGTCCAAACCTTTCCATCACCGATAGATCCTGTTGATGCAGCTTTGATGATGACATCCACGGTTGATGCCGCATCCTTGTCATCTACAAGAACTTCGAGACGGACTTTTGGAACGAGATCTACGGTGTATTCAGCACCACGATAGACCTCGGTATGGCCACGCTGGCGTCCGAAGCCACTGGCTTCAGAGACAGTCATGCCGTTAATGCCTGCTGCTTGCAGGGCATCTTTTACTTCATCTAACTTGAACGGTTTGAGAATTGCGGTAATCAACTTCATAGTGATGCACCTCCACGTGATGAGCTTGCTAGTTCATAAGCAGATTCAGCATGTTCCTTGAGGTCGATGCCTTCGATTTCAACTTCACGTGTAACACGGAAGCCGATAGTTTTTTCGATTGCATATCCAATAATCAGAGTTGCAATGAATGAGTATGCAAGTACTAGACCAACGCCTAGTGCTTGCTTGCCAAGGAGTGCTGTGCCGCCACCATAGAAGATTCCATCTAGTCCGATGCTATTTACAGCGCTAGCTCCGAATAGACCGATTGCTAGTGAACCCCAGATGCCACCAACAAGGTGAACGCCTACGACATCGAGTGAATCATCGAAGCCGAACTTGTACTTCAGGCTCACTGCAAGTGAGCAGAGGATTCCGGCGATGAAACCGATTACTACTGCAGCCCATGGTGCAACGAATGCACACGCCGGTGTGATGGCTACAAGACCTGAAACCGCACCCGATGCCGCACCCAATGAGGTTGCATGCCCATTACGAATTTTTTCAACTAAGAGCCAACCAATAACAGCTCCAGCAGTTGCCACCTGAGTATTGATAAAGGCAAGTCCTGCAATTCCATTTGCAGCAAGGGAAGATCCGGCATTAAAGCCAAACCAACCAAACCACAGTAGGCCTGAGCCAAGCATTACCAGTGGCAGTGAGTGTGGGCGCATAGATTCTTTCCGCCACCCGATGCGCTTTCCAAGAACAATGGCAAGTGCCAAACCTGCGGCGCCCGCGTTGACGTGAACTGCAGTTCCACCAGCAAAGTCTTGAATTCCCTTACCGGCAAGATATCCGGTGCTAGTAACTGTGTCGCCAATCTTGTTTCCGAATGCGAAGACCCAGTGAGCCACTGGGAAGTAGACAACTGTTGACCAGATCGCGACAAAGATTGCCCAAGAAGTGAATTTTGCACGATCAGCAATGGCACCTGAGATAAGTGCTGGAGTGATGATTGCAAACATTAATTGGAAGGCCGCAAAGACGAGAACTGGAATTGGATACACGCCGCCGTTATTGGCTAGCTCATTTACCTGCCCACCAAGGCCGCTGAGACCAATTCCACCATACCAAGGTGAATCTGATTTATATCCAAAGGCTAATTCGAAACCATAGATAACCCATAGAACGCTCACGATTCCGATTGTCACCATAGACATCATCATCATGTTAAGGACACTTTTCGTGCGAACCATTCCGCCATAGAAAAATGCCAAGCCTGGAGTCATCAAAAGTACAAGAGCTGTACTTGCAAGCATCCATGCGGTGTCACCGCTATTAAGAACTACTTCTTCCATATCGAGTCCATTTCCGAATTCCTTCACCCAGAATCCATTACCTACGATTGAGATACTCGTCGTTGAGATGGAGCAAAGATGCCTGCGGTGCATTACAGGCAATGGATTTGCAGGTTAAGGGTGTGTCACAAATACACCCCAATTGTTACAAGTGGGTTACGCGAGCAAGCCTGCTAGGTACTTCTCGGGGTCAAATGGGGTGAAATCAGTGGCGCCCTCCCCGGTTCCGATGAACTTAATGGGTAGATCCAGGGTGCTTTCGATAGCCAGTGCTACCCCACCGCGCGCACTTCCATCAAGCTTGGTCAGTATCAATCCCGTGATATCAACAGCTTCGCTAAATACTTTTGCCTGCGTAAGACCGTTCTGTCCAGTGGTCGCATCAATGACGAGGAGAACTTCAGAGATCGGTGCAACCTTTTCTACAACTCGCTTTAGCTTGCCAAGTTCATCCATCAGCGCACTCTTATTGTGAAGTCGACCTGCGGTATCTATTAAAAGGAAATTAGCACCTACTTCTAAAGCGCGTTTAGCGCTATCGAAGGCGACCGATGCCGGCTCAGCTCCTTCTTTTCCTGAAATAGTTTCAATACCAATCCGTTCACCCCATGTTCGTAACTGATCAACTGCTGCGGCACGAAAAGTATCCGCGGCGGCTAGGAGTACGGACTTTCCTTGCGAATCTAGATGTGTCGCTAATTTGGCAACCGAGGTGGTTTTGCCCGTGCCATTGACGCCGACAATCACAATGATCTGAAGGCCATCTCCCTCGGATAGCGCACGGGACTTATCGGAAAATTTACTACGCAGAATCTCTTTAATCGCACCTTCTGCATCATCTCCGCGCATCTTCTTTGCGGCCGCCAACAACTCTGTGACAAGTGATGGGCCTAAATCTGATGAGAGTAACTCGGTCTCAATCTCAGACCAATCGAGTGCTGATGCTGTGGAAGTTCCACGAACTTTGGCCACTAAACGATTAAATAGACCCATCGTTAACCGGCTAGCAGATTACGCGGTTTCAGATTCACGTAAACGCTGTGAAATCACTTCCGTCACACCATCTCCGCGCATTGTCACGCCATAGAGGGCATCAGCTATCTCCATGGTGCGCTTCTGGTGGGTGATGATGATCAACTGTGAACTTTGGCGTAGCTCTTCCAGGATTGTCAGCAGTCGACCTAAGTTCACATCATCGAGTGCGGCCTCAACTTCATCGAGCACATAGAACGGACTTGGTCGCGCTTTAAAGATGGCGATCAACAGTGCGATTGCAGTAAGTGACTTCTCACCTCCTGATAAAAGTGAGAGACGCTTGACTCGCGCGCCTGGCGGACGCGCTTCCACATCGACTCCAGTATTAAGTAAATCATCAGGGTTAGTAAGGAAGAGTCGGCCATCGCCACCAGGGAATAGACGGGCGAAAATATCCTTGAAGTGCTCTGAGACTTCTTCATAAGCTTGCATGAATATGTCTTGCACGCGATCATCGACTTCCTTGATGATATCCAGCAGATCTTTCTTAGTGTTTTTCAAATCTTCCATTTGTTCAGCTAGAAACTTAAGGCGTTCTTCCAGAGCGTTATATTCTTCAAGAGCTAGCGGATTAATCTTGCCGAGTAGTGTGAGTGAACGTTCAGTTGCAGCTAGCCGCTTCTCCTGCTGATCACGGCGGTATGGGATGAGTTCAGTTGCAACAATTTCACCTGATTCGGTTTCGATAAATGTCGGTACATCCTTATCAGGACCATATTCATTGATCAGAGTTGGGATATCCATTCCCAGTTCCTCAACTGCCTTAATCTCAAGTGCTTCAACGCGCATACGCTGTTCAGCACGTGCAATTTCATCACGATGAACACTGGAAGTGAGTTGGTCTAGTTCAGATGTGAGTTCGCGATTTCGCGCGCGCACAGTCAGCGTTTCACCTTCTCGATCAGAACGATTTGACTCTAAGCGGGAACGTTCTGTCTGAGCTTTTGCAATAGAACGTTCAATTTTAATGAGAACTTCATAGGCAGCCTCTGCAATCGCTTGCGAAATAATTGCACCTCTCGCTCGAGCTCCACGACGTGATACTGCGCGTTCGGATGCATCTCGCTCTGCCCGCGCTGATTCTTCAAGAGCTAACGCGCGTGCTGAGATTGAGGTAACTCGCTCTTCGGCTGTGCGCACTGCAAGACGTGCCTCAACTTCAGCTGTTCGAGCCTGTGAGACAGAGTTGCGGATCTCCTCCGCACTTGAGTGATCTGGCTCAGCTATCTCACCATGTTGTTGCATTTGAGTGCGAGCAATGATCAATTCATTTTCATCGCGAGACTTAGCAGAAGTCGCCTCATTGATTGCAACTGTGAGGCGATCTACCTCTGCACCGGCTGATTTAATGTTCTGACCCGAAACCGCTAATTGCTCGGTAAGCGCAGCAATACGAGCATCTGATTCATTGAGCTTAGTAAGGGCTGAATCAAAACTAGATTGCTTATTTTCTACCTCAGTCACCGCACTAGAAATCCCGAACTTCAATCGGTCGCTCTTATGATTTATCTCTTCTAACTTTGCACCCAGGTCGGCAACTAGTGCAGAAATTTCAATAAGTGAACGAGAAGAGGCGGAGCCTCCTCGTGCGCGGTGTGATGAAAATACATCGCCATCTCGAGTGACAACCGTGACTGACTTGTGCTGGCGCAAAATGCTTTCAGCTTCAGATGCGTTGTCGGCCACCACTGTTGTTGATAGTAGTGAGGTGAGGAGTTCAGAAATTTGGTTCGAGCGAACATGGCTGAGCAAAGAATTCAGACCACTAGGGGTAGATGTCACAGATTGTTGGCCAGATTCATAGACCAGCACATCTGCTTGCCCAAGATTTTCGCGCCGAAGTGTGGTCAGAGCGCTCACAGCAGAAGAGAGATCCTTTACAACTACCGCATCTGCCAATCCCCCGAGTGCAGCAGCCGTTGCAGCTTCCCATCCTTTATCAATTTCAATGAGTGAAGCGACACTTCCCAGAATCTTTACGCCACGTGAATCGCGAACCAACTCTGCGGCTCCATCGCGTGATTGCGAGGTAATGCGAATCGCCTCCAGCTTTGATTCGAGGGCATTTCGCTCACGGTCAGCCGCTCGCTCGGCATCAATGAGTTCTTCGTGGGATTTCTTCGCCGCATCAAGTGCGCTCTTTGCAACGTCAAATTCAGAATCGAGGCCTTGTTCTCCGGCATCGGCGTTACCGATTTCCATTTCAAATCTAGCGTAATCAACCTTTGCAATATCTAACCGAGATTGCGCTTCCGTGCGTGCCGCTTGAACACGTGAAATTTCCTCTGTGATTGCATCCAGTCGTGCCGCCAGTGATTTGATATGTCCTTCTTGACGCGCTGTGCCTTCGCGTTGATCAGCAATGGCGCGCATCGCCGCGGCAATGGTGTCTTCCTCGGCCTTGAGCGCTGCCTCGGCAGTACCCAAAAGCGTTGTTGCTTGCATCAGTGCGCTCTGCGCCTGAACAACTTCGGCGCGTAGTCGAGATTCTTCAAGGCGAAGCGCTGCAGCTTCTTGGTCCAGAGCTTCAGGATCGCGACCAGCGTTGCGAGCTTCCTCTGCTTCTTCGGCTAAGAATCGCGAACGTTCTTGCGCAAGTGATTGTGTGCCTCTAAATTTTTCACGCAGCGCACTTAATGAATAGAAATTCTCTTGTGCGCTAATTAATAGTGGACTCTCAAAAGCTGAGGTGGCATCAAGTTCTTCTTCTCGGCGCCGAACCGTGTCGAGTTCTGTCTCAACTACGGCACGACGCTCACGTAGGGCATTCTCATCTGCAACTTCGGCATCGAGAGTCTTACACATTGCAATGTAATCATCTGCCAGCAATCGCAACTTAGCATCACGCAGATCTGCCTGGATGGTGGCCGCCTTCTTGGCGACCTCTGCCTGCTTGCCAAGCGGACGCAGCTGACGCCTGAGTTCAACGGTGAGGTCATTGACACGCGCCAGATTTGCTTGCATGGAGTCAAGCTTGCGAATCGCCTTCTCTTTACGTTTACGATGCTTAAGAACACCGGCCGCCTCTTCGATAAATCCTCGACGCTCTTCCGGTGTTGCCAACAAAATTGCATCCAGTTGGCCTTGCCCAACGATGACGTGCATTTCACGGCCAATACCGGAATCACTTAAGAGCTCTTGAATGTCGAGAAGTCGTGATGCTTCGCCGTTGATCTGGTATTCACTCTGCCCATTACGAAAGAGGATGCGCGAAATAGTTACTTCGGTATATTCAATCGGCAGTGCGCCATCGGTGTTATCAATGGTGACTGCAACTTCAGCGCGACCAAGCGGTGCCCGGCCAGATGTTCCGGCGAAGATAACGTCTTCCATCTTTCCGCCGCGCAGAGATTTTGCACCCTGCTCACCCATCACCCATGTGAGTGCATCAACGACATTTGATTTTCCAGAGCCGTTGGGTCCCACCACGCAGGTGATTCCGGGTTCGAGTCGAAGAGTGGTGGCAGAGGCAAAGGACTTAAACCCTTTAAGTGTCAGACTCTTCAAATACACGCGGTAAACCTACCGGTGTGTGCGCCTTTGGTATAAAAGCGACTCGGGTCAAGTTGAACTTGAGGGTTTAAGGCTCGAGTAGAGAAAGAATTTCCAAAGCGGTGCGTGCTGCTGATTGTTCTGCCTCGCGCTTACTTTTTCCACTTCCTTCTGCAATCGGAGCACCAGCAACTAGTGCAACTGCAGTAAAACTCTTATCGTGATCTGGACCAGTTTCACTGACTTGATATTCAGGAGATCCCTTGCCTTGCGCGGCTAATAACTCTTGCAGCGCGGTCTTTCCATCAAGTCCGGAGCCTTTAGACATTGCGTTATCGAGAGTCTCTTTAATCAACGCGCGAACTACCATCGTTGATTTTTTAAATCCACATTCAAGATAGATTGCGCCAATCAAGGCTTCTAGTGCATCAGCTAAGAGAGAGTTTTTATCTCGGCCATTTGTGACTTCTTCACCTTTGCCCAAACGGATATATTTTCCAAGTTCGAGAGTTCGCGCGATATCTGCAAGTGCACGCATATTGACTATGCCTGAACGCAGCGGAGATAAGCGACTTTCATCAAGATCTGGGTATTTAACGTAGAGCTCTTCGGTGACTATTAGGCCTAATACAGAGTCACCTAAGAATTCCAGGCGCTCATTGGTCGTTGATATTCCAGTTTCATAAGCAAAGGAACGGTGGGTAAAGGCTAACTCAAGCAGCTCTGGAGAAAGTTCTATCCCTATTTGCTTAAGAAGGTTTGAGTACAGATCAGACCTCTAGAACCTGACGGCGGTTATATGTGCCGCAAGTAGGACAAGCAACGTGGTTGAGCTTTGGTTGCTGACACTGTGGGCAAGTTGAAAGAGCCGCTGCAGTTGTCTTCCACATGCTTCGACGGGAACGTGTCTTTGAACGAGACATTTTTCGCTTTGGTACTGGCACGGTAATCTTCCTTAATCTTGATGGCTACTTGATTGCTGCAAATCTAGATTTGCTAGCTGGTGTTGCAATAGGGCTAAGTATCGCCCATATCTCCTTAATTGCCAAAATCTAGGCTTCCGAGACCAGACCAGCGGGCATCGATGACTTCGTGGGCATGGTCCTCTGGAAGGGATTCCCACTTTTCCCCGCAATCAGGACATAGGCCCAGGCACTCTTCGGAGCAGAGCGGGTTCACTGGCAGAGTGAGAATGATTGCATCGATGATAGGAATCTCAAGATTCATGAGGTCCCCTTCCATCTGTAACTCTTCAACATCTTCTAAATCAATATCGTCTTCCTCGCGCTTTTTCTTGCGACCTTTTTCATTTGTGGGCTCGTATCGATAAAGCTCTTGAATTTTTCGGTCAATGACTACCTCAACTGGGTCTAAGCAACGAATGCATTCGCCGTGCGCCACCGCATAAATTTGCGCGCTGAGAAGAACTCCTTCAGTCACTGACTCAAGTCGAGCGTCAACTTCAATGACATCGCCTTCTGGAACTGCAATCAGCGGCACTCCAATACGCGCATTAGCCGCAATATCAAGTTGATATTCCTTCATCTCTCCGGCGCGACGAGCAAGCTCGTAAGTATTGAGCATGAAAGGTTCAGTATTTCTATTCATCTAATTCAACCCTCTTGATTGCTAGCGATCAGAATTAAGCTGAGATAGAACGTCGTTATCGCCCGCACCTTCAAGTCGTTCGCGTCCGCGAGCAACGGCATCGAGAGTCTTGTTAAGAATAACTTCAAGGGTGGCAAGGCGAGCATCAATATATGCCTCAACCTCACGTCGTTCATCTTCGGCTACTGCGCGAGCATCATCAAGGATTCGCTGGGCTTCATCGCGTGCTGCCTGCACAATTGAAGTCTGTTCAATCATTCGCGAGACATCTTCACGCGTGGTTGCAATCATTGCTTCGGCACTATTTCGTCCCTCATCAATAATTCGATCACGATCTTGCAGGATGGCCTCAGCACTTAAGAAATCCACCGGGAGAAATTCACGGGCGCTCTGCAAAATCTCCAACATCTCCCCACGATGGACAACACAGGAAGCGGAAAGTGGAACACCACGTGCCTCTTCAATCATCGCAATCGCAGTATTGAGTTTCTCTATTGAATCCATTGTCATTCTGATGCTCCTACTCGTGCTTTCAGTGCTTGATGAACATTTTCCGGAACCATGGTCGAAACATCTCCGCCAAAGTGAGCAAGCTCCTTAACAATCGATGACGATAAAAACGAATGCGTCGGCGAAGTTGCCATAAACATAGTTTCTACACCCGAAGCCTGGGTGTGAACTTGTGCCATCTGCAACTCATAATCAAAATCTGTGACTGCGCGCAAGCCCTTTACAATCGCCTGCACCTTATTTGCCTTGCAGTATTCAACGAGGAGTCCGTCCCCAGAGTCAACGCGGACATTCTTAAACTTGGCAACATTTTGCTGAATCATCTGCATCCGCTCTTCAATAGTGAAGAGCGCTGCTTTCTTACGGTTCACAAAGACTGTCACTATCACTTCATCAAATTGATGACTGGCACGCTCGATGATGTCTAAATGCCCAAAGGTGATGGGATCAAATGACCCGGGACAAACGGCGCGTCTCATAGTGCAAACGCTAGCAATGATTCGAGTTGTTATCCATTTTCCGCATCTATAGGCGTGGGAGAACCATAGAAAATAGTTGCTTGGCCGTAATTCTTTTCACGCACTTGCTCCAGACCATCGGGCCAGGAAATCTCACGCACTCTGCTATTTCTCTCTACTGCAATCAGCGCCTGTGGATGTAAGAAACCTCCAGCAACAAGCTGGATCAGGGATTCAATCACATCAAGGTCAGCTAGATAATAGGGAGGATCGATATACACGAAGTGATATTGCAACTGTGCCTTATCTTGCAAGAATCGATTCACATCCATGGTGTATAGATGAAATATTCCTGGGCTCTGTGCACTCTTGATATTCTCGAAATTCTTCTCGATCGCTTGAGCTGCGGACTCATCTTTTTCTACTGCGTGAACAACTGATGCTCCTCGAGAGAGCGCCTCTAGCGCAATCGCACCGGTGCCGGCGTATAAATCAAGAACATGTAACCCATCAAAATCTCCAAATTCTGAAGCAAGCGTTGAGAAGAGCGCTTCGCGCGCACGGTCAGATGTTGGACGCGTTGCAGATGCAACTGCATCAATATTTCGCCCTTTTGCCCGACCGGCAATGATTCTCATAATTAAGCCTTATCTATAAATTCAGCAGCGGCATCTGCTTGTATCTGGGCAAGCTCAGCTCCAAGCAGTGGATACTCCTTGATATCTACATCAAGAATTCTAGATGCATCTTCACGGGCCTGCTCAATCATTGATTCATCACGCAAGACGCGCAGTAATCGCAGATGTGATCGTGATCCAGATTGACTTGCACCCAATACATCTCCTTCACGTCTTTGCTCTAAGTCAATGCGCGAAAGTTCAAATCCATCAGTGGTGCCCGCTACGGCTTCTAATCGCTCACGTGCTGGAGTGTCGGCGAGTGCCGATGTCACAAGCAGACATAGTCCAGGTGAGGTGCCACGACCCACGCGACCCCGCAATTGGTGAAGTTGGGAAACACCGAATCGGTCAGCATCCATAATGACCATCACTGTGGCATTGGGAATATCCACACCTACTTCAATAACAGTCGTTGAAATCAGAACATCAATTTCTTTATTGCCAAATGCTTTCATGGTGGCATCTTTAAGTTCTGAGGCCTGTTTTCCATGCAAGGGTGCAACACGAAGTCCCTGTAGCGCCCCTCCGGAAAGAAGTGGGCCTAGATCTTCAACTGATGCGAGCGTGGATGAATTTTCTCCCATCAGAAAATCAATATCCGCATCCTCTGATGTACCGGCTGCGATACGAGGTGCGACAACATAGGCCTGATGTCCTTGTGATACTTCTTCCCGAATTCGCTCCCAGGCACGCTCCAGGAAACCAGGTTTTTCTAAGACTGGAATGACATGAGTAGTAATCAGCTGTCGTCCCAGTGGAAGTTCGCGCAGAGTTGACACATCGAGATCTCCAAAAACCGTCATGGCAACTGTGCGTGGAATCGGTGTTGCCGTCATCACCAATAAATGTGGTGGGGTGACTGCTTTGCCTTTAAGTGCATCGCGTTGCTCAACTCCAAAACGATGCTGTTCATCGACGACAATTAAACCTAGATCTTTAAACTCAACGCTTTCACCAAGTAGTGCGTGGGTACCAATCACGATTCCCGCAGCACCAGATGCTGCTTGCGATAGCGCCTCTTTGCGCGATGCCGCATTCTGTGATCCGGTGATCAACGTGACATGAGTTGCTTTCTCGGATCCACCCAACATTCCGCCATGAGCAAGCGAGCCAAGTAGGCTCTGAATGGTGCGCAGATGTTGCGCAGCTAAGACTTCGGTGGGTGCAAGAAGGGCAGCCTGTCCCCCATTATCAATCACAGTCAGCATCGCTCGCAGCGCAACAATTGTCTTTCCTGAACCTACTTCACCTTGCAGCAGTCGGTTCATCGGATGTGGCTGCGCTAAGTCATTTTCAATCTCTGCCGAAATCGCACGCTGACCTGCAGTAAGTTCGAAGGGCAGAGCTGAATCAAATTCTTTTAGGAGTCCATCTGCTGTGACGGCTCGCGCAACTGCATCGAGATCTTTGAGTTCTTTACGTCGCGTGAGCAATAAAAGCTGAAGTAAGAATGCTTCATCGTAGGTAAGTCTTTCTCGTGCCTTTTCGGCGATATCGAGATCTGCAGGATTGTGTAGCTGCACCAGAGCTTGGTGCAGTGTTGGGTAGCCATACTTTTCGCGTATTAATTCGGGTAAGTAATCAGGAACTTCATCGAGCGCACCTACTGCTAATTCAATACATTGGGCAATTTTCCAGGACGGCATCTTTGAACTTGCGGGATACATAGGCAGGTACTTGCCAGCGAAACCTTCCACCGCAGCATCGACATCGTTGCCATCGGCAATGAGCTCATAATCCGGATGAGCAAGCTGACGTTTGCCGTTAAAGACTCCCACCTTGCCGGCAAAGAGTCCTTGCTTACCAATCTTTAAATCTTTTTCTCGCCATGCTTGGTTAAAAAATGTCAGCGATAACTTCGCACTTCCATCAGTGACGATAACTTCAAGAATGTTGCCTTTTCTTCCCTGCAGTCGCCGGCTACTGGCGCTAAAGACTTCAGCCAGAATTGTTACCTCATCGCCTTCATTGAGCTCTGAAATATCTGATAGTTCTCCACGCACTAAATAGCGACGCGGGTAGTGATGGAGTAAATCTGCGACCGTGAGATAGCCGTATAAATCTCGCAGTACCTTTGTTGTGCGATCACCCAAGACTCCAACGAGTTTCGAGTCCAGGGTTGCCATGGCGACATTCTCTCGCCTTGGTTGCAATCCGCCTTGATTTAAGAGCGTGTGCTTTGAGCATAAATTTCATCGGATTCGCCCAAAGCCGCCCCCTCTTGCTACCCTTACGCCCTGTTCGATTACGAGCGTTTAATCTAGAAGGAGAACCACCCATGGCATCTTCATGCGACATCTGTGGCAAGGGACCAAGCTTTGGCAATAATGTTTCACACTCACAGGTGAAGACACGTCGCCGTTGGAATCCAAATATTCAGCGCGTTAAGACTTTGGTAGGCGGATCATCAAAGCGTCAGAACGTATGTACTTCATGCCTTAAGGCCGGCAAAATCACACGTTAAATTCTTTTAATTGAAATGGCTCCAGGAAACTGGGGCCTTTTTCATTTCTATCCCCAAAATTCCTGAACCTGACATAACTCTTCCTATGCGCACTCCGGGCAACTCTTTACCGGTAGCAAGAAATACATGATCTTCTCCTCCGCCTAAGACCCAATCCCACACATCAGATCCGGTAGCTATCGCCAGTTGCTGCAGCTCTGCAAACTCTTCTATCCCTTGAATTAACTCAGTTTCAAAGTGCAGGCACACACCTGATGCTGCTGCCAATTGCTGAGCCTGAATCAGAAGTGAATCACTGATATCGCAAAGTGCCGTTGCCTGAGAAGAATTGAACTCATAATCAAGTGTGGGAGCAGAAAATTCTGAAATCGCTTTTGTGGCAATGGCTCCCGCAGGTGGATTTTCTTTCGAAAGCAGTGCAAGACCTGCCGCTGACCAGCCAGTAAGTGAGGAAATAAAAATGTCATCACCAGCGCGGGCGCCGCTTCGAAGTATGGGCGCATCACAGCGGCCCACTGCTGTCATAGCAATAGTTATCACCGAAGAGCGAGCAATATCTCCACCAACAATCAGTGCTCCCGCATGATCTGCCTCGGCTTTCATGCCACGAGCGAGTTGCTCAATCCATGTTAAATCTTCGGCGCCCGTCAGGGTCACTGCGGCAACTAAGTAATCACAGGTAGCACCCATAGCCAGAACGTCGGCAATATTAGCTGCCGTAATTTTGCGCCCTATATCAAAGGGTGATGACCAGTCAGTTCGAAAATGCACTCCTGCGACAGCAACGTCGGTTGTAATTACTTGACGCCTTGCGCCCTGGATTACGGCAGTATCATCGCCAATTCCGACAAGCAGACGGGGGTCAGTGGTTGCAAAAACTTCCTTAAGTACGGAGATCACATCCGTTTCACTAAACCCCATAGCCATAAGCCTATGACATGAGATAACGTTAGGGGGAAGCGAAAGGAACTCATATGTCTATACAGGCTTATATCTTGATTCAAACTGAGGTGGGCAAGGCCTCATCCGTTGCCAATGCCATCAAGCTAATTCCGGGAGTTTCACTCGCTGAAGGCGTTACTGGTCCATACGATGTCATCATGCGCGCAGAGTCGCCATCGATGGAAGATTTCGGTCGCGCAATTCTCTCTAAGGTGCAAGCGGTTCCAGGTATTACTCGCACACTTACTTGTCCAGTAACTAATTAATCCAGAACTAATTAATTACCCAGCACCCCATTGGTGCGCTTTTGCGCACCCTCTAATAAATGCGTAATAACTTCGGAATATCCAATTCCCGTTGCAGCCCACATCTTTGGAAATACTGAAGTGGCGGTAAATCCAGGCATCGTGTTGAGCTCATTGATAATCACTTCACCTTTTTCAGTCAGGAAGAAATCTACTCTGGCTAGACCTGAACAGCCGAGTGCTAAAAATGCCTTAATTGCAGAGTTACGGATCTTTTCTGCAATTGCGCTATCAATAGGTGCTGGAAGTTCTATCGAGGTTGCCCCATCTAAGTACTTTGCTTCAAAGTCATAGAACTCAAATCTAGAATCGATATGAATCATTCCCGCAACCGACGCTTGTGGAGTACCGTTGATCTCTAGGACAGCGCATTCAATCTCAGAGCCAACTATCGCCTTTTCCACCATAGCTTTCGAGTCAAAGCGATGCGCTTCTGCAATTGCCGCCGGTAACTGGTCAGCGCTCTTCACCTTCGTTGTTCCGCGCGAAGATCCACCACGTGCCGGCTTAATAAATACCGGATAACCAAGTTCTGCAATCTCTTTCGTAATAGCGGCCGCACTAGATTTCCAGGCACCTTCTTTAACGACTATTCCCGGGACAGTTGCAATGTCGTGGGAAGCAAATATTGGCTTGGCAAATGATTTATCCATCGCCACTGCAGAGGCAAGAACTCCAGATCCCACATATGGCATATCTGCCATCTCAAGCAGTCCTTGAATAGTTCCATCCTCACCGTATGGACCGTGCAATAACGGAAAAACGATATCTATCTTCAAATCTTTTCCACCGCTAGAAAATCCGGCAACATCGGCAACAACTGCTGGGGCGTTCTGTGGAACGGTTGGAAGAACCCCCTTGGCAATAGCCATGTTGTGATCTTCTGGAATCAAGACCCATGCGCCTTCTTTGGTAATTCCAATCAGAATGGGTTCATAGGCTGTGCGATCGATGGCGGCAAGGACTCCCCTAGCTGAGATACACGAGATTTCATGCTCACTACTACGTCCACCACAAATGATTGCTACACGTTGTGTCATCGGATGAAGTTTTCAGCCTTGGTCGTTATCTCCATCAATCTTTGTAACGCTGCTTCCGGAGTTAGTTTTTCACTCACAATGTCAGCTACTGCCTCAATTACGGGAACTTCGATACCCACGCGATGGGCAATTTCAAGTACCGCACTAGATGATGCAACGCCTTCGACTGTTTTGACCATCTGTGCGCGGGCAGCGCTCATAGAACCTGTGCGCCCGATGACTTCACCAAATGTTCTATTGCGCGAAAGTGGTGAGCCGCAACTGGCAACAAGATCTCCCATGCCGGCTAAGCCGGCGGCTGATAACGGATCAGAACCGTGAGCTGCACATAATCGTGCGACTTCATTTAGCCCGCGAGTAATTAACATCGCTTGGGTATTTTCGCCAAAGCCCATGCCAATAGATAGCCCTACCGCTAGCGCGATAACACTCTTAATGGCGCCAGCTAGTTCACAGCCCATGACATCATTTGAGGTGTAGACACGATAATAGGGAGTGCGAAACAACTCTCTAATCTGATCAGCTAGCACTTGCGAAGTTGCAGCAGCAACAGCGCCAGCGGGCTGACGAAGCACAAGTTCATCTGCCAAGTTAGGTCCGGTAATGATTGCAATCTTATGTGCGCCAAGAACGTCTTCAATAACCTCAGTCATGCGCATTTGAGTGGTTATTTCAATTCCCTTGAGGGTACTCACAATTGTGCAGTCCGATGGAAAGCGATCTTTCCAATCTTCCAGCGTTGCCCGGATTTCTTGGGCAGGGATTGCAAGTACATACATCTGCGAGAATGCGAATGCATCATCTAGACTGGTAGTCGCAATGATGTCATCGGGCAGTATGTGGCTCCCTAAATACTTCAGATTGGTATGAGCGGTGGTGATTTCTGTGATGACAGATTCACTACGGCCCCAAAGGAGTACTTCATTTCCCGCATCACTTAAGACCTGCGCCATGGTTGAACCCCAGGCGCCGGCACCGAAAACAGTTACTTTGCTCATGCTCTCTTCTTCTTAAAGTTACCTATCCGTGGAAGATCTGATGTGTGCGGGTCAAAGATTACTTCAGGTCGCTTCTCACCACGAATATCTTCCAGCAGGACGGTAATTTCTCGCATGATTTTAGCTGTTGCTTCAATCAGCACCTGGGGGTCCTCGTGCTTTCCTTTCCAAGGCGAGAGATCGACCGGCTTACCAGCCCTAATGACAATCGTCTTGCGCGGAAAGAGTCTTACTCGCTTTGTGTAATTCGGAACGACAAGTTGCGAGCCCCACTGCGCAATTGGGATGACGGGCGTATCTGTTTCTAGCGCAAGGCGGGCACATCCCGTCTTGGCAATCATGGGCCACATCTGCCCATCCCGGGTAAGAGTTCCTTCCGGATAAACACCGAGCATATGTCCGGACTCCAGCAGAATCTTTGCGTGATCAACGGCATTTTTAGCATCGATAGTTTCTCGTTCAACCGGAATCTGACCAGATGCTAAAAGAATCCTGCCAACTACAGGAACTCTAAATACCCCCACTTTTCCGAGATATCGAGGGGCTCTGCCATTTCGAAAAAGAAAGTGCGTGAAGACCAGGACATCGAGATAGGACATGTGATTGCTTGCGACGATGACTCTGCCATCAGCCGGAATATTCTGTGCCCCTTTCCAATCTCGACTCATGAAGAGATTGAAAATTGGAATCAAAATAGCTGCAAAGACTTTATAGGTGAGATTTGTGCCTAGTGGAAAACCACGTGGCGGTTCATAAGAAAGCTTGAACTCTGCCATGTTCGCTATGGTAACGGGGAAAGCAAGAAGGAGCCCTGCTTTCGCAAGACTCCTTCTTGATAAAAGTGTTAAGAATTAACGTCTCTTAACTGCCTTCTTTGCTGGCTTGCGCTTTGCAGGAGCCTTCTTAGCAGCCTTCTTCTTAGCCGCTGGCTTCTTCTTCGCAGGAGACTTCTTAGCAACCTTCTTCTTAGCTACAGCTTTCTTCGCTGCTGCCTTAGGTGCTGCCTTAACTTCTGGCTTAGGCGCTGGACCAAGCTTGCGATCTCCAGCAATAATTTCCTTAAGTGCCTTTGCAGGAAGGAAACGTGCCTTCTTTGACGCCTTGATCTTGATTGTCTCGCCTGTGAATGGGTTACGACCCATACGTGCCTTGCGATCAACCTTCTTGAACTTACCGAAATCGTTGATCATGACGTCGTTTCCGGCTGACATATTACGAACGATTGTGTCAAAAACTACATCTACAGCGTGTGCTGCATCTTTCTTGCTGCCGTTGAAGTGTGGGGCCAACGCAGCGATGAACTGGGCCTTATTCATTCAGTTTCCCCTTAATGAGAAGTTTTACGCTTAAATAATTAAGCTTTTGCCTAACTGCGTAAAACATAAACCTATTCATGGGGTGAGAGCGTTATTAAAGCGTGCGTGTCGCAACGAATTATTTCCCCAAAAATTGCTTATTTGTGCATAAAAAACTCTCATTCATTAATTGAGGGTTTTGCACATCCCACTCACCCCTTGAAAAAAAGCATTACTACACGCTCATTTTCTCGTTCACCGAGGTGTTACACCCGAATAGGTAGCGTCTTTGGCTTATATGCAGGGCGTTTTGCTTCAAAGGCGTCGATGGAATCAGTGTGCTTCAAGGTTAATCCGATGTCATCTAGCCCCTCCATCAGGCGCCAGCGAGTGTAATCATCGAGTT
This sequence comes from Candidatus Planktophila sp., assembly GCA_009694515.1. Classification (GTDB taxonomy): domain Bacteria; phylum Actinomycetota; class Actinomycetes; order Nanopelagicales; family Nanopelagicaceae; genus Planktophila. The sequence continues at coordinate 17,385 of SHUV01000001.1, read as the reverse complement.
CAAAGCTCACCGTGATGGCGTTATAGGAAACTGTGCGCGCCTCAAGGTCGACGGTAATTGAAGTAGTTGGATCACTCTCGATTGCATCCCAGAGAGCGTCGACGACCGCTTGCCCAACTATGACGGTCAGTAACCCACCTTTGAGGGAGTTGTTTCGGAAGATATCAGCAAAGCGACTTGATATCACTACCTTGAAACCGTAGTTTTGTAGCGCCCAGACTGCATGCTCGCGCGATGATCCGGTTCCAAACTCTGGCCCGGCCACAAGCACGGTGCCGCTCTTGAACTCTTGCTTATTAAATACAAATTCAGGATCTAAGCGCCAGGCCGAGAAGAGACCATCTTCGAAGCCACTACGTGTCACGCGCTTTAAATAGACAGCCGGGATGATCTGATCGGTATCAACATTGCTGCGGCGAAGCGGAACTCCGGTTCCGGTATGTTTAATGAATTTTTCCATTTTCTTTGCCTCTCTTACAAATCTGCCGGTGATGAAAGTGTGCCGCGAATGGCTGTTGCTGCAGCAACTAGTGGGCTAACCAGGTGGGTGCGTCCGCCTTTTCCTTGTCGCCCTTCAAAGTTTCTATTAGAGGTAGATGCCGAACGCTCGCCGACGGCAAGTTGATCTGGGTTCATGCCCAAGCACATGGAACATCCAGCATTACGCCATTCAGCGCCAGCATCGGTAAAGACTTTATCTAGCCCCTCCGTCATTGCTTGCTGACGTACTCGCTCGGAGCCAGGAACTACCAGCATGCGTAGCGTCGATGCAATCTTCTTGCCTTCCAAAACTGAAGCGGCGGCACGTAAATCTTCGATCCGACCATTGGTGCAAGAACCCAAGAAAACAGTGTCAATCGCTATCTTTTTCAGGGGTGTTCCAGCTACAAGTCCCATATATTGCAGAGCGCGTTCGGCGGCTCCACGCTCTTCTGCATCTTTAATCTCAGCCGGGTTTGGAACGGAAGCATTCAGCGGTAGTCCTTGTCCTGGGTTAGTGCCCCATGTGACAAATGGCTCTAGCTCATCTGCATTGATTGTGATTTCAACATCGAACTTTGCATCAGCATCTGTATACAAGCTCTGCCAATAACTTTGCGCGCTTTCGAAATCCTGCGGTGCATGTGGCTTGCCCTTGATGTAATCAAATGTCTTCTGATCTGGCGCAATAAGACCAGCACGCGCTCCAGCTTCAATAGACATGTTACAGACTGTCATGCGACCTTCCATAGAAAGTGCCCGGATAGCGGAACCGCGGTATTCAATAATGTATCCCTGGCCGCCGCCGGTACCGATCTGAGCGATAATGGCGAGAATAATATCTTTCGCACTCACGCCAGTTTTGAGTGTTCCCTCAACATTGATTGCCATCGTCTTTGGTCGACGTGATGGCAGTGTCTGTGTTGCAAGAACGTGTTCTACTTCTGAGGTACCAATACCAAATGCGATTGCGCCAAATGCACCGTGGGTGGAAGTATGTGAATCTCCACAAACAATGGTCATACCTGGCTGTGTGATTCCAAGCTGCGGGCCAACAACATGGACCACGCCTTGGTCGGCATCTCCTAGCGAGTGAAGTCGAATACCAAATTCTTTAGCATTGCTGCGCAAGGTATCAATCTGCAACTTTGAAACCGGATCAGCAATTGGCTTGAGAATATCTAGTGTTGGCGTGTTGTGATCTTCGGTTGCAATTGTCAAATCTGCCCGACGCACTGGCCGACCTGCAAGACGCAGTCCATCGAATGCTTGTGGACTTGTCACTTCATGAATCAGATGCAGATCGATATATAGCAGATCAGGTTCACCTTCTGCGCTACGAACGATATGGTCATCCCAAATCTTCTCCGCGAGTGTTTTACCCATAATCTCTGGTGCTCCTCAACTAATCGATAACTATATTGCGTCTCACAGAATGGGATGCTAATATCATTCTGTGGATAAGAAGAATAGCGGAGTCGGCGTCTTAGATAAAGCCGTATATATCCTGGCCACTCTTGAATCAGGGCCTCACTCCTTGGCCGAACTCGTTGCCGCCACGGGAATCGCCCGTCCCACAGCTCATAGGCTCGCCGTTGCCCTGGAATTTCATCAGCTAGTAGCACGTGATCTTAATGGTCGTTTCATTATTGGAGCCCGTTCAGGTGAATTAGCAGCTGCTGCCGGTGAAGATCGCCTAATTGCAGTGGCAACACCAGCACTTGCCGCACTGCGCGATGCGACCGGAGAATCAGCCCAACTGTATCGTCGCCAAGGTGATATTCGAATCTGTGTTGCGGTAGCAGAGCGTTTATCTGGTCTTCGTGACTCTGTCCCAATTGGTGCATCACTGACGATGCAGGCAGGATCTGCGGCCCAAATTTTGATGGCCTGGGAAGATTCAGAGAAAATTCATCGCGGGCTTAAAAATGCTAGATACACAGCAGCGCATCTAGCTGCAGATCGCAGACGCGGTTGGGCGCAATCTGTTGGTGAACGTGAAGCCGGCGTTGCATCTGTCTCCGCCCCCGTGCGCGGACCTAATGGAAAAGTTATTGCAGCTGTCTCTATTAGCGGACCTATTGAAAGACTTGGCCGCCAGCCTGGCCGACTACATGCCGCTGCAGTTGTGGCAACGGCCGAACGATTGAGCGAACATCTGAAATCAGGTAAGTAGTTAGTTATTAATTAAATCAAGTTCTTTGAGCACTCGAGAAATAATGGTGAAGTTAAAACCTTTGCGGGCCAAGAGCGATTGAATGCGGCGAACCTGCACATCAGGTGCCAGTCGTGACATGGTGTTGTATTTCTTGAAGCCAAGTTCAAAGGCTGATCGGTATTCAGATTCGTCATCGATGCCATCAAGTGCCTCATCAATCTGCTCTTGCGTAACGCCTTTTTGACGAAGCTCCCCCGCAATGATGCGCTTTGAAATCTTCTTATGCTCATGTCGCGAGGTGGCCCAGGCAAGGGCGAATTCGCGATCATTAACTAGTCCGCTCTCCTGCAGACGAAATATGACAGCGTGCGCCACATCATCTTCTACGCCACGGGTTTTAAGATGAGCGAGAAGCTCGCCCTTACTTTTCGCTCGGGTCACAAGTGCGTTGAGCGCAATTGCGTGAGCTACTTCGTAAGGGTCAGAGCCCTCGCCTCTCTCAACCTTTGCAAATTGCAGTGAAATTAGAAGTCAACCTCTGCTGCAGCTTCATCGATTTCAGCAATGAGAGCTGCATCGACTTCAACAGGTACGAAGCTGGCGCGAATCTTTGACTCTATCTCGTTAGCTAGATCTGGGTTATTGATAAGGAATGCACGTGAATTCTCTTTACCTTGCCCTAGTTGATCTGCCTCGTATGTGTACCAAGCACCGGACTTCTTCACGATTCCGAGCTCTACGCCCATGTCAATGATTGATCCTTCGCGGGAGATTCCCACACCGTAGATGATGTCAAACTCTGCTTGCTTAAATGGTGGCGCCATCTTGTTCTTCACCACTTTAACGCGAGTACGGTTACCGACAGATTCCGTTCCCTCTTTGAGTGTTTCAATACGGCGGATATCAAGACGGACTGAAGCGTAGAACTTCAGGGCCTTTCCACCTGTTGTTGTCTCAGGTGAACCAAAAAAGACACCGATCTTTTCGCGAAGCTGATTGATAAAGATTGCTGTCGTCTTTGATTGATGCAGTGCGCCAGTAATCTTTCGAAGTGCTTGTGACATCAGGCGTGCCTGCAAGCCCATATGGGAATCGCCCATCTCGCCTTCAATTTCAGCGCGTGGTACCAGCGCTGCAACTGAGTCGACTACAACAAGATCAAGTGCTCCGGAACGAATGAGCATGTCCATGATTTCAAGTGCTTGCTCACCAGTATCTGGCTGTGAGACAAGAAGTGCGTCGATATCAACGCCAAGCTTCTTTGCATACTCAGCATCGAATGCGTGCTCGGCATCGATAAATGCGCAGATGCCGCCAGCTTTCTGGGCATTTGCGATTGCGTGCAAGGTAAGAGTTGTCTTACCGGAAGATTCTGGTCCATAAATTTCAACGATGCGTCCACGTGGCAGGCCACCGATTCCAAGTGCGATATCTAATGCGATAGAACCAGTTGGAATCACTTCGATTACCTGTGCTTGTCGATCTGACATCTTCATTACTGAGCCTTTACCAAATTGACGTTCGATTTGGGCAAGTGCGGTATCTAACGCCTTTTGACGGTCAGATGATTTGTTATCTTCAGGCTTTGATTTTTCAGCAGCCACTGTCTTCTCCTTATATCTCGAACGTTGGCGAGCGCCACCGTTGGTAGTTGGCCCAGAAGGTACGGAATTCTCTGCTACGGCCCGTGGCGTTATGGAGACGCTGTGGGCGGAAGCTGAGCACCGCTCTGGTTGTGCAGGGAAACTATATCCGAACATCTGTTCGAACCTTATTAGCAGCCACCGACAAGTAGGGTGTGTCGCATGTTGATCCTGCTTCCCCCGTCAGAGAAGAAGCTTGCGACCACTAAACCCACCCCTGCGATCTCGGTTTATACCGGGGTCCTCTATCAGGCGCTGGATTGGCCCACCCTCACGCCCGCGGCCAAGAAGCGCGGTGAATCGGTGATCGCCATTATCTCTGCCAAATACGGGGCTATTGGGCCAAGTGAGCGCATTGAGAGCTACAAGTGCAAGATTGATAACAAGGCGATGCGGCCTGGTGTGGCCACAGCACTTGATTTACGTGAGCGCCAGCTCATTATCGACTGCCGCTCCTCGACCTATAAGAGCGTGTGGACAGCACCTACTGATATCACCGTGGAGGTAAAGGTTTCAACGGTCGTTAATGGCGTGCGCACGGTGGTGACTCATATGTCGAAAAAGACCCGCGGAGAAATCACGCGTTGGCTGCTGCAATCTCGCGCAATAGCCAAGACACCGGAAGATCTCTATGCCATCGTCTCTGAGAAATACCCATGCGCCTTAACACCGGCTGATGGTCAGCAGCCCTGGGTCTTAGAGGTCATCGCCATTTAGGGCTTAATACCGGTACTTCTGGGTTTCCACCGGGCACTGCTTACATACGGCCCGCCAGATTTCATCGGCCTCCCGTCCGGCTGCAAGTGCCTCATTGACTGTCATAGATGCAAGCTCGCTAATGGCAATATCGTGTGCGAAAGATGGCGCCCAGGATTCACCAAATGAGAGCGTTAAGCGCTCCCGTAGATCTGAAATGCGCATAGCGAAATCTCTTAAAACAATGTGCGATCGACGAGTAACTCTGCCTGCTCGCGTGATTGTTTCGGAGTTATTGGTTGCACGACTTGGCCAAGGAGCCAGCGCATGGCAACTCCTGTCCCAGCTTCAGATTTGATTGCACCATAGATGCATTTCGCAAGTGTGAGATAGAGCGGATTTTCGGCATGAGACATGATTGCAATTAGCATCTGCCCATCGTGTGTTCTCATTGAAGCAAGTGCGGTATCAGCTGAGACTTCACGAGATAAAGTTTCTAGCGCATCAGCTGGGGTGCCAGAGCGCTGGGACAAATCCACAAGTCGTTCTACTTCGGCAGTTAAGAGGGCAAGTAATACCGCGCTCTTATCACGGTAGTGGTTATATAAAGTGGCGCGAGATACTTCAGAGGCATCAGCAATTTCAATCATTGAAATATTGGAGATGCCAAATTGTGAAATAAGTTTCTTTGTTCCTTCGAGAATTGCGCTCTCGGTACGGCGGTGTATCCCGCCTTGCAATAGGTACTTAGGCTGCGTCGACAACGGAGAGCTTTGCACTTTCACGAGATGCGAGTTCGTGAGTTACTCCGGTCATGACCGAAGAGAGAGTCAGGCCGAGCGCTTCGCAGATTGCATTGAGAAGTTCAGAGGAAGCTTCTTTCTGTCCACGCTCTACCTCAGAGAGATAACCAAGTGAGACTCGTGCTTCACGTGCGACATCGCGAAGAGTGCGAGATTGATTTGTGCGAGCGTTACGAAGTGTGTGACCGACTGCTTGGCGAAGTAGAACCATGGCAACGCTCCTTTCGAGTCTCAACTGCACGTTAAGAGATAAGGATACGCGCAAAGGTACCGATTGCGCTGGATATAGCCCCTTGGCGCACTCCATCGCGCCCACCATCCAGGGTAAGCGTCAGGCTTTGATTGATGGGCCCACGGATTGCGATCCAGACTGTTCCTTCGCGCACCCCTTGATAATCCCCGGGACCGGCAACGCCGGTTGTTGAAATCGCCCAGGTAGTTGCAAACTTATTCTTTGCCCCCTCAGCCATTTCAATTGCCACTTCTTCACTGACTACTTTGTGTTGATCAATTACTGATTGCCCAACTCCAAGTTCACGCACCTTGACATCTGTTGTGTAGGAAATGATGCCGCCAAGAAAAACAGCAGATGCGCCCGGCACCTGTGTAAGTGCGAAACCAAGTCCCCCACCAGTCAGAGATTCGGCAACGGCAAGTGTCTGACCGCGAGCAGCTAAGGTTTCAATAATTAATTGCGCCGGAGATTGTGTGGCCATCTATCCCACCTGCTTTTTGCTCACACTTGTGCGCCAGGCTTTGATGTATTCATAAGCACTGGTGAGTGTCAAAATGATTGCCACTGAGATAAATGTGAACTTAAACCAATCAAGGGAAGCTGGCAGTGGAAGCACGAAGAAGCCCACACCAAAACCCTGGAAGAAAGTCTTTAACTTTCCACCTCTGCTGGCAGGAATTACGCCATCGCGAATAACAAGTAAGCGAAATATTGTGATTCCAATTTCACGGGTGAGGATAAGTATTGTCATCCACCACGGAAAGCGGCCAAGGATGGAGAGTGAAATCATCGCTGACCCAATCAGTGCTTTATCGGCTACTGGATCGAGAAAAGTGCCAAGGGCTGTGATGCGATTCGATTGCCGCGCCCACTTTCCATCAACAAAATCTGTGAGTCCCAAGAGAAAGAATATTGTCCAGGCAATTATTTGATTGCCAGCGTTATCTCCCCCATCAAGAAAGAGAAAGTAGACACCCATTGGAATGAAAAGTATTCGAGTAACTGTCAGCCAATTCGGTGTGATGAATGAAGGAATCCTCATTGCACTTGCGCTACCAAATCTGCGCCCATCGATTCAATAACTACCGCATCTACATACTGGCCAACAGCAAATGAGGTACCAATAAATGATGTTGTGCCATCTACTTCAGGCCCTTGATGAGCTGCGCGTCCCTCTTGTAGTTCGGCATCTTCAATGAGAACCCGCACATGTTCACCGATACGTGCCTGAGCGCGAGCCGAAACCATCTCATCGGCTAGTGAAGACAGTGACTCTACTCGTTGGCGAATTACTTCATCAGCGACTTTATCCGAAAGATCTATCGCCTCTGTATTATCTTCATCTGAATATCCAAATACTCCCACCGCATCTAACTTTGCTTCCGTAATAAATTCTGCTAAATCGTTGTAATCAGCTTCGGTCTCACCGGGAAAGCCGACGATGAAATTCGATCTGATTCCGGCGGCGGGTGAGAGTGCGCGGATTTGGGTGATTAGATGTAGAAACTTTTCCGAATCACCAAAACGGCGCATCCGACGTAGCACTGTGGGGCTGGTATGTTGGAAAGAGAGATCAAAATACGGAGCTACCTTTTCGGTCTCAATCATCGCTTGCAGCAGTGATGGTCGCATCTCGGCAGGCTGTAGATAAGAAAGACGTACCCGTTCAACTCCTGGAATTTCTGTAAATTCATGAAGGATCTTCTCCATCAACTTAATGTCACCGAGGTCTTTGCCATAACTCGTGGTGTTCTCACTGACTAGAAAGAGTTCACTCACTCCATTATTGGCAAGCCATTCGGCCTCTTGCAAAATTTCAGTCGGCCTACGTGAGATAAATGAACCTCTGAAATATGGAATCGCACAGAAGGAGCATCGACGATCGCAGCCTGAGGCAATTTTAAGTGGCGCCCACGGAGCATCTCTTAGCCGTTTGCGAAAGAGGGAACCGCCAGCACCGACAGCAGATGCAAAACTTTCATCGCGCGCAGCTGCGCGTTCAACAGGTGCGATGGGAAGTAGTGCACGACGATCGCGCGGAACGTGAGGCGTATGTGCATTACCGCTAATAATTGATTGCAAGCGCTCTGAAATATCCTGATAATCATCAAAACCTAGAATTGCATCTGCTTCCGGAAGGGCTTCGGCCAGCTCTTTTCCATAGCGCTCTGCCATGCACCCTACGGCTACAACCACTTTTGTGGTGCCGTGACCTTTGAGCGAGTTCGCTGCATAAAGTGCATCGATTGAGTCTTTCTTCGCTGATTCAATAAAGCCACAGGTATTAACAACTGCCACCTCGGCAGACTCCACATCAGAGACTAGGGTCCAGCCATCGGCTGCTAACCTGCCAGCGAGTTCTTCCGAGTCAACATCGTTGCGGGCGCACCCCATAGTGACAATAGCTACGGTGCGAGACATGAAGGAGATATTACAGGGTTATCGCAAAGAATTCTTAATTAGCGAAAGGTGCGACGTACTTCTTGATTCTGCCCACCGAGCGGGCTCAATAATTTTCCATTATGTGTCACATCTACACCTGCAGGGTTACTGAGATAAAGACTGACTGAGTTAGAGCCGGTGTAATTCTTGGTTTCACCTTGAAATATTGAACCTTTAATTACGCTTTTGCCGTCAACGACCACATTGATAAATGAATTACCTCGCGTGGCAGCCAATATTAATGACACCGATCCCGTTGAAGTAGCTGGTGAGGTGGAAACAGCAGGCGCCGGAGTAGGTGTGGCCTTCGGTGTGACTGAAACAACCGGCGAAGGTTTTGCTGCAACTTCTGGAGTTGTTATCGAGGATTGATTTGATAATACAATCTGAATAGAACCGGCCACAACCAAGATAGAAACAGAGATGAGTGCCGGTAATTTCCAAGATATCTTTCGAGCCTCACGAGGAATAGTGCCAACATTGTTATCAAGGAGTTGGGCGTGAATACCTCTGTGCTCTAACGAATGTTCAGCGTTATACATTTCGACAAAATAATCTGCCGCTAAACCAAGTCGAAGAGCGATATTTTTAAGGTGTCCTCTTGCATAGGTGTCGCCTCCACAATATGAAAAATCATTGAGCTCCATCTGCGAGATTAGATTAACTCGAATGCTGATTAACGAAGCTAACTGATCTTTAGAAATGCCAGCAGCTTCGCGTTGATCGCGTAATTCGCTGCCTGTGCTCATGAAGTTCCCTAATCAAAGATGCTGGTAAGGACACAATTGTAATAACTTTCTGCCCCAGTTGAGAACAGGTTTAGCCGGTAAAAATATTTCTCACCCGCAAAAACCACACCAAATTTACCTGCTGTTAATAGTCGCGAAGCGTGGCGAGCACAGAATCAATCTCATCTTGTTTGACCAAGACCGTTCTGGCCTTGGAGCCTTCAGAGGGTCCTACGATTCCCCGAGATTCCATCAGATCCATCAATCGTCCGGCCTTTGCAAATCCCACTCGCAACTTTCGCTGCAACATAGAAGTTGAACCAAATTGAGTGCTGACTACTAACTCAACAGCTTGAATCAGTATCTCTAAATCATCGCCAATTTCTTTATCAATGCTCTTATTTACTTGCGCTACTTGGGTGACGTCATCGCGGTAGCGTGGTGAAAGTTGTTTCTTAATGTGGGTTGTGACTGCTTCAATCTCGCGCTCTGAAACATAAGCCCCTTGAATTCTTATTGCCCTGCTTGCTCCCATTGGGATAAAGAGAGCATCACCTTGGCCAATAAGTTTTTCAGCACCAGGACTGTCGAGAATAACGCGACTGTCAGCTAGTGATGATGTTGCAAAAGATAGACGCGAAGGAACGTTCGCCTTAATCAGCCCTGTGACAACATCCACACTCGGACGCTGGGTAGCTAGCACTAAATGGATACCAGCAGATCTAGCTAACTGAGTAATACGTACTACGGATTCTTCTACTTCGCGCGCGGCAACTATCATGAGGTCAGCTAACTCATCGATGATGACAAGTAGGTATGGGTAGGGCTCAACGATGCGATCAGATCCCGGAGGTGTAACCACTTTCCCGGCACGCACCGCCTTATTAAAATCATCAATATGTCTAAAGCCAAAGGTGGCCAGATCTTCATATCGAAGATCCATCTCACGTACAACCCAGGTGAGTGCGTCCGCTGCCTTCTTTGGATTTGTAATGATGGGCGTAATCAGATGCGGGATTCCTTCATAGGCGGTGAGTTCCACACGTTTTGGATCTATCAAAATCAGGCGCACATCATCAGGTGTGGCACGCATTAAAATCGAGGTAATCATGGCGTTAATCATGGAAGATTTACCTGCACCTGTGGCACCAGCTACTAATAGATGGGGCATTTTTGCAAGATTTGCACAAATAAAATTACCCTCAACATCCTTGCCAAGTGCAACCAGCATCGGGTGGTGATCTTGACCGGCAACACTTGAGCGCATGACATCACCGAGGGCGACAATTTCACGATCAGCATTGGGGATTTCAATACCCACCGCAGATTTACCTGGAATAGGTGAAAGGATTCGCACCTCACTGCTTGCAACAGCATAGGAAATATTCTTCGATAATGCGGTGATTCGTTCAACTTTAACCGCGTTTCCAAGCTCAACTTCATAGCGCGTCACTGTCGGCCCGCGCATAAAGCCTGTTACCTCAGCATCAATTTCAAATTGTTTAAATACTTCAGTTAGCGCTGCAACTACTACTTCATTGGCTTTGCTCTTCGCCTTTGCCGCAGGGCCAAACTTGAGCAGGTCGTGTGGAGGAAGTTCATACTTGGTATCACTTGTGAGCAAGAGTTGCTCAGGACGCCTTTCGCTCTTAGGCGCATCTTTAAGTTGTGCCTCCAAAGGCGCTCGAGGAATCTCAACAGTGAACTCTTCATCGAACTCTTCTTCATCAATCTCACCTTCGGCTTGATTCCAAGCGACCACAGGAGATTCAAAAGGTGGCGTATCTGCTATTTCAAACTCATCCTTGCTCCGTGATGGCTTTTTAGACCAGAGCCAGATGAAGATGACTTTAAGTTTAATCCCCACCTTTGAAATTGGGGTGGCGGTGATAATGAGAAGCCCAAAGAGAAAGATCGCAATCAAAACTGGATAGGCAAGTAGTGATGTCATCAGCGCAACAAGTGGCTTTGCTACCCAGTAACCAAGTAAGCCACCACCTTCTCTGATTGCAGTAGCACCTGTTGCATTGACTGCCCCAAGTGAACCGTTAAGCAGGTGTGCCAACCCTGTTGTACTCACCAATAGCGTGAGTGTTCCAATAGTGATTCGACCGGTGACGTGAGCATCATCCGGTTTTCTAAATAACCGCACTGCAAAGTAGAGCAGGACAAGCGGTGCTAAAACACCGATGCGACCAAATGCACCATAGAAAAATGAGTAGAGATTACGTCCCACATAGTTATCTGCATGAAACCAGGTTCCAGCGAAGGCCGCCAGTGAAGTTAAGAGAACTAGCAGCGCTGCGCCATCTCGATGATGTTCCGGATCTAAATCTCGCGCACCGCGGGCAACGAATCGAACTGATGCACCTAGGGATTTTGCAAGGTAGTGCCAGAGTATGGCTAAGCCGCGACCAATGGAGCCCAGTGCTGAGCGTGCGGATGTACTTTTCTTTTTCTTAGCCACACCTTCAATTTTAGGTGGAGAGTTTTTTTAGTGAGCGTAGGCGCGCCGCGCTATACCTCAATGACTACCGGAACAATCATCGGGCGCCGGCGATGTTTCTGACCTACCCATCCCCCTATGGTGCGACGCACAACTTGTGACAATTGATGCGTTCCGTTGACTCCCTCTGCAACTGCGGCGGCAAGAGCTTTTTCAATTTGCCCTTTAACCTCATCGAAGAGTGCAATGTCCTCATTAAAACCACGTGCATGAATGTCAGGGCCTGCCACAATTTTTCCGGTTTGAGATTCGATCACCACAATGACAGAGATGAATCCTTCCTCGCCCAGAATCCTACGATCCTTCAAGGATGATTCGGTGATATCGCCGACGCTGCCACCATCGACATAGACAAAGCCACATGGCACCGCGCCAACAACTTCGGCGTGGTGATCTATCAGGTCGATAACAATGCCGTTTTCAATAATGAATGCGTTCTCACGCGGAACACCTGATTCGATTGCTAGCTCTGCATTAGCTTTTAGGTGACGCCATTCTCCATGCACCGGAAGGGCGTACTTAGGCTTGACGATGTTGTAGCAATAGAGAAGTTCGCCAGCTGCCGCGTGTCCTGACACGTGCACCATGGCATTAGCTTTATGGACCACTTTGGCGCCCCATCGAGTGAGTTCATTAATAATTCTAAAAACAGAATTCTCATTACCTGGAATAAGTGAGGATGCCAAGATGACAGTATCGCCTTCTCCGACTCTGATCTGGTGATCACCGTTTGCCATCCGGGAAAGTGCTGCCATCGGTTCACCTTGCGAACCAGTGCAGATGAGAACCACATTATCGTCGTAGTTTTCTAACTCGCGGGCATCAAATAAAATCCCCGAAGGAACGGTGAGGTATCCCATCTCTTGCGCAATCTTCATATTACGAATCATTGAGCGACCAATGAAGGCAACTTTTCTATTGTGAAGAGCTGCTGTGTCAATTACCTGCTGAACTCTGTGCACGTGTGAACTAAACGAGGCAACAATTACTCGACGCTTAGTTGATGAAATTACCCGATTAAGTGCCGGCATAATTTCACGCTCAGATGGAGTAAAGCCAGGAACGTCAGCATTGGTGGAATCAACCAGGAAGAGATCGACTCCTTCTTCACCCAAGCGGGCGAATGTTCGCAGATCTGTGATGCGACCATCAAGTGGAAGTTGATCCATTTTAAAATCACCGGTGTGCAGAATTGTTCCAGCACGTGTGTGAATCGCTACTGCTAGTGCGTCCGGAATCGAGTGATTGACTGCAATAAACTCTAATTCAAATGGTCCGACATCTTCGCGCAGCCCTTCCCGAACTTCGCGCATCAGTGGTGAAATTCGATGTTCTTTACACTTAGCGGCAATGAGGGCGATAGTCAGTGGCGAGCCATAGACCGGGATATCACCACGTTCGCGCAGTAAGTATGGAACTGCCCCGATGTGGTCTTCATGTCCATGGGTCAGAAAAATTCCGACCACATCATTGAGGCGATCTCGGATGTAGGAAAAATCAGGCAAGATTAAATCGATTCCGGGTTGATTATCTTCTGGGAAGAGAACTCCACAATCGACTATCAGTAATTTTCCATTTGTTTCAAAGACGGTCATATTGCGACCGATTTCAGAGATTCCACCAAGGGCGACTATGCGTACTCCGTCGGCTACTAGCTTGCTCGGAGTTCCTAAGTTTGGATGCGGGTGTTGAGTCATACAGTCAAATTAATTTTTCAGCGTGACTCCACCAGCAATAAGATCTTTACGTAATTGTTCGATCTGTGCTTCGGTGGCATCTACGAGTGGCAGACGCGTAGTTCCTCCTGGGAGTCCCAGGAGAGACATCGCTGCCTTGGTCAAAATTGCACCTTGTGTGCGAAATGTTCCAGTAAAGACTGGAAGGAGCTTCTGGTGAATTTCAAGAGCGCGTGGTGCATCTCCAGCAAACCAGGCATTAAGCATCGCTTTGAGTTCTAAGCCAACGGTATGACCACAGACAGAGACGAAGCCAACAGCTCCAACAGAAAGGAAAGGCAGGTTGAGGATGTCATCACCGGAATAGACCGGAATTGCCGAGCGCTTAATCACCCATGATGTGGCTGCGACATTTCCCTTCGCATCTTTGAGAGCAACAATGTTCTCGACACTTTCAAAGAGCTTAACGATTGTGTCAGATTCGATTTCAACACCGGTCCGGCCTGGGATGTCATACATCATGATGGGTAAATCGGTTGCGGCGGCTACTGCGCGAAAGTGCGCTTCGATTCCAGCTTGTGGGGGTTTGTTGTAATAAGGGGTAACAACCAGCAGCGCATCTGCACCCGCATCTTGGGAACGTTTAGCTTGTTCAACCGTATAAGCAGTCTCATTATCGCCAGCACCGGATAGCACACAGATTTTCTCACCAACGACGCTCTTGACGACTTTGATGATCTCTAGCTTTTCGGATGACTTTGTTGTTGGAGCTTCACCGGTTGTGCCGTTGACTGCGATTCCATCATGTCCGGTATCAACAAGATGTTGCGCCAGCGTAGCAACGCCATCCCAATCAATTGCACCATCACTATTGAATGGGGTCACCATTGCGGTGATTAATCGACCAAAAGGAGGCTGGATACTCATCCGCGCATCTTATCGCTTAAGGCGCAATACGACCAGATTTTTCAAAGGCTCCGTATGTCAAAGGCATCAATTTCGCGAACTCGGCTTCCATTTTTTCGGCAACCATCTCGATTTCTCGCTGCGGATAGCTTGGGAAGTGTGAGCCCTCACGTGCGGTACGCAAGGATAAAAAGTTCATCAGTGCACGAGCATTCATGGTGACATACATAGATGAATACGTTGCGACCGGTAAAACTACTCGCGCTACTTCGCGGGCAACCCCCGCTTCTAGCATTTTTATATATGAGTCATATGCAATCACATACGCCTCTTTCATCGCTTTGACTGTTATTTCAAATTGTTCCGGTGTTCCATCTTCAAATGTGTAGGCACCAGTCTTACCAACCTGAATAAGTTTGCGCTCTTTAGAAGGGATATAGAAAACTGGCTTGAGTTCACGGTAACGCCCTGATTCCTCGTTATAAGAAGCGATGCGATGGCGCATAAATTCACGGAAGACGAAGATGGGCGCTGAAACAAAGAAAGTCATCGAGGTGTGCTCGAAGGGTGATCCATGGCGTTCGCGGGCAAGATAATTAATCAGTCCAGCAGATCTCGCTGGATCTTCGCCAATCTCAGCCAGTGATTGCTCACCAGCAGTTGACACGCGAGCCGCCCAAATGACATCAGCATCACTTGCACTTGATTTCACGAGCTCTACAGATACATCGTCTCTATATATTACGGTCTCAGACATGCTCGCACCTTATCTATCTACCCCCCTTCACTCGGTGCATATCTAGGGCAGAATGTCCGCGTGTCCAGAGTGAACCGCACCACCGCATCCCAAAGTTTGAGCGTCTCCTTCACAGTGGGCCTCTATGGAACAGCATTTGGCGCCGCCGGTATCGCAGCGGGGTTCTCAGTTCTGCAGACTTGTTTACTTTCACTGCTTGCTTTTTCTGGCGCATCTCAATTTGCAGTAGTGGGCGTCATGGGCGCAGGTGGAAGTGCGATTGCCGGGATCGCAACTGCATCCCTTCTGGGTGTGAGAAATATGCTTTATGCACTTCGGATGGCTCCGTTATTACATGCCTCTGGTTTCCGGAAGGTAATTGCAGCGCAAGTAACTATTGATGAATCTACCGGTGTTGCCTTAAGCCAAGAAAAACTAGGGACTGCGGCGATGAAGCAAGGCTTCTGGTTAACCGGTGTTGGTGTCTATATCTTCTGGAACATCTTCACGCTATCGGGCGCACTCGGTGCGCAAGCCATGGGAAATCCCTCTGCCTGGGGGCTCGATGCTGCAGTTCCGGCCGCATTCTTAGGTCTTGTCTGGCCAAGGCTGACAAATAAATTAGAACGGGCGCTAGCGGTGTGCGCACTTGTCTTGGCGGTACTTCTTAGTCCGGTACTCAGCGCCGGTCTACCAATTATCTCCACCGTCGTACTTGCCGTGATCTTTGGTTGGAAGCTTCGCACATGAATGCGCTTTGGATAGGTGTTATCGGTTCGAGCATCGCACTCTTTACCCTGCGGTATTCGGGTTACTTAATCCCGGAGAAATATCTGACAAACCCCCGAATGTTGCGTATCAATACCCTGATACCCGTTGCACTGTTAACCGCTTTGGTGGGAGTTCAAACAGTGACTGAAAAAGGCAGCTGGATTATTGATCAGCGCTTAGCCGGTGTAGCTGTTGCGCTCATAGCGCTGATGCTCAAGGCGCCTTACTTTGTTGTTGTGATATCTGCCGCTCTTACTTCCGCGCTGTTATATCGCTTTTAGATAATACCTAGCGAAGTCAGCTTCGCCTTCAAATCATTATCTGATGGCTCGGTCAGGTGTGTGCCATCTGAAAATACGAGCACGGGAATCGACTGCGCTCCCCCATTAATCTCGCGTACCTTTGCTGCTGCAGATTCATCTACTTCGACATCAATGTGGTTGACCTGAACATCGAGCTCTTCTAAGAGTCGCTTGGAACGACGACAATCTCCGCACCAGTCGGCTCCGTACATCGTGATATCTACAAGTGCCATGAGAGTTCTCCCCCTACTTACATAAAGTTTTCCAGGCCGAAAGTCAGCCCTGGATGTGTCACAACTTTTCGTACGCCAAGGAGTACTCCGGGCATGAAACCTACTCTGTCAATGGAATCGTGTCGGATTGAAAGTGTTTCACCGATTCCACCGAGTAATACCTCTTGATGTGCGACTAATCCACGCAAACGAACAGAGTGAACAGGAATATCTCCCACAGTTGCACCACGTGCTCCAGCTAGTGCTGATGTTGTGGCATCTGGCATCGCAGGCAGTCCAGCTTCTTTTCGTGCTGCAGACATCAGTTCAGCAGTGCGGGCGGCGGTGCCTGATGGTGCATCCACCTTGTTGGGGTGATGTAGTTCAATGATTTCAGCAGATTCAAAGTACTTAGCTGCCTTTGTTGCAAACTCCATCATGAGCACTGCGCCAATAGCAAAGTTGGGAGCAATTAATACTCCTGACTTTGAGCTAGCCAATAGGGACTTAATCTTGGCAAGGCGCGCATCATCAAAGCCAGTCGTACCTACAACTGCATTAATATTATGAGAGATCAAAAATTCAAGGTTGGCCATCACTGAATCTGGTGTGGTGAAATCAACCGCTACTACTGACCCACTGTTGAGAAGCACATCGAGTGAATCTCCAAGATCGAGTTGGGCAACTAGCTCTAAATCCTTAGCTTCGTTGACTGCCTTAACGACCTCTGAACCCATGCGACCACGGGCACCAATGACTGCAACTTTGATCATCGCGCTAACACCTTTTCAAATTTTGCTTCATTTTTAAATGGACCTACAAGAGCAAGGGTAGGCGTTTTGACCAAGAACTCGCTAGCAATTTCGCAAATGTCTTGCGCGCTCACCCGGTCAATCGAGGTGAGAATGTCATCAAAATCCATTACTTGGCCATACACAATCTCATTCTTGCCGATACGGCTCATACGTGAACCGGTATCTTCCTGACTTAACACCAGCGAGCCACGGACAGCTCCTTTGGCGCGATCAATTTCTTCCTGGGTCATCCCATTTTCTGCAACATCATTTAGGACACTTCGGATAATTTCGACG
>SHUV01000019.1 GCA_009694515.1 Candidatus Planktophila sp. | reverse complement strand
GCTTTCTTTCTTCATCCGCCTTTCCAGGCCGAACTGGAATTTTCAACCTCAACTATTGCAACCCCACTGCTCCCTTCATATCTTTGCACATTCTCTATTTCAATATTGGCGTTAGTCAGAATTTTCTCTAACACCCTAGAGTTTTCATCTGAACCAATAGCGCCAAACATTTTTACATGTGCACCTAAACGTGCCGCAGCCAAGGCCTGATTCAAGCCTTTTCCACCAGGAATTGAAGCGAATCCTTCTGCTTCAATAGTTTCACCAGATTCTGGAAACTTTTCCATTGAGGCCACTAAATCCATGTCCAGACTTCCAATGACTAGTACGCTCATTTGTAATCCCCTGCGCCTTAGAGCAGATCTAGCAAACTCTTGCTTCTTAACTCTGGAATACAAATTCCATCCAAATGCTTAAGCATCTTCTCTGAATTAACCATGGTCTAACTCTAGTTTCTGCCCACGTTTTTGCCCACATAAATTCGTAAAATCTTGTTAGGTTGTGCAGAGAGTTGTAAAAGAAAAGTGACCATCTCCGCACGGGAAATGGCCACTAATCAGTAATTTAAAGAAGAGTCACCCTATAAGCCGGATCCTGTAGTTCTTTCGAACCGATCACCATCCATCTAGATCTGCAATTGCTTGCAGATTCAAGCAACCTACCCGATAGCTTGCGCGAGCAGCGCACTATCTTCTTGGTCTTGCTTCAGGTGGGGTTTACATAGCTACATGTATTGCTACATGCACTGGTGGTCTCTTACACCGCCGTTTCACCCTTACCAATATTGCTATTGGCGGTTTACTTTCTGTTGCACTTTCCCGCGGATTGCTCCGGGTGGGCGTTACCCACCACCTTGCTCTGTGAAGTCCGGACTTTCCTCGGTCCAGTCTAGAAATTAATCTAGAGCTGCAACGCGGTGATCCGGGCGACTCTTCGTTGGCTAATGGTACGGGAGTTTAATTACCGCTTGCCACGTAATCTTTCAGGGCCTGGCGCTCGGATTCGAGTTCATTCACATGATTTTTGACCACATCACCAATAGAAACTATAGAGATTAGGGCTCCGTCGGCAGCAACAACTGGAACATGGCGAATCCGAAGCTCGGTCATCATCTTCATCAGTTCTGCAACGGTGGAATCTGCGGTGCAGGTGTGGACATCAACAGTCATGATGTCGCGGACATGCATACCAATTAGTTGGTCGAGTTTGCCCGGCATCGCTCTCACTACATCTCGCTCAGAGACAATGCCATCGATTTTCTTGCCATCGCTAGAGACAACTAAGGCGCCAACATGGTGCGAGTTTAATGAGTTCACTAAATCATGGATGCTGGCACTAGCTGAAATAGTTTCAACGCGCTTTCCTGAGATTATGCTGCCAATCTTCATCAACCTCTCCTTAACTCTTGAGTGGCTCCATACTGCTCTCTTGCCAGCAAGAAGCAATAGGGCGAGTTGGTTAAATCTTCTCTTTTCCTGAACCGCCACGGGTGGCATAGAGGCTAGTAATCGCGGTAACCGTAAGGGTAGTAATGATGACCGCCAAACTTAGCTCAAGTGAAATCTCAGGCACGTGAACCCCGATGCTGTGTAGGGCGTGGAGGACCATCTTGACTCCGATAAAGGCCAAGATAAATGCGAGCCCGCGAGATAAGTGAATTAGACGATCCATCAGTCCTTGCAGCAAGAAGTAGAGCTGGCGCAAGCCCATCAGCGCAAAGATATTTGCGGTGATGACAACGTAACTGCTGGTTGTCAGACCAAGAATGGCCGGAATGGAATCGAGGGCGAAGATTAAGTCTGTGATGCCAAGGGCTACAAGTGCAATAGCAAAGTTACTGAAACCTCGTTTGCGCATAAATGTGACGAGCTTTGACTCTTCTTCTTCCACATTCTCTTTCTCATTAACTAACTTATATGCGGTGAAGATCAGGAATGCGCCAAAGAAGAAGAAGACCCAGGTGAACCTGGAGACAAGAGCCACCCCAAGGAAGATAAGGATTACGCGTAAAACAATCGCAATCAGAATTCCATAAAGCAGGACGAGCTGTTGCGACTCTTTCTTGATCTTGAGTGTGGCGAGCAGGATGATAAAGACGAAGAGGTTATCGACTGAGAGCGAATACTCGGTGAGCCAGCCGGCAATAAACTCTTTGCGATATTCAGCAGGAGCCCACTGTGGTAAGAAGTAACCAAATGCGATCGCGGAAACGACGTAAAAGAGGGTCCAACTTAAGGCTTCGCGAGGAGTTGTCTCTTTATGTCTGCGCACGATTGCCAGGATCAAATCGGCAACTATGACTGCCCCGAGTACTGCAACCGTTACTAGCCATTCTGTCGATGAAATCATCGCAAGTGTCCTCTTTCATTTACTGATCGCACAGCGCGTAGACCATCGGATGGCCAGATAGAGATAGATGATATCGAACATGGCGCCGCATCAACGTGGAAGACCGCTTCCGCTGGTGCTCCTATGGCCAATCTCACCGCAGTCTTGATGACTCCGTTATGTGTCACAACAATTATCTTCTTACCTGGGTACTCGGCAACTAACTTCTCGAGTGCTTCTTCAATCCGCACTGTTGCTTGGTCATAGGACTCTCCCCCACCAGGTGCATAGGCCGTTGAGTTAAGCCATGCCTGATAGGCATCGGGCTCTTCCGCTTTTACCTCTTCAATTGATTTTCCATCCCATGATCCAAATGAGAGTTCGAACCAGGCTTCATCAAAGATTATTTCAAGTCCGGTGGTGCGCGCGATTGCTTCAGCTGTTTGTCGCGTGCGATTAAGCGGTGAAGCTATAAGAACTTCGGCACCCAACTTCACAGCCTCTTCTGCGACAAGCTCTGCTTGATCAAGTCCATCTTGCATTAGTTCTGGATCAGGTGCTCCAGTTCCGGAGAATTTACGGGTGGGTGTGAGAACTGTTTCACCGTGGCGCACAAAATAAATAAAGGTCGGAATCTCGGCACTCCGCAAGCGATCTGTCAGGTAATTCTGCTGAATAACTGCAGCTGGTTTATGGGCACTTCCACCATCGAGGGCCTTATTGGCAAGGCGATCGGCATGTGAATTATCATCACGTGGAATCCAGGAATAGGTAACAAGAGAAGGCGTGTGAGCATCACGGCACTGTTTGGCTAAATCACGCATATCAGCATGCTTAATCTGCCAACGGCCCGACATCTGCTCAACGACTAACTTAGAGTCCATCGCAACTTCCACAGTCGCCTCCTTATCCAATTGATGGATATGAGAGAGCCCAGCGAGCAGGCCGTTGTATTCGGCCACGTTATTAGTTGCCACCCCTATAACATCAAAGAGTTCGGCGACAATCTTGCCGTTTTCAGTAACCACTGCGCCATAACCAGCAGGGCCCGGGTTTCCCCGAGAGCCGCCATCTGCGGTTAACTTAAAGTGGCGAGCCATTAGTGATCACGCACCAATATGCACCGACATTCTTCACATCTAATAACTTCATCATCTGCCAACCCGGTGATTCGTTGCAGCTCATGTGCATTAAGGGTTAAGTGGCACCCCTTGCATTGATTACCAGCGAGTGCTGCCGCGCCTATGCCACCATCTGCTCCACGGATTTTTTCATAGAGCGCCAGGAATTCCGCGCTCACCGATTGTGTGGTTGCCGCGCGATCGGTGGCAATGCCTTCAAGTTCGGTGTTAATTGCAGCCATGGCGTTTTCTTTGCGGACATTTAAATCGGCAAGCACTGCCGCAAGCTCTGCTTCCTCTGCCGTCAGAGCCGCGATGCGCTCTTTGAGTCCATCAACTCGCAACATGATTTCAAGCTCAACTTCTTCTAACTCAGATCTGCGAGCGCCTAAGGTGACAAGCTCATGTTGAGTCTGCTCAAGTTCTTTTGGGGTTCCGGTACCGGATGCCAGTCGGGTCTCATCACGAGTGATGCGAGTAACGATCTGCTCAACATCACCTTCAGCGCGTAGTAGCTCGCGCTTGACATCACTGAGTTCGGTTTCTGCGGCAATACGTAAGTCGCGCACATTATTCGCCTTGATGGTGGTTGAAGTTATCTCCGCCAGTTCGGGCAGGGTCGCTGCCTTGTTCTTTAAGGTGGCGCTGTGAAGGTCAAAATTTTGAATATCGAGGATGGAACGCTGGTCGCTAGCGCTAGCTTTCACGGCGTTCTCCTCTAGAAAAGTGGCGGTGCGATATGTAATTCTTAGCCGAACCTTACTTTACCCAGTGCACCAGCGGCTACTTAACGCTGAAGGAGTAGCTGCCTTTGACTGGATGACCATCTTCTGAGACCACTCGGTAGGTAACCAAGTACGTGCCCTTCTTCAGGGTGCCCACGATCTTCGTCGTTGCTCGCACACCACTGACAATCGTTGGTGACTTATCAACGCGCTTTCCCCGTGAATCGGTCACTTTTAACGCATTGATTTTCTCTTTGTCTAGCGTCAACAAAGTTTCGCCAAATTCAATCCACACAGATTTAGGTGACTGCGTCAGCATGGCACTTTTCAATGGGTTTGTCCGTGCAATCTCGGCATGGGCGAATGCACTTTGCGTGAAAGCTAAAGGAAATAGCAATAATAGGAGAGCCAAAATCAATTTCTTCAAAGTTTTTCCAGTCGAATTGTTAAGCAAAAGAGGAGTTAATGAAGTTTTCTGTGAGGATTTTAAAGCGAGTTTTAGAGGGTGATTTTCTTTAGAATCTTCTCATCGCTGATGATCTGAAGCTGATATCCCTTTAATTTTTGTGACGCTTTTAGCACCAGCTGACCATCTTCAGAGTATGTGAAGGAAATCTTCTTACTCGCAGATCCCTTCTTCACAGCGATAGCTCTAAGTGATGGGTTGACTGCAGAGATTTCTATATTGCTCGTCAGGGTAAAGTTGTTGCCCTTCTTTACTTTCTTAAATTTAGAGGTTGTAATCTCGTTTTCAACTATTGACTGAATCTCTTCAAGTGTGGAGCTTCTGACGCTCTCATCTGCATTTGGCAGGAATGTGTAGCCAAGCTCTAATGCAGTTGGAGTCTTATCGGGATTTAGATTCGCAATTCGTGCTTTCTCTTCTGCCTTTGGAATAAAGGTGTAGTCAAGCTCTGCTTGCATTGGGCTTCCATCAGGATTCTTAATCCATGTGGGATTTTCTGGAGTTGCTATAGGACCTGTTGCACCTTGCGGTTCAGGGCCATAAATTGGCGAACCATCAGGATTAAATCCCTTTTGAATCATTCCTGGAGGAGCAGTCGAAGTTATTACTGGAGGGTTCTTTGCATTTTCTTCGGCATTGGGAATAAAGGTGTAATCACGTTGTGCTTGAGTTGGAGTTCCATCCGGATTAGGAATCCAAGCCGGCGCCTCTGGAGTTGCTATTGGCCCCGTTGCACCTTGTGGTTCAGGACCATAGATTGGAGTTCCATCAGTGTTAAAGCCCATGAAGATATCTGCATAACTTGGAGTGCTAAAAGATAAAACACCAACGACAAGTGCAGCCGTGAGTTTTTTGCCACCAGCAGTTGTTTTCCCGCACTTCATAAGAGAAGAATACATTGAGAGTCTGGCTAGTAGATAGGGAGCAACCCCGGAATTCATGGTGGCGAAGAGGGTTTCATCATCAACCTCTTAACAATGCAATACCCTCCTCTTGTGGACTTTAAATTGATTACAGCGGGAATTGGAATTTTGCTAGTTTTCATTTACGCCTTTGGATCGGGAATTTGGGTTTCTTCCGCTCCTGGTTGGTATTCATCTCTCGAGCGGCCACCCTGGCAGCCACCTAGCTCATTTATCGGAATTATCTGGCCCTATAACTTTATAGTTCTAGGCTTTGCTTCATATCAAGTCTCTAAATCTTTAACGCGAATAGAGAATATCTCCTGGTTGGTTTTCTTTGGCTTAAGTATTATCGCAGCCCTTACTTGGGCTTATCAGTTTTATGTCCCACACAACTTCACATTTGCCACAATCGCCTTGGTGTTAACAACAGTTTTAACTATTCCAGTCTTATATCTAACATTCAGGGCATCGCTGATAATGGGACTTTTACTCATTCCTTACCAAATTTGGGTAGCAATCGCGGCCAGCTTGGCCTGGGGTTACTTAACTAGAAATTAAGTCAGTTGTTGGGATGCAGCTCGTTATCCATATGCTGGCTACGCATTATTTGAAAACAATCAAACGTGGGCGGCGAGGGTTTCGAACCCCCGACATCCTCGGTGTAAACGAGGCGCTCTACCACTGAGCTAGCCACCCGGCTAATACTGCTTGCGAATACTACTTTATATATACGAAAGTAGGAAAATCGTGCGTAAGAAGTGCGAGATTAGAGAGCTGCAATAGCAGTTTTGTAATCGCCATTGTTGCGCGCATCGCCCAGGCCTTGAACTACTGACCAGCGCACAATGCCTGCTTTATCAATGATGAATGTTCCACGCAGTGCGCATCCGATATCTTCATTGAAGATCCCATAGGCCTTAGCTGCTGCGCCATGTGGCCAGAAGTCAGCCAAAACTGGGAATGTGTAACCCTCTTGTGCAGCAAAGATCTTCTGTGTGTGCATGGAATCGCATGAGACGGCAAGGACTTGCACGTTATCGTTTTCAAATGCTGAAATGTCATCGCGGATTGCACAGAGTTCACCGGTGCAGGTGCCAGTAAATGAGAATGGAATAAAAACAAGAACTACATTCTTCTTACCCTTAAATGATGAGAGGGAAACCTTGCTGCCGCTCTGATCTTTTAGCTCAAAATCTGGGGCTACATCTCCGATTGCGATTGACATTGCGCGAATCTATCGCTTGCCTGCTTTTCTTGCCACTAGACGTGTAGCGGTCCAATCTGCAGCCACCGCTAAGGATGACGTTTGACTGAGTCCACAAGTGGGCGCTGCATCTTGAATATCACTTGGCTCCACATGGCCAGTGCGACCAACCTTTGGAGTGAGCACCCAGATAGAACCGGTTTCAGAAAGATATGCCATGGCATCCATTAATTCATCCACGAGATCACCATCATCTTCACGAAACCATAAGAGAACGGCGTCGATGACTTCATTGGTGGAACCTTCAAGAAATTTGGTACCGGTAATTTTCATGATTTCGGCACGGAGAGCGGCATCACAATCTGCCCCATATCCCACCTCGAGGACGAGCTCTCCTTGAGCAAACCCCATGCGCATTGCCACGGGATAAGTCCACCGAATGTGACGAATATTTACAAGGGTTTTACCTGTACTTACCCTTCTTTTTTTGTGCTTGCACCCATTTTGGGCGAGAATACGGCCATGACTGAATTCGATGGATTCCCAGATCAGATAATCGATCAACTTGTAGATACGGATCCAGGTGAAACGGCAGAGTGGCAGGCATCCTTCGACGCCGCCCTCACAGCAGCCGGACCAGTCCGTGCTCGTTATTTAATGCTCTCCCTCCTTCGCCGGTCACAAGAGAAGAACATCGGAATTTCCCAACTTCGCACCACCGATTACATCAACACAATCTCCCCAGAACATGAGCCAGAATTTCCAGGCGATGAAGTGATGGAACGTCGTATTCGCAGATTTAATCGATGGAATGCGGCGATGGTGGTGCACCGCGCGCAGCGCCCAGGTGTTGGCGTCGGCGGACACATTTCTACCTACGCTTCATCTGCTTCCCTTTATGAAGTTGGTTTTAACCACTTCTTCCGCGGACAAGATCACCCTGGTGGTGGAGATCAAATCTTCTTCCAAGGTCACGCGAGTCCCGGCATGTATGCCCGAGCATTTCTGGAAGGTCGCTTTACTGAAAATCAACTCGATGGATTTCGCCAAGAACTCTCACACCAAGGCGGCGGACTTTCTTCCTACCCACACCCACGTTTAATGCCAGAGTTTTGGCAATTCCCAACGGTATCTATGGGTATTGGTCCTATCAATGCAATTTATCAAGCACGCTATAACCGCTACTTACATAACCGTGGCTTTAAAGATACAAGTGATCAAAATGTCTGGGCATTTCTTGGCGATGGTGAAATGGATGAAGTCGACACCATTGGCGCCATCGGTCTTGCCTCTCGCGAGAAGCTCGATAACCTCACCTTTGTTGTGAACTGTAACTTGCAGCGCCTAGATGGTCCGGTGCGCGGTAATGGCAAGATTATTCAAGAGCTGGAATCAATGTTCGGTGGCGCCGGTTGGAATGTGGTCAAAGTTGTCTGGGGCCGCGAATGGGATCCGCTATTGGCACAAGATCGTGAAGGTGCACTAGTTAATTTGATGAACACCACCCTCGATGGAGATTTCCAAACATTTAAGGCCGAAAATGGCGCATTTGTTCGCGAGCACTTCTTTGGTCGTGATCCTCGCACTGCCGCAATGATCGCAGGTTGGTCTGATGATCAAGTCTGGGGACTCAAGCGCGGTGGCCACGACTATCGCAAACTCTTTGCGGCATACACAGCTGCAGTGCAGAAAAATGGTAAGCCAACAGTCATCCTGGCAAAGACGATTAAGGGCTGGACCCTTGGTGCGCACTTCGAAGGACGTAACTCGACCCATCAGATGAAGAAGATGACTCTGGAAGACATCATCGAATTCCGCGATCGCCTAAATATTCCACTTACTGATGACAAGTTAGATAAGTACACACCTTCTTACTACCGCCCACCAGCTGATTCACCTGAGATGAAATATCTGGAAGAGCGTCGCCGCGAATTAGGTGGATCAATCCCACGTCGTCGCAAAGTATCAAGGCCTTTGCCGCAGCCAGCAGATGAAGTCTATGAATCTGTGCGCCGTGGTTCAGGCCATCAAGAGATAGCCACAACGATGGCATTTGTTCGCATGCTCAAAGACTTGGTCAAAGATCCAGGACTTGGCAACCGCATCGTTCCGATCATTCCTGATGAGGCTCGCACATTTGGTCTTGATTCACTCTTCCCAACACTGAAGATCTACTCCCCTCATGGCCAACAATACCTGGCGGTGGACCGTGAACTCATGCTCTCTTATAAGGAATCAACTACCGGTGTGATTTTGCACGAAGGAATTAACGAAGCCGGATCTGTTGCATCCTTTACCGCAGTTGGCTCTTCCTACTCCACACATGATGAACCAATGATTCCGATCTACATCTTCTACTCCATGTTTGGATTCCAGCGCACCGGAGATGCCTTCTGGGCCGCCTCTGACCAATTGGTGCGTGGATTCGTCATGGGCGCAACAGCTGGGCGCACAACCCTGAACGGTGAAGGCCTGCAACATGAAGATGGACATTCGCATCTGCTGGCTGCAACTAACCCAGCAGTGGTTGCATATGATCCTGCATTTGCCTACGAAGTTGGCCATATCTTTAAAGATGGTCTGCGACGGATGTATGGCGAGAACAGTGAAAACATTTATTACTACATGACTGTCTATAACGAGCCATACCTGCAACCAGAAGAGCCAGCAAACCTTGATCTTGAAGGTTTGCTCAAGGGAATTTATCTCTATGCACCTGCTTCAAAGCAGCGCAAGAAGAATGCCCAAATTCTGGCATCTGGTGTGGGAGTC
Organism: Candidatus Planktophila sp.; assembly: GCA_009694515.1. Taxonomy (GTDB): domain Bacteria; phylum Actinomycetota; class Actinomycetes; order Nanopelagicales; family Nanopelagicaceae; genus Planktophila. The sequence goes on along the minus strand of SHUV01000019.1, from coordinate 7,383 downwards.
AATTGGGCCATTAAGGCACAGAAGTTACTGGCCGAAGATTGGGGTGTAGCAGCCTCGGTCTGGTCTGTGACTTCCTGGAATGAACTTCGTCGTGATGGGCTAGAAGTAGATCGCCATAACATGCTCAATCCGGGTAATAAGAAGAGTGCCTACATCCATGACAAGCTTGCTGGAACGCCAGGTCCTGTTATTGCCGTCTCTGACTTCATGCGCGCGGTGCAGGACCAGATTTCACCATGGGTACCAAATCAATTCCACTCACTGGGAACCGATGGCTTTGGTCTTTCAGATACGCGCGGTGCACTTCGTCGCCACTTTAAAGTCGATGCCGAATCCATTGCAGTGGCAACACTTGCCGAGCTTGCTAAGGCAGGGGAAGTAAAAGAATCTGTTGTGCAAGAGGCGATTGATAAATACCGAATCTTTGATGTGCACGCTGCAGATGCTGGTAACACCGAAGGTTCTGGTTAATCTAACTCCTTCCGGCCTTTAAATTGGCTTTTACCTCTGGAAAGCGCGGGAGCCAGGCCATGATGCCAAAACCAAAACAGAGAAAGAGTGTGTGAAGGAGTTTCTTTTCTTTGCTGTGCTCCATCACCATCGACATCAGAAAAGTGCGTTTGCTAATTGAGCTCGAGCTTTAATAACTCGTGGGTCAGCAGGGTCAACTAGCGCAAATAGTTCAAGGAGGCGATCTTTGACCATCTTCTGCTCATCTGCTTCCAGAACCTGAACCAAGCGAAGCAGGCGCTCGAAGGCGGGCTCTAGATATCCACTCATCACCTCAACATCGGCACACTGCATCTGTATCGAAATATCATCTGGGTGGGCAATTGCTGACTCCATGATCTTGTGGCCATCAATGCCTTCAGTGCGAAGCAGAAGCTGCACCTGAGCTAGTCCGAGCTTTGCAAAATTATCGTTCGGTTTACGAGCAAGCAGCTTCTTATAAGCAGCTTCGGCGCTTTCATAATCTCCCTTATCAAGGGCTGCCAGTGCTTCATCTTCTTCCGGCTCCGAACTTTCTACTGGTTCTTCACCAATTCCTTGCTTTGCGGCAATGGTGAGAATTTTATTCATTACTTCACGAAGTTGGGTTTCAGTCAGTGCTTGCTCAAGGAAAGGGATTGCTTGGCCTGCGATAAAGACAACACCATAGGGAATCGTGCGCGCTTGCAGGGCTTGGGCAACGGGTGCCTGGGTGTCGATATCAACTGTTGCTAGCGCCCACTTTCCGTTATCTGCGGCTTCCAGATTTGCCAGTGTTCGAAGCACGGTGACAGATTCGGCAGAACGATTCGACCAACAGATGATTACTACTGGTTTCGTATTTGATAGTGGCAGCATCTCTGACTGCAGATTCTCAGCAGTGACAACTATTCCCGGCATCGCAATAGATGTATCTGGTGCGGGTTTACCAAGGGAGCTTAAGTCAACGGCCTGAGAAAAATTAGGTGGCAAGCTCATTACTGAATCATGCCATCAACTCGTACATTGACGCCAGAATCGCGTCGGAAGGGCAAAACATCTGCAATATAAGCCTTTGCGGCAAATTCCAGACCCACATCATGTCCTGCTTTTTCACTTAAGTACCAACGGTGCTCTAACGTCTCATGAAAAAACTGAGCAAGTTCAATTCTTCCCTCGTGCTCTGGTGGAATCAAATTAACTGTCGGTCTAAAAACTTCATCAAGCCATCTTTTGGCAGAATCGGCTACCGGTGGCTTCGGAGATTTCTCGCGGCCGCGAAAGCGATCAAAGGATGCTAGCAATCTCTTGGCTTGTAGCTCCTCGGTTTCTAGCCCGATTAATTCGCGTAATCGATTCTTGTGATAGCCGGCGGCGACAAGCTTGGGTTGAAAGACTAAACGACCTGCATCTTCACCTTCTTCCATAGAAACAGATACCTCTTCTACTGCAAAACCCAGATCATGTAATTGACGCATGGCACGTTCAACCGCGTGGCGATCAGTGGGATCAAGTACCTGGCGATCTTTTAGTGCTGACCACAGCCGGTGATACCGGTTGATAAGTGCAGTACTTGCCCGGATTGGGTCCATACCCGGATAGAGAACACCCGAAAGTTGCAAATCTTCTAGCTCGGCTGCCACGTTAAAGTGGGCAATCTCTAAATCATGTTCGCGCTGTCCAGCCGTTAAAGTTTTTTGAAACTCTCCCGTTTCCGCATCGACTAGATAGGCGGCATAGGCTTCAGCATCTCTGCGAAATAAAGTGTTGGAAAGAGAACAATCGCCCCACCAGAAACCAAGTAGGTGCAGGCGAACCAGTAGCAGCGCCAGGGCATTGGCCATCAGCGTTACTTCTTCGCCAGTAACGTTCTTATCACTTAGTACAACGCGGTAGGGCAATGAATACGGCAAGAACCTAGTGACTAGGGCGCAGGGAAGTTCTTCACCGTTGTTATCTGTGCGACCCTCGATGACGGCAATCGATTGAACGCTGGGAGAATTCAGATGTGTAAGTTCTCGCAAAATCTTGTATTCGCGGTTTGCAAACTCGGCCACCGTCTCTTTGACCGCGTAGACCTCAGATTCGGGGTCATCGGTAGAGCGCACCAAGCGCACTACGTGGCGGGAGATGCCTCGCTTTTCGGCCAGCATCGGATCTTCCGGCCACTGCTCCAGCGGCAGGTTCCACGAAAGTCCGGTGACGGCAGCAATCTCTTCACCCAGTCCCGTTATTCGAAGTGCCATGGGAGTTATTCTCTCTTACGCTTTACAATAAAGCATGGCAATTTCAGAGCGAATGAAGCGAAAAGTCAAAGATTCACCCACTTCCCAAGATTTTGGTGCAGCTGGAGCGCCGGTGGACCGTGCTCATCCATTTTATTTCGGATTTGTCGCAACAGTAGGTGCCTTAAGTGCATTTGTTTTAATGCGGGCACTTGCAAGTGCAAGTCAGGTATTTGTACTAATCATCGTTGCACTCTTCTTAGCCATGGGTCTAAACCCAGCCGTTGAAGCTATTCGCAAGCGAGGCCTCTCACGTATTTCAGCGGTTGCCATAATCTTTGTTTCGGTGCTAATCGCAGTCATTCTTTTTGGCGCACTTATTGTTCCTCCGCTTATCTCGCAAGGCACGAACCTCATTGAGATAGCGCCATCGCTACTTAGCCAATTAAAAGATAACCCGGCAATCGCTAATATCAATGAAAACTACGGGATCATCGATACCCTAGAAAAGAGATTGAGTTCGGTCACTTCCGATGGAACGCTCTTGTTCTCTGCCTTTGGTGGAGTCGTTGGAGTTGGTAGAACTGTTCTCTCTGGCACCTTTACCGCCTTAACAATTTTGGTGCTTACGCTTTACTTCATCACATCACTCAACCAGATGACTGGGCTCGGCCTTAAATTAGTTCCAGCCAGTCGTCGCCCACGGGTGGCACTGCTCACCGACGCAATTATCGCTCGCGTGGGAGCATTTGTTGGAAGTCAGGTTTTAATCTCTTCCTTGGCTGCGATCTTTTTAACGATATTCGGAGTAATCCTTGGTCTTCCTTCCCCTGTGGCAATCGGAATCATTATTTTTGTCTGCGGGCTGGTGCCACTTATTGGACACTTCATCGGAGCTGCAATCTTCACCGTACTGGCCCTCACACAATCAGTAACAATTGGTATTGCAGCCTTCCTCGGATACATCATTTACGTGCAGATTGAGAATTACATTCTCACTCCTAAAATCATGAAGCGGACCCTGAACCTGCCAGGTGCGGTAACAATCATTGCCGCCCTCATTGGTACATCACTTCTTGGGCTAGTTGGCGGGCTACTTGCAGTACCGATTGCGGCTTCCATAATCTTAATTCTGGAAGAAGTCGTAATCCCTAAGGCAGAGAAGTCTTAGATCTCAGTAGGCAGCGGTAATCGCTGCGGAGCAATAACCTCAACGATTTCACTTAAGACTCGATGCACAAATGGTTCACCCACCCATAGGTGTTTAGCGCCATCAACAGCAATGAGCTTGGTTTGCGGGATCACACTAAAGCGCAGTCGTGCTTGCTCCGGCTTTAAATAATCATCATGCTCGGGAATCAGTGCAACTACTGGTCTGCCATCAGCAGCCCAAAATTCAAGATCACTATCCACAATTTCGAGCAAGGTGGGGCTCAGCAGTATCAAGCCCTTCACGCGCAGATCACGGGCATGGCTAATTGCAATACTTGTTCCAAATGACCAGCCAACAACCCATAACTCTTTGATGCCAAGGGTGTCAAAGCAGTATGCAATCATCGCTTCCACATCATATTTTTCAGCGCGTCCATTGTCATAACTACCCGTGCTTGTCCCAGCTTCACTACTTGTTCCACGAGTGTTAAAGCGCACGACTGTAATTCCAGCCATTGCAGGTAATCGATTAGCAGCCTTTTTATAGATGTGGCTATCCATCATTCCCCCACCCGTTGGGTTGGGGTGGCAACATAAAATTGCAGTTGTGGGATTAGAAATCGGAGTAGCAACTTCCCCTATAAGCGTTTGCCCATCAGCGGTGAGAACAGTAAATGGAGTGCGAGCTGCAGCAAGCACGGTGCTGGGGCGGATTGGCTCTGACATTGGCGTGAGTCTACTTCTACTTAGTAACGGGGTGCATTGCGCGTGCGTTCAGTGCGCGGACCGCGATTATTTCGCTTACTCCAGCATGCGTTATGCCAGTGCCTGCGATTATCTTCTTCGCCATCTAGCCAGGCAACGGTATGTGGAGTTGCCATCGGGATCACTTGATCACAACCAGGGCAGCGATACGGTTTACTTGCAGAGGAACCAGTTAATTTACGAACAGTCCATAAACCATTTTCATCTTCTTCGAAACTTTGATTGGAAGGATTAATCTCACGGTCTTCATCGTTATTCTTCGGCCGACGATTCTTCGGGTAGTTCTTACGTGGGCTCATGGCTTCATTTTCTCGCACTTTGCCCCACAAAGTGAGAAGATGACACTATGAGCAAGGTCATCAGCGTTTCCCAGCTCCATAAGAAATATGGCCACACTCAGGCAGTCGATGGGCTGGATCTGGAAATCGAACAGGGTGAAATCTTCGCACTCCTTGGCCCAAATGGCGCTGGCAAGACCACGACTGTGGAAATACTAGAAGGATTTCGCGATCGCGATTCCGGTGATGTGAAAGTTCTTGGCTTTGACCCAGCAACTAAAGGCAGCGCCGGACAAGGGTGGCGCGATCGCATCGGCATAGTTCTGCAATCAACCCAAGATGCCGGCGACTTAACTGTCTATGAATCAGTCTCGCACTTTGCCACTTATTACAAGAATCCGAAAGATGCCCGCGATGTCATTGAATTAGTTGGACTCACAGAGAAATCTGATGCGCTAGGTCGCACACTTTCTGGTGGGCAGCGCCGTCGGCTAGATGTCGCACTGGGAATTATTGGTAGCCCGGAACTAATCTTTTTAGATGAACCCACCACAGGCTTTGATCCCGAAGCACGTAGAGCATTCTGGAATTTGATTCGCACCTTGCGCAATGAAGGAGCCACCATCGTTCTGACAACTCACTACCTTGATGAAGCAGAAGCACTTGCAGATCGCGTGGCAGTCATTATCAAGGGGCAGATTGTTGAAATCGCACCACCGGCGGAACTTGGCGGACGCGCAACATCACTTGCCACTATTTCCTGGCGAGATGGAGCGCAAGTGTGCAGTGAGAAGAGTGCCAACCCCACTGAACGTGTCACGGAGTTAGCAGCCCAATTTGGTGGAGAAATTCCAGAGCTGAGCATTAAGCGAGCATCACTAGAAGATATCTACCTCGAGATGATTGGTGGCCACGATGAATAAGCCCACTGCCATCTCAATTGGGATTCAGCGAGGCAAGTTAGAGATTAAACAATTTATGCGACAGCGTGAATCAGTTGTCTTCACCATGTTATTCCCACTCATCTTGCTTGCCATCTTTGGATCAGTATTTTCAAACACCATCGCCGACGGTGTTACCTTTAGCCAATACTTTGTCGCTGGCATGATTGCATCAGGACTTGTTAATACCGGCTTCCAGCAACTAGCAATCATGATTCCTTTGGAGCGCGACTTTGGAACGCTCAAGCGATTACGTGGTACTCCTATGCCGGCAAGTAGTTACTTCTTAGGTAAAGCCATACTTGTCACTGTCAGCATGCTGGTGCAAGTAGCGCTCTTATTGGCTGCTGGCGTTGCATTCTTTGGCGTTAACCTGCCGCAGAGCGCTGATAAATGGTTGCTCTTGGCCGCTCTACTAATTCTCGGCAGTGCTTGTTCAACAGTGCTGGGAATTGCATTTTCCAATGTTCCTAAATCTGGCCGCGGTGCATCTGCCGTCGTCTCCCCTGTTGTAATCGTTCTGCAATTCTTCAGTGGCGTCTTCTTTGTCTTTAGCGATCTTCCACAGTGGATGCAGCAAGTAGCAGCAATCTTTCCACTCAAATGGATGACCCAAGGCGCCCGTTCGGTCTTCTTACCTGACTCATTTGCTACGCGTGAAGTTGCCGGCAATTGGGAAACTGGGCGCACCTTTGCCATTATTACCACATGGCTCGTACTGGGATTAATCTGGGCAATTCGCAGTTTCAAGTGGGAGCGCGACTGAAAAAGTCAGCACTTGTACTTGCACTCTGCCTTGCCTTTTCCGCAACCAGTGCCGAAGCTGCAACTAAGAAGCCAACACCTACGCCAACTACCAAGGCGAGTGTGAAGGCTTCACCAAAAGCGACTGCGAAGCCAATAGCCACTACTAAACCAACAGTTAAGCCAACTTCCACAGCAACTTCTAAACCGTCAGTGAAGGCAACAGTAAAGGCGACCGCGCCAACAACTGTCAAACCCACTGTGTCAGCTAAACCCACTGTGTCAGCTAAACCAAAGCCAAAACCAAAGCCAAAGCCTCGCAAGAAAATACGGCTTAGCCCGCCACCGAAACCAAAGTGGCCACCGTTGGACTTTGAGTACGAATCAGGAATCTATGCAAAGGTACCGACAAGCGAGGAATTGGTGAAAATCCTTTCGGGGGAAAAAGGTCTTGCTTTACGAGTAGAGGCGTGTCTCAAATTTGTTTGTGGCGCAGTCCAGGTCGCCGCTGAGTCTGGATGTGTTTGGTGGGAAGTTAATTCTCAGGTCTTATCCAAAGAGGGCGTCATACTTGGAGACTTGCGGACAATATCAGCTCCCAGCGCAGTTAAAGAGATTAAAACCATTCTCTTAATCTCACCAGAGCCTATTGAAACTCTTGAATACATTAGCAATATCGAAGTGATCTGCCATCAAGATCCACGACCTGAAGGCGCATCGGCGGCGACATATACAAAGGTGGTCGAGTAAATGCTCGGTGGCGTCAACAATCAGCTCTTCTTAATGAGCCTTGCCGGATTTCCAGTTGTC
>SHUV01000018.1 GCA_009694515.1 Candidatus Planktophila sp. | reverse complement strand
CTATTCTTCGTAAAAAAGCTGCCCAAGATAAGTTAAATGCCCCCGATGATGTTCTTGAATTTATCGCAAGTAAAATCTCTACCAATATCCGCGAGCTTGAAGGTGCTTTGATTCGCGTTACCGCTTTCGCATCTTTAAACCGCCAACCAGTTGATATGGGCCTTGCTGAAATTGTGTTAAAGGATTTAATCCCCACCAATGTTGCAACTGAGATAACAGCCCCAACGATCATGGCTCAGACTGCGGCCTACTTCAGCCTCACCCTCGATGATCTCTGTGGCACTTCTCGTTCTCGCGCATTAGTTAATGCTCGCCAGATTGCGATGTATTTATGCCGTGAGCTGACCGAGTTATCGCTACCTAAAATCGGGCAGACTTTTGGCGGGCGCGATCACACAACAGTGATGCATGCCGATCGAAAGATCCGCGAGTTGATGGCTGAGCGGCGCTCGATCTATAACCAGGTAAATGAGTTAACGACGAGAATTAAGCAGCAGGCGAAGTAGGTAGGGGTTAGGAGCTAAATGTCCGTTTTCACCCTCTTTACCCCCAAGGTGTGGATAAAGTGTGGATAACTGTGGATATGTAGAGTAAATATGTGTGTAAAGCAGGTACTACTAGAGAAGGTACGGGGGTGTTGATATGGATTTAGTTTTTATTCACCTATTCACCCACAGCTTTACCGGGGTTTTCCACACTATTGCGGGGTTAAATATAGGCTCTGAACTGGGGTTTTACCTATTACCCACAGTTTTACTCTGCGGTTACTACTACTACCTTTATATATATAAATCCCGTTTCCAAGCGGACCATCTCCAAATTAGAGTTAGTTCACTACATACAACCGATCTGATGAGTGCGAGGGCTACGGCGTGAAATTTACAGTGGATCAAAATTCTTTAACTGATGGGGTGAACTGGGTATCTCGTTCGCTCTCCACCCGCCCGATTAAAACTGAACTCCTCGGAATTAAAATTGATGCAACCGGCGATGAAGTCTTTCTCTCCGGCTCTGATTTAGAAACATCAAGCAAAGCACATTTTAAAGCTGATATCGCTAGCAAAGGCGCAGTACTCGTTCCTGGAAAACTACTAGCAGAAATTTGTAGATCACTTCCTAACAAACCAATCACCATCACATTAGATGGTACCCGAGTACTTGTTACATCAGGCGCGGCTAAATTTACTCTTCCCACCCTTTCACTCTCTGAATATCCAAACCTTCCAGAACTTCCTGAGACAACCGGCAGTGTGGCAAGTGACACCTTTGCAACAGCGGTAGCACAAGTAGCAATAGCTGCCGGGCGCGATGATTCACTACCAACACTAACTGGTGTCCATGTTGAAATAAATGAAGACACCATCACACTGGCTGCAACAGATCGCTACCGTTTAGCGGTGCGTGAATTTAATTGGAACCCAGCAACACCAGGGTTTTCAACAACCGCCCTAATGCGCGCTCGAACCCTAGCCGACGCTGCTAAATCACTTATTGGAACAAAGAACGTATCACTATCTTTTGCACCAGCGACATCTAATGATCGCCTGGCAGGATTTTCCGGCGACGATAAAACCATGACATCAAGAATGTTAGATGGAACATTTCCCCCATACCGCCACCTACTACCGACAGAGATGACAACAACTGCCGTCGTTGAAGTAGCGCCATTTCTTGACTCCGTGCGCCGAGTTGCGCTAGTAACAGATAAAACAGTGCCACTACGCCTTGAATTTAAAGATGGTGGAGTATCACTTGAAGCTGGCGCGGGCGAGGAAGCACAAGCAACCGAAACAATTGATGTCTTATTAAATGGTGAACCGATTTCAATCGCTTTTAACCCAGTTTTCCTAGCTGACGGGCTGCAAGCTGTTGGCACACCTTTTGTGCAGATCTCCTTCACTGGCTCAAATAAGCCAGCGATTCTTACCGGGCGCACCGAACCAAATGGAGCGTCTATCGATAATTATCGCTATCTTTTAATGCCAATGCGCTACGCCTCATAAAGTAAAAAACAATGCGCGTTACCAAGCTAGCGCTGACAAATTTTCGTTCATATCCACACCTTGAACTTGAATTTCCAACAGGACCTATTACTTTTATCGGCAATAACGGCAGCGGTAAAACAAATATTGCTGAGAGTTTGATCTATCTCGCTTATCTCTCATCCCACCGGGTTGCGAACAACCAACCACTTATTTCATTGGGCGCAGATCAAGCAATCATTCGGGCAGAAATTGAGAGCCAGAGGCGCACACTGCAGGTCGACCTTGAGATCAACGCCACAAAAACCAACCGCGCGCGAATTAACGGCAACCCGGTTAAATCACAACGCGAGATATTAGGTGCGCTACAAATTATTTACTTCTCCCCAGAGGATTTAGATCTAGTGCGCGGAGACCCATCCCACCGCCGAGATTTCCTGGATAAATTACTCATTACCCAATCACCGCGCTTAGCAGGTGTGATCTCTGATTATGAGAGGGTTGTAAAACAACGAAATACGCTGCTAAAAACCAGGGCGCCAGAGAGCTCACTTGTTCCTTGGACAGAGCAACTTATTTCTTACGGCGCACAACTTTCGGCAGAGCGCATTAAATTGGTGGATGATTTAGGCCCATATATCGCAGCAAACTATGCAAACCTTAGTGAGGTTAAACCCGCATCGATTTCCTATAAATCAGCAACAGCTAATTTATCAGCTGATATCGCCCACAATGTGGAGGTGCTCACTGCTAAGCAAATAGAGGTGGCACGACAAGAACAAGATCGCGGAGTTTCCTTAATCGGTCCGCATCGCGACGACCTTCACTTACAACTCGGTGATTTTCCAGCAAAAGGTTATGCCAGCCACGGTGAATCTTGGTCGATGGCAATTTCACTACGTATCGGCGCTTATAACTTACTTAAATCTGAAGGCGCAGAACCCGTACTCATCCTCGATGACATCTTTGCCGAACTAGACACCACCCGCCGCGAACAACTTACATCGGTGACACAGATGGCCGAGCAAACATTTATCACGGCAGCTGTTGAATCAGACCTGCCAACCGAACTACTATCGGAGAAGTTCTATGTGAAGCCGGGGGTAGTTACCAAGTGAGTGAAAAACCCAAGAGCAAACGAGATTTTGCGGTAGATCTCTTCCGAAGTTACAAAACTGGATTTATTAAAAAGAAGAAAATTATCGAGCAACGCTCCAACACCCCAGGAGATCCCACACTAATCTCCAATGTATTAAGTGAGCTGATTGAAGAACGCGATTGGAATTCTGGGTTAGCCGAAGGAACACTCTTTGCCACCTGGGCCCAAGTAGTCGGCGCCGATATCGCCCAACACACAACCCCACTTTCACTACTCGATGGCCGGCTTCTCGTGCAGTGCTCATCAACTGCTTGGGCAACTCAACTAAACCTGGTTGGCCCATCTCTTCTTGAGACCATTAGATCTAGTGCGCCGGGGGCCCTAGTGGAATCCCTAGATTTCATCGGTCCTACTGCTCCCAGTTGGAAGCGCGGCTTGCGCACGATCTCCAATGGGCGCGGCCCCCGCGACACCTATGGCTAACCCTAGATTTAATTAGGGAATAAACCCGAACCCCTTCCAGTTATATCCCTTGAAACCTGAGTCGACTCGACTCAACTCTTTGCGTAGAATCGACTCAGGTTATAGACCTCGACCCACCTCGGCTCGAGCGGAAAATAACGATGAGTAAAGAAGGAGCAAGACCATGGCTAGAGCAGTCGGAATCGACCTTGGAACCACTAATAGCTGCGTATCAGTACTTGAAGGCGGAGAGCCAAAAGTCATTACCAACGCAGAAGGCGCTCGCACCACACCGTCGATCGTCGCCTTTGCAAAAAACGGCGAAGTTCTTGTTGGTGAAGTAGCAAAGCGTCAGTCAGTGACAAACGTTGAACGCACAATCCGTTCCGTTAAGCGTCACATAGGTACTAACTGGTCGATTGATATCGACGGTAAGAAGTACACACCACAAGAAATTTCAGCACGCGTACTACAAAAATTAAAACGTGATGCAGAGGCTTATCTCGGTGAAACCGTCACAGATGCTGTTATTACCGTGCCGGCCTACTTCAACGACGCGCAACGTCAAGCAACAAAAGAAGCTGGCGAAATCGCCGGTCTTAATGTGCTTCGCATTATCAACGAGCCAACAGCTGCCGCACTTGCATACGGTTTAGATAAGGCAGATCAAGAACAAACCATTCTCGTATTCGACCTTGGTGGTGGAACCTTCGACGTTTCACTCTTGGAAATCGGCGATGGTGTTGTCGAAGTAAAGGCAACGAATGGTGATAACCATCTTGGTGGCGATGACTGGGATCAAGCACTTGTTGATCACCTAGTAAAAACTTTCGGGTCGGCAAATGGCATCGATCTCACAAAAGATAAGATGGCGATGCAACGTATTCGTGAAGCTGCCGAAAAGGCGAAGATTGAACTTTCATCTTCACAATCAGCAACTATCAACTTGCCATACATCACTGTTGATTCTGAGAAGAACCCACTCTTCCTTGATGAAACAATTACCCGCGCACAGTTCCAGTCATTAACTGCGGACTTACTCGAGCGATGCCGGAAGCCATTCCAAGCTGTCCTTAAAGATGCTGGAATTCCTATTGCAAACATTCAATCAGTGGTACTTGTTGGTGGGTCAACTCGTATGCCAGCAGTGGTTGACTTGGTACGCGAGCTCATCGGCGGGAAAGAGCCAAATAAGGGCGTAAACCCCGATGAAGTAGTCGCAGTGGGCGCATCCCTTCAAGCCGGAGTACTTAAAGGTGAAGTAAAAGATGTGCTTCTCCTTGATGTGACACCACTTTCACTTGGTATTGAAACCAAGGGTGGCGTGATGACAAAACTCATCGAGCGCAACACAACTATTCCTACCAAGCGTAGTGAAATCTTCACCACAGCTGACGACAATCAGCCCGCTGTTCAGATTCAGGCCTACCAAGGCGAACGTGAAATGGCTGCTTATAACAAGAAGCTAGGCATGTTCGAACTCACCGGAATCGCACCAGCACCTCGTGGAGTTCCACAAGTTGAAGTGACATTTGATATCGATGCCAACGGAATCGTTCATGTATCTGCAAAAGATCTTGCAACCGGCAAAGAGCAAGGTATGACCATCACAGGTGGCTCTGCTCTTTCTAAGGACGAGATCGCGCAGATGATGGCTGATGCTGAAGCACACGCTAATGAAGATAAGCAGCGTCGTGAAGAGGCAGAGATTCGCAACACCGGTGATTCACTTGTCTATCAGACCGAGAAGTTCTTAACAGAGAACGCGGATAAGTTCACCGAAGGTGAAGCTGCGACAAAGAAGGCTGAACTAGATGAGGCACTTGCCGAACTTAAGACATCTCTTGGCGGGGCTAACTTCGAATCAATTAAGTCAAATACTGAGAAAGTTTCGACTACCTCTCAAGCACTCGGTGCACTCATGTATGCAAATGCCGGAGCACAAACTGATGGCGCAGCAGCAGGGCAAGATGATCATGTTGAAGATGCTGAAGTTATCGATGCCGAAGAAGCTAACTAATGTCAGAAACGACAGAGGAAGTTGTTGAAGAAACAACACCTGTTGTAGCAGAAGTTGTAGAGGAGGCTGCGCCGGTTGCCGAAACAGACCCGGTAGCAGCTCTCACAGCTGATTTACAACGACTTCAAGCAGAATATGCCAACTACCGTAAGCGGGTAGAGCGCGATCGCACCCTGGCCCATGAACTAGCAATTGGTTCTGTTCTTACCGAACTTCTTGCAATTTTAGACGATATTGACCGCGCAAGTGAGCACAACGAACTCACCGGGGGCTTTAAAGCTGTGGCAGATCAGTTAACTGCTATTACCAATCGCATTGGGTTGGAAAAATACGGAACTGAAGGTGAAGCTTTTGACCCACAAATTCACGAAGCTTTATTACACGACACATCATCTGAAGTCAGCGTTCCTACCGCATCAAAGATTTTGCAACCAGGTTATAAGTTCAAAGAACGCATCTTGCGCCCGGCACGCGTTGCAGTGAGCGACCCAGAGAACTAATCAACCATGGCCGCCAAGGATCTTTATGAGAAGGATTTCTATCAAGTCCTTGGCGTCGATAAAAAAGCTAGCGCCGATGAAATTAAGAAGAAATACCGCTCTTTAGCGCGCGATTTACACCCTGATAAAAATCAAGGAAATGTTGCCCTAGAGGAGAAGTTCAAGGCCGTCTCTGAGGCCTATGACATTCTCTCTGATTCAAAAAAACGTGCAGAGTATGACGAAGCGCGTTCCATGTTTGAACGCGGTGGATTTAGAGCACCTACCGGTGGACAAAACTCCCAAGGTGGAGATTTCAACGACATCTTTGGCGGCGGCAACCCACAAGATATTTTTGCCAATCTCTTTGGTGGTGGCCGACGCGGACCACGCAAAGGCTCTGATCTACAAACGGAGTCAGCAATTACATTTAAAGAGTCAGTATTTGGCACAACCCTTGATCTCAAACTCAACACCGATGGCAACGGGCCACAGAACATTTCTGCCCGCGTACCTGCCGGAGTAAATGATGGCGCCAAGATTCGGGTTAAAGGCAAAGGCGCACCAGGGGAGGCTGGCCCTGGAGATCTCTTTATTCAACTACAAGTTAAGCCCCACCCAATCTTTTCTCGCAAAGGTGAAAACTTAGTTCTCACACTCCCGGTAACTTTCGCCGAAGCAGCACTGGGTGCTGATATTAAAGTTCCCACACTTGCTGGAGATGATGTCACTGTGCGATTAGCAGCCGGTACACCCACAGGTCGGGTTTTGCGGGTAAAGGGGCGCGGAATTAAAAAGGGCGCAATTACTGGCGATCTACTTGTCACCATTGAAGTACAAGTCCCACGGAAAGCAGAAGGTAAGGCGCAAGAGGCAATCAAAGCATTTGCCGCTGCCACCGCCCACGATGATGTGCGCGCCGAATTTATTTCTAAGGCAAAGCTATGACAAAAGATTTGCCACAAGAGGATCATCCAGATGATGATGCTGGACTCTATGTAATTTCAGTAGCAGCAGAACTTTCAGGACTACACCCACAAACACTTCGCCAATATGACCGCCTAGGTTTAGTCTCACCAGATCGCACAGTGGGGCGCAACCGCCGCTACTCACTTCGCGACATTGCATCCCTTCGCATGGTGGGCCGTCTTGTTGGTGAAGGAATCAACCATGCGGGTATTAAGAGAATTATTGAATTAGAGAGTGCTGTTGCAAGTATGGCGATGGAGGTGGCAAAGCTACGTATTGAAGTAGATGCACTACTGGTAGAGAACCCTCCAAGAGGATTGGCAACACGTAAGAAGAGCGATGTCATCATTTACAAAGAAGATAACTAGTAGAGATAAGGTCGCCCCATGAGCGCACGCGAGCAGTTAAAGAACGAGATAGTCAAGAAGGCTGTTGTCCACGGCAAAGTGATCTTATCTTCCGGTATCGAAGCTGATTACTACGTAGACCTTCGTCGTGTCACACTCGATCATGTGGCAGCCCCGCTTGTGGGTGAAGTGATGCTAGAGCTGACGAAAGATCTAGATTATGAAGCAGTAGGTGGCCTCACACTTGGCGCCGACCCGGTTGCAACAGCGATGATGCATGTGGCAGCGCGTAACGGTAAAAACATTGATTCTTTTGTAGTTCGCAAGGCCGAGAAAGCACATGGCCTACAACGACGCATTGAAGGACCAGATGTAAAAGGAAAGAAAGTATTGGCTGTTGAAGATACTTCAACGACAGGCGGCTCAGTTCTCACCGCCGTTGAAGCACTGGTAGAAGCTGGCGCAATCGTTGTGGGAGTTGCTGTCATTGTGGAACGCGGGGCTAAGCAGAAAATAATAGATGCCGGTTACAAGTACTACGCAGCTTATTCGTTACAAGATTTAGGTCTGTAACTTAAGAATGGTGTCTGCGGGTGTGCCACTCGCGGAAGAATTCAACGGCAACTGGAATAACACTCACCAAGATAATTACCGCAACTACCGGTAGTAAATACTTATCAACTGAGCCTTCTAGCTTCTCTCCCAGGATAAAACCTAAACCGATAATGAGTTGGGTCCAAATCAGTGCGCCTAAAACATTCCAGAAGAAGAATTTCTTCATCGGAATACCAATAATTCCAGCAAGTGGATTAATCAGAGTTCTCACAAAAGGAATAAAGCGAGCAAGAACAAGTGCTCGTCCGGTTCCATATTTTGTTAACCACTTCTCGGTTGCGACAACCCGAGATTGATTAAAGAAGCGTCCATCAGGGCGGTTAAATAATTTGCGCCCAAAGCGTGCACCAAATAAGTAGCCAGCCTGTGAACCCACGATGGCGGCGATGGGTGCGCCGATAAAGAGAGCCAATGGATCAAGGGATGCCCCACCCAAAATCGCAGCACCTGAACCGGAGGCTGCAACACCTGCAATAAAAAGAAGGGAGTCGCCCGGAAATGCCAGGCCAACAAGTAATCCGGTTTCAGCGAAGATGATCGCCAGAATTCCTAGCAATCCAAGGTCTCCGACTATGGAATGAGCATCAAAGAGGTTGGCGGCTAAGTTCATGGAGAAAGAGTAAGGGTTGGTGACTTAAATACGAGTGGTTGTCTCACGCACAATTAAAAAGGTAGCGACAGATAAATGTTTCATCTGAGCCTCGGGTGCGGCGATGGTGGCGATGGTAGCGGAGGCGGCCATCTGCCCTAAGAATTGAGGGGGTTGTGAGACAGTGGTTAATCCGACGTATTGAGCGATCTCGTTGTCATCGAATCCGATAACCGAGATGTCTTCTGGAATACGCAAACCCTTACGATGTATTGCCTTCATAGCACCGAGGGCCATCTCATCGGAATGGCAAAAAATCGCTGTGGGTAATTTTCTGCCTCTTCTTTTTAAAAATGATTCAGTTGCAATTTCTGCGGTCAAAATATTGTAATCTCCGCGAATTTCGTTTTCTGGGTTCCACTCCAAATTAGCTTCCGACATCGCTTGCAAGAAACCTTTAGTTCGGTGATCTGAGACATTAAAACTTAGCGCTGAATCTCGTTCCCCAGAAAGTATGGCAATATTTTTATGTCCATAGTCGATAAGGTGTTGGGTTGCTATCTTGCCGCCCAAAATGTCATCGACCATAACACTGTTGCAATCTTCGTAATCAAAACCAAGGAGCGTGAGTGGGATTCCTAATTCAAAGATTGACTCAATCTCTTCATCATTAGGTGGCAAACTAATGACAATTATGGCATCAACTTTCCCACGCAACTGTTTCTCCTGGAAAACTCTTTGTCGAGATTTAACTTGAGAAAAGTTATATAACATCATATCTATCCCAGATTCACGTAGGGTTTGCTCGATGCCATTAATAGCTTGCGCAAAGTACCAACGAGAGATGTAAGGGGCGATAACTGCAACAACATTCGTCCGATTGCGTGCACTGGCAGGCAATAGATCTGGACGCAGTGGGTAATTAAGCTCTAAGGCAGCTTGTACAATCTTTGTGCGCGTTTTTTCATTCACATGATGCAACCCACGAAGAGCGCGTGAGACGGTGGCAGGGGAGACGCCGGATTTCTTGGCAATTTCAACGATTCCGCTCACGAGTAACCCTCCTGAAAAATCCTGCAAAACCCCTACAAAAGGTACCCCGATAGCCTCTTTTCCGATAGCCCTTAGGGTGGTAGGTGAGCGTGGGAAGAAGTGTGGAACACTCTTTATAACTCTTCTATCACGTTCGCGGTTTTTGGTAGTACTTGCAAGTGGTTGGCACATACCTTTGCACCACGTTGAAGGCCAGGAGATATCCCGAGGCTTTTAACAACCCTGGATAGAAAAAGGTAACCATATGCTAAAGAAAAAAAGCCTACTTGTTGGGGCTGCTGTTGCAGTTCTTTCACTCGTAGTAACTACTTTCACAGCAACGTCAGCATCAGCTGCTGGCTGTGAAGAATATTCAAAGTGGAAAGGCACAGGAACAGTAAAGATTTTCGCTGGTATCCGTGATCCTGAAGCTTCAACAATGG
Organism: Candidatus Planktophila sp.; assembly: GCA_009694515.1. GTDB lineage: Bacteria > Actinomycetota > Actinomycetes > Nanopelagicales > Nanopelagicaceae > Planktophila. Next base: position 7,158 of record SHUV01000018.1, on the reverse strand, counting down.
AAAAGATTTTTGCTGAGTTCACAAAGTGCACAGGAGTCAAGATTGCCTACGAAGGAACAGATCAGTTTGAAACTCTTCTTCCGGTACGCGTTAAGGGCGGAAACGCACCTGACATCGCAATCATTCCGCAGCCAGGTTTAGTGGCAACAATGGTTGCAACAGGTAAGGCTGTCCCAATTTCAGCTGCTACTCGTGCAAACCTTTCTAACCTCTACAACCCAGCATGGGCATCATTTACCACAATCGGCGGACGTATCTACGGTGCACCACTCGGCGCATCTTCGAAGTCACTCGTTTGGTACTCACCAGCACAGTTTAAAAAGCTTGGTGTTACGATCCCAACAACTTGGACTGAAATGGAAGCAGTGGCAGCGAAGTTTAAGGCTGCAGGAGCTAACCCATGGTGTGCGGGTATCGAATCAGGAGCTGCCACAGGATGGCCAGCAACTGACTGGATCGAGCAGATGGTTCTTCGTGAGCAAGGTCCAAAGAAGTACAACAAGTGGTGGACCGGCAATCTCAAGTTCTCATCACCAGAAGTACTTGGCGCGATGAACAAGGTAGCTGCATGGCTTGGAACATCTTCACAAGTGGGAGATCTCAAGTCAGTTGCAACACGTAAGTTCCAGGATGCAGGCGTTCCGGGACTCAAGGCAGGAACTTGCGGCATGTTGCAGCAGGCTTCTTTCTACTCATCAATGTTCCCAGCAGGAACCACATTCGGTCCTGCAGCAGATGCTGATGCGTTCTACCTCCCAGCTACAAACTCTAAGTTTGGTAAGCCAATCATGGGTGGCGGAGAGTTCCCAGTCGCATTCTCAAAGAAGAAGGAAGTTGGATTCGTCCAGGATTACCTATCTTCACCTGTATACGGCATTGAGCGCGCAAATGCGGGTGGATGGACATCAGCTAACACTGGTATCCCACTATCTGCATACACAGATCCAGTTCTTAAGGTTGTGGCAGCACAACTTCAGAACAAGGCTGGCGCAATCGTGTTCGACGCATCTGACTTGATGCCAACTGCTGTTAACGGTGCTTTCTGGAAGGAAATGACCAAGTTCTACGCAGAAGGTAAGTCAATGAAGGATGTTGCTGCAGCAATCGATGCAAACTGGTAAATCTAGTTTCATCCAGTAGTACCTAAGTAATAAAAGTACCGGGGTCCACATCTTGTGGGCCCCGGTATCTTCTTAGATAATCACTGTTAGCTTAAAAATTCTTACTCCGAAGGGAGTCGATGCAATGACATGGTCTGGTCTGCTCGAGACCTCTCTTCCTAAATTCGGCCAGATCGGTGCAGTAATTGCCATCTTCTTCGGCTTCTATGCACTCGCCTTCGCCGCCGGTGCACGTATCCAAGGCAAGAGACAGAACGGATGGGCGCTTGCCCTCTTTCTAGTTCCCGGTATTGCACTTGCCATGATCGGCCTTGGAATTCCTGCATTTCAAACTTTTATCGAATCATTTAAGAGCGCAGACTCTTCACAATGGGTTGGCTTTGGTAATTACATTAAAGCGGTTAAAGATCCAGACCTTCGCCTAGCTTTCTATAACACCATGTCATGGGTGATTATTGGGCCAATTGCCGTAACTGCGCTAGGGCTTGCACTTGCAACAATGCTCAATAAGATGAAGCGCGAAGCACTCGCTAAATCGCTGATATTTATGCCGATGGCAATCTCTTTCGTGGGTGGCTCCCTCATCTGGAAGTTGATGTATCAATATCAAGAACCAGATGCCAACCAGACAGGTCTTGTTGGCCAAATTATGAAATCACTTGGCATCCCACTACAGCACCTGCTCTTATGGGCACCATGGAATAACTTGTTCCTTATCGCTGTCTATGTCTGGAGCTCTACCGGCTTTGCGATGGTGATTTTGTCTGCTGCAATTAAGAATATCCCACAAGATATCGAAGAAGCTGCCTCCCTCGATGGCGCATCAGGAATCCGCCTCTTTCGGACAGTGACAGTGCCGATGGTCAAGACCACCATCATCGTAGTTCTCACCACATCCATGGTGGGCACGCTCAAGCTCTTCGATGTGGTGCGCACCATGACTGGTGGTAACTTCAAGACCGACGTTCTCTCAAACCGTATGTTTGATGAGCACTTTGTTTACTTTAACAATGGCCGCGGTTCAACCCTTGCCATGTTCATCTTCCTTGGCGTTCTGCCCATCATCATCTATAACATCCGCTCATTGCGCGCAGAACGGCAGCATTAACATGGCAAAGACGCTCAACCCAAATAAACCCTTGGTTGCACACCACAACCGGCCATTTACATCACCTATCGCATCAATGATTGTTTCAGTTATTGCCTTGGTGTGGACCATCCCAACGATGGGACTTGTCATTACCTCTTTCCGCGACAAGGAATCGATCCTTTCAACCGGGTGGTGGACATCATTTACCAACCCTTCATTTACTCTTGCAAACTATCGCGAGGTTCTCTTCACTGGCGGCGGTGCACTCGGCTCACAAGGGATGATCCCTTTTGCAGTGAACTCACTGGCCATCACAATCCCGGCAGTAGTTCTCTCTGTGGGTTTTGGTCTCATGGCCGCCTACGCTCTTGCATGGATCCCATTTCGCTTTAGTGATCATGTCTTCTACGGACTCTTTGCGCTGCAAGGCGTTCCACTCCAGCTTTCACTCTTACCACTACTTACATTCTTTGCATCAGGTGTTCAGCTTTTTGGTCACCAGATCATTCCACCACTGGGGATCGTTGGAACACTTACAGCGGTCTGGTTCCCACATGTTATGTTCGGTATGCCACTTGTGGTCTATCTACTTCACAACTTCGTCTCTGCCCTGCCTCGCGAACTCATGGAAGCAGCTCGCGTTGATGGCGCAAATCATTTCGAAGTTTTTCGAAGGATTGTTCTTCCATTATCTCTTCCAGCGATTGCATCTATCGCCATCTTCCAGTTTTTATGGATATGGAATGACCTACTTGTAGGTTTGGTATTTGCAGGCGGAACAGATGATGTTGCCCCGCTGACACTTCACCTATCAAACCTCGGCGGTACCTTTGGTTCTAAGTGGGAGAACCTGGCACCTGCTGCGCTGTTCTCAATCATTATTCCGCTGATTGTCTTCTTCTCACTACAGCGCTACTTCGTCCGCGGACTCCTTGCCGGTTCTGTTAAAGCCTAAATCTTCTTGCCGTTATCGGTGATAACACCTGCATACCAATAGCCAGAATCTTTAATGGTGCGCTTTTGGGTGGCAAAGTCAACGTGCACGATGCCAAAGCGCTTTGCATAGCCAAGTGCCCACTCGAAGTTATCCATCAGCGACCATTCGAAATAACCCTTAACAGGTGAACCTTGTGCGATGGCATCTGAAACCGCTTGCAAATGTGTCTGCAAATATTCGATCCGGCGTTGATCGTGAACTAGTCCATCAGCACCCGGTTCATCATCGTAAGCACAACCATTTTCAGTGACATAGAGGTCAGGAAGGGTTGCGCCATGTTCTTTATGCCAGCGGACTAGGAGCTGTGTGAGGCCAAATGGAGTAAGTGGCCAACCCATGTCCGTGAGTGGGCTGGGTGCAGTTTCGTCGATAGCTAAATCAAAGAGCCCCGCGATGGAGTGCCATTGGATGCCACCATCTTTCGATGTGTGAATGTAATTATCAAAATAGTAGTTAATCCCAATGAAATCATTTTTCACCAACGCTGACTCAAGGTCACCGGCTTGAATAACTTCCCCTAATTCATCAGCGTATTCATCAAGCAGGATCTGTGGGTACCTGCCATACATGAAAGCATCCATCCAAAATCTATTTTGATGCGCATCGGCGATATCCAGCGCTCGCTTCTGTATTGGGTCGGTTGGGTCATCGGCAATACTGTTTGCTTGATTTAGTACTGGCCCAGTTAAAATATCGCTACGCACTGCGCGCATGGCATTAGTAGATGCAACATGTGCCAAGACGGTGTGATGCGCCGCCGCAAATGCCGCTCTGCGGTCTTTCACACCCGGTGCGTGGATTCCAATACCGTAACCGAGCCAAGCAACTACCCATGGCTCGTTAATCGGGGTCCACCTCTTAACGCGATCACCAAAGTGTTCAACAACTGCTGCCGAATAATCTGCAAAAGCTTTGACGATATCGCGATTTACCCATCCACCTTTATCTTGCAGAGCTTGCGGTAAATCCCAGTGATATAAAGTTGCTAGTGGCTCAATACCAGCTTCTAAGAGTGCGTTAATTAAGCGATCATAAAAAGCGAAACCACGTTCTTCGCGCACGTGGTCACCTTGTGGAAATAGACGTGGCCAAGCGAAAGAGAAGCGGTAGGACTTAATTCCTATCGTCTTCATCAGCGCGATATCTTCCAGATAACGGTGGTAGTGATCATTTGCCACATCACCGTTGTCACCATTATCGACTTTGCCTGGCGTCTTAGAAAATGTGTCCCAAATAGATTGGCCGCGGCCGTCTATGTTGGCTGCGCCCTCAATTTGGTAACTTGAGGTCGCAGCGCCCCAGATGAACTCCTTAGGAAAGTTGGCCATTAAGGGAGATTACTTTCATCTGCAATAAATATGTATAAATTTGCTAAAAGGACCCCTTTAGACCCTAAACTGCCCCAATCTGCGCGCCCTGCCCTCGAATCGGGCGCCCTGACTCTCCAACGGAGGAGAACCGATGAGAGCTTCTGCTGCTCTAACTAACGTCCAAGTTACTGGGACAAACCTAAATATCACTTACATCATCTTGGCGGTAGCACTGGCCGCCCTGGGCATCGCCTACGCGTTGCGCCAGCAAGTACTTGCAGCTAACGATGGCACCGAGAAGATGCGCGAGATTGCCGAAGCTGTTCAAGAAGGAGCGGCGGCATACCTTGCCCGCCAGTTCCGCACCCTTTCTTATTTTGTAGGAATTGTTTTCTTCCTACTCTTCGCACTGCCCGCCGACACAACTGCTATTCGCGTTGGTCGCTCCATCTTCTTCCTCGTCGGTGCTGGCTTCTCAGCCTTGGTTGGTTATAACGGTATGTGGCTGGCAGTTCGCGCAAATGTGCGCGTTGCTGAAGCTGCTCGTCAGAAAGATGGCACCAAGGCTGTTCAGATCGCATTTCGCACAGGTGGCGTTGTTGGTATGACAACGGTAGGTCTGGGCCTAGTAGGAGCCGCACTCGTTGTTATTTTATTCCGCGAGAACGCACCTGTTGTTCTTGAAGGATTTGGTTTTGGTGCTGCGATGCTCGCGATGTTTATGCGCGTGGGTGGCGGAATCTTTACAAAGGCAGCTGATGTGGGAGCAGACCTCGTCGGTAAAGTTGAAAAAGGTATTCCAGAAGATGACCCACGAAATGCGGCAACAATTGCAGATAACGTGGGCGATAACGTCGGTGACTGCGCTGGAATGGCGGCGGATCTCTTTGAGTCATATGCGGTAACACTTGTTGCAGCCTTGATCTTAGGTAAGGCAGCTTTCGGTAACGAAGGTCTGATCTATCCACTGATTGTTCCGGCTATCGGTATCGTCACAGCGGTCATCGGAATCTTCGCAACCCGCTTGCGTCCAACAGATAAGTCAGCAATGACAGCCATTAATCGCTCATTTTTCACATCAGCGATTATCTCTGCTGGCCTCACCGGGCTTGCAACATTTACCTACCTTCCAGGTAAGTTCAACTTGCTTACTAACTACTCACCTACGGTGCTAGAAGATGCAGGCAATATCAATCCACGTGTGTTGGCATTTGGTGCAGTTATCATCGGAATCGTTTTAGCGGCAGCAATTCAAGTACTTACCGGCTTCTTTACCGAGACCGGCAAGCGCCCAGTTAATGATGTGGCAGCTTCTTCCCAAACAGGTGCGGCAACAGTAATTCTGGCTGGTATTTCAGTTGGTTTTGAATCAGCTGTCTACTCAGCAATTCTGATTGCAACAGCGGTCTTCGGCGCCTTCTTACTTGGCGGCGGATCTGTTGTTCTCTCACTCTTTGCTATCGCACTAGCTGGAACCGGGCTTCTGACAACAGTGGGTGTCATCGTTGCGATGGATACCTTCGGACCTATCTCAGATAACGCACAAGGCATTGCTGAAATGTCGGGCGATGTTAAGGGAGAGGGTGCGCAGATTCTTACTTCACTGGACGCCGTTGGTAATACAACCAAGGCAATCACTAAAGGAATCGCAATTGCTACCGCAGTATTAGCTGCAACGGCGCTCTTTGGTGCCTTTACTGATGCCATTAAGGAAGCTGTCATTAAGGCAGTGGGTGAGGGCGCCGATGTGGCACTTGAATACCAAGGAATCCTTGATATTGCATCCCCTCGTAACTTAGTTGGTTTGATTATTGGAGCCGCAGTTGTGTTCCTCTTCTCAGGCCTAGCGGTGAATGCGGTATCACGTGCGGCAAGTGCCGTTGTTGTTGAAGTTCGTAATCAATTCAAGATGCACCCAGGAATCATGAACGGTACTGAAAAACCGGAATATGGTCGGGTGGTTGATATCTGTACTCGCGACTCACTACGCGAATTGGTAACACCAGGTCTGCTTGCAGTCATGGCACCTATCGCAGTTGGATTCGGACTTGGCGTTGGCGCTCTCGGTGCCTACCTAGCTGGTGCGATCGGCACCGGAACCCTGATGGCGGTCTTCCTATCTAACTCAGGTGGTGCGTGGGATAACGCGAAGAAGATGGTCGAAGATGGCAGCTACGGTGGAAAGGGAACAGAAGCACACGCTGCAACTGTTGTCGGAGACACTGTGGGAGATCCATTTAAGGACACCGCGGGGCCTGCTATTAACCCACTGCTTAAGGTGATGAACCTGGTTGGTTTGCTGATTACTCCAGCAATTGTCAGCTTCGCACTTCCAGCGCAATCTTCAATGTCGCTAGTCATTGCACTTGTTGCAACTGCGATCATTATTGGAGCGCTGATTCGTAATCGTCGTCAATCGACAACTATCGAATACTAAGAGCGAGTAACTTCCCCTACACGCATGGCTAAAGTCTTTAAGAAGCTGGTGATTGTTGAATCACCGGCCAAAGCGCGCAAGATTGGCGGCTACCTCGGCGATGGTTACATCGTTGAGGCGAGCGTCGGTCATATCCGCGACTTGCCGCAGCGAGCTGCTGATATTCCGAAAGAGGTCAAAAAGTTAGCCTGGTCGAAAGAGGG
>SHUV01000017.1 GCA_009694515.1 Candidatus Planktophila sp. | reverse complement strand
ATGCTGTGCTCAAAGAATTGGCAGCAGCTCCACTAGATGAAGTGCCGACAATCTTCTTTGGTGGCGGAACTCCATCACTACTACCGCCAAAAGATTTAGGCCGGGTTATTAGCGCCATTAAAGAGCGTAATGGTCTCACCGAAGATTGTGAGATTACCCTTGAGGCGAACCCAGATTCAGTGACGCAAGAAAAGTTGGATCAGCTGATTGCGGCGGGCTTTAATCGGATCTCCTTCGGTATGCAATCAGCTAATCCGGAAGTGTTAAAAGTTCTTGATCGCACCCATAACCCGGAGAATGTTCGCAAGGCTGTTGATATGGCGCGGGTGGCAGGATTTTCTTCTGTTTCAGTCGATCTGATTTATGGCAGCCCTGGGGAGTCATTGGCTGATTGGGCAGCAACTATCAAAGAAGCGCTCTCACTTGATATCGATCACATCAGTGCCTATGCACTCATTGTGGAAGAGGGAACAAAGTTAGCTGCCCAGATTAAACGTGGTGAATACACCATGCCTGATGATGATTTGATGGCTGATATGTATTTACTCATTGATCAGCAGTGTTTACAAAAGGGTTTGAAATGGTATGAACTTTCAAATTGGTCAAAACCGGGTCATCAATGTCGACACAATATTGCTTATTGGAAATCAAATAATTGGTGGGGACTTGGCCCAGGTGCGCATTCTCATATCGACAGTAAACGATTCTGGAATGTGAAGCATCCCAATGCCTATAAAGAGAAGGTCTTTGCCGGTGATTCACCGATTAAAGATTCGGAAGTTTTAACTGATGATCAAAGGAAATCTGAATACATCATGCTCGCACTTCGCATGCCAGAAGGTGTGAAGAAGGCAGCTTTGACAGTGGCACAATTCGAACGCACGATGGAGTACATCAAGAGCGGGCATGTGATTGAAAAGCAAGACGCGCTGGCGCTGACCCCAACAGGTCGCTTGATTGCCGACCGCCTGACACATGAAATGCTCCGCTAAGGCGCACCGGTTAAGATTGCTACCTCATGACTACCGATAGACGCCTAGAGATTCTTCGAGCAATCGTTGATGAATACGTAGAGACCCAAGAGCCGGTGGGCTCAAAGGCGATTGCTGATAAACGCGCCCTTGGCATAAGCCCGGCAACTATTCGTAACGAAATGGCAGTACTGGAAGAAGAAGGCTTTATTACCCAGCCTCACACCAGTGCCGGGCGAATTCCGACAGACCTTGGCTACCGACTCTTCGTCGATAAGTTATCAACTATCAAGCCACTCTCCACTGCCGAACGTCGCGCCATTGAAACATTTCTAGGTGGGGCACATGATCTAGATGACGTTGTGAAGCGCAGCGCCAAGTTACTGGCAGATATCACCAAGCAGGTAGCAGTTGTGCAATACCCAATCCTGGGAGAATCTCATGGCCGGGAGATGATGGCTATCTCAGGTACTGCAAACCTTGCCCGCTCTGGTGATGATTTAGGTTCCACCCTTTCTCCCATTCTAGAAGCGCTAGAAGAGCAGGTAGTTCTGCTGCGACTTCTTAGTGATGCTCACCCCACCGTGCACGTCACCATCGGAAGTGAACAGCACGAAGCAAACTTGCAGACAACTTCTCTTGTCACAGTCGGCTATGGCCAAGGCGAATCTCCACTAGGAGCACTTGGAATCATTGGTCCTACTCGTATGGATTACGCAGGTTCTATTTCAGCAGTCTCAGCTGTCGCTCGCTATATCGGTCGATACATCACTGATGGCGCCAAGTAATGGCTGATTACTACGGCTTGCTTGGTCTTGATCACGGTGCATCACAAGATGATATTAAGAAGGCCTATCGAAAGATTGCTCGTGAACTACACCCAGATGTTAATCCTGATCCAGAAGTACAGAATAAATTTAAAGAAGTTACTGCTGCCTATGACACCTTAAGTGATCCACAAAAGCGTCAGCAATATGACATGGGTGCACAAGGTGGTTTTGGTGGCGGATTTGGTGGCGGTGGATTTAGCGACATCATGGATGCATTCTTTGGTGGCGGTGGAAACCGCGGACCACGTCCACGGATGCGCCAAGGACAAGATGCGCTAATCCGCATTGAAGTCGATCTCTTTGAAGCTTGCTTTGGTGTGGAACGCGAAATTACCTTGGAATCAGCTGTTGTCTGCCAAAAGTGCACCGGGCAGGGAACAGCGAATAACAGCGCGCCATCGATGTGTCCGGTATGTAAAGGTCGCGGTGAAACACAGTTTGTGCAGAAGTCATTCCTTGGTCAAGTGATGACATCTCGCCCATGTAATAACTGTTCTGCCTACGGTTCCGTGATTACCGATCCTTGTCGTGAATGTGCCGGCGATGGTCGAGTACGTGCTCGCCAGACGATTAATGTGAAGATCCCGGCTGGCGTTGAAACTGGAAACCGAATTCAGATGGCAGGGCGCGGCGAAGTAGGTGCCGGCGGGGGACCAGCAGGAGATCTCTATATCGAAATTGTGGAGACTGATCATGACTTCTTACTTCGTGATGGCGATAACTTACATATCGCTATTGAAGTTTCCTTTACGGCAGCTGCACTTGGCACCACAGTGAAGGTGGAAACCCTTGAAGGCCCGGTCGACCTACAGATTAGGGGCGGCACGCAGAGCGGTGCCACACTTCCAATCAAGGGCAAGGGCATGACTCGCCTTCGCACCACAACTCGTGGGGATTTGATTGTCCATGTTGATATCGCAACCCCGCATAAGTTATCGAGAGAGCAAGAGAAGTTACTCAAGGAATTTGCGCAATCACGAGGTGAAAAAGCGGGCGATGTGAAGATTAAGGGACATAAAGAGGGTCTCTTTACGAAATTTAGAGATTCATTCGGTCGCTAAGTGCTCACACTTTTCTTTGTTGATGATCTGCCTACCACAGTGGGTGAGAAGTATGAATTTGCTAATGAGGATGCCAACCACGCTATTCGCGTTCTGCGCATGCAAAGTGGTGGTTACTTCAACTTAAGTGATGGCAAAGGTAAATGGTCCTACGTTGAGATTGTGGAAGTACATAAGAAACATCTGACAGTTACTGTCCTTGAATCCGGATTCCAAGAGCCCCTTGATACCACCTTCACAGTTATCCAAGCTATCCCTAAGGGAGATCGCATTAAAGAAGTGATTGAACTCTGCACCGAGGGTGGCGCCGATCGCATCGTGATGTGGAAGGCAGCACGAAGTATCGGAAAATCTGATGACAAGATAGATAAGTTGCAGAACACCGCACGTGAGGCAAGTAAACAATCGCGCCGATTTAGAATCCCTGCTGTTGTTGGAGTGGCAACGACAGCCAACATTATCGATGAAATTGCCAAGGTTGATCTGGCAATTGTTTTTCATGAGAGTGCCACGATGAAACTTTCCAAAGTGATAGTTCCAGGGGCGAAGAAGATTGCCATCATTATTGGCCCGGAAGGTGGGTTAACAGATGATGAAATCGATGCATTTGCAGCAGCTGGTGCAAAGGTTGCGCTCATGGGGCGCCCAATTCTGCGCTCGGCCCATGCCGGGTTAGCCGCACTTTCTGCCATCAACACAGTGCTTTCTGTGTGGTGAATTCACCCTATTAACGATAGATTTTCAGTTATATGGAACGCCTGTTGATCACGGTACCGCCCGGCATCTCTATGGTTTCACTGCTCGGAATAAGTGATACAAATATGTTGGCAATCGAAGCCGCATTTCCTTCAGTTAATGTCACCGTGCGCGGCAATGAAATTACCTTACGTGGGCCGCATATCGATTGCATTGCGATGGAAAAGCTCATTACCGAGATGATGGTCGTTATTCGCTCTGGTCAAACGTTAAATGTGGATGCAGTCTCGCGCAGCATCGCCATGTTAGAAGCGATCCCAGAGCAGAGCCCGGGTGAAGTGCTCTCACTTAATATCGTTTCAAATCGCGGACGCACCATTAGACCTAAGACTGCCAATCAAAAGCTCTATGTCGATGCGATTGAAGAGAACACCATCACCTTTGGAATTGGCCCAGCTGGAACTGGAAAAACTTATCTGGCCATGGCAAAAGCAGTTGCGGCGCTGCAAGCGAAGAAGGTCAATCGCATTATTTTGTCTCGCCCGGCTGTGGAGGCAGGAGAGAAGCTGGGCTTCTTGCCTGGAACGCTCAATGAAAAAATTGATCCCTATCTGCGTCCACTTTTTGATGCGCTGCACGACATGATTGATATCGATTCCATTCCGCGCCTGATGCAATCAGGTGTCATCGAAGTAGCACCGCTTGCATTTATGCGTGGTCGCACGCTGAACGACTCATTTATTATTTTAGATGAAGCACAGAACACAACACCAGAACAGATGAAGATGTTCTTAACCCGCCTGGGCTTTGGCTCCAAGATGGTCATTACTGGCGATGTCACTCAGACCGATCTTCCGAACGGTCAGCGTTCCGGGCTTGCCATTATTAGCGACATCTTAAATGGCGTTGACGACATCTCCTTTATGGAGCTCACAGCAGATGACGTTGTTCGCCACCGACTTATTGGTGACATTGTGAAGGCCTACGATGCCTATGATGCAACCAAATCGGCTCCTCGTTCACTTCGTAGCAACTAAGTCCTGTCATGAGCGTTGATTTAACAAATCGTTCTGGGGCTTTGGTGCCAGAAAAGCAGATGCATTCACTGCTTGACTTTGGTATTTCCTATATGGAGTTACATCCTGATTGCGCAATCTCACTGACCTTTGTTGATGTCACCGAGATGGAAGAACTCCACATCAAATGGATGGATGAATCTGGACCGACCGACGTGCTCTCTTTTCCTATGGATCTTCCTGAACACGATGGCGAAGTTGTGACCTTAGGCGATATTGTGATTGCACCAGCTGTTGCAGCTAAACAAGCAAAAGATGCCGGACATAGCACCGAACACGAGATATATATCCTTGCTACACATGGCCTGCTTCATATCCTTGGATATGACCACGCAGATCCTGATGAAGAGAAAGTAATGTTTGCCCTGCAAGAGAAGATTGTGAAGGAGTGGTCACAGAAGTGAAGCAAGTTCGCAAGAGCATTAGCCTTGCCCTGGCATTTATCTACACCCCGATTGCAAAGGGTGTGATTGCACTGGGTAATCTGATTACCCCAGATAAAGGTTTCAAGTGGGGCCTATTTACGAACGAGAACGAGTTCCGAGAACTAATGGATCATGCCCATGTTCGTGGCCTGGTTGAATCTGATGAACACGAGATGTTACAAAATGTTTTTGAGTTAGGTGACACCTTAGTGCGCGAACTCATGGTCCACCGCACAGATATGGTCTGGATTGAACGAGATAAATCACTTCGCCAAGCACTTTCATTGGCGCTGCGTTCTGGATATTCACGTATTCCGGTTACGGGTGAAAACATCGATAACGTCATAGGTATTGCCTATGTCAAAGATTTAGCTAAGCGCGCCCTGGATCACCATGAGGCAGAGACCACCGAAAAAGTAGAGCAGCACATACGCCCAGCTGTCTTTGTTCCGGAAAATAAAGAGGCAGCCGAGTTACTCAAAGAGATGCAACGCGATCAGATTCACTTAGCAATCGTGGTCGATGAATACGGTGGCACCGCGGGCATTATTACGATTGAAGATATTATTGAAGAGATTGTGGGCGAGATTGCTGATGAATATGACGATGGCATTGAAGAATTTAATTGGATATCAGAGACAAAAGCGCGCGCTAAGGCATCGATGCATATCGAGGATTTGGCTGGTGAACTTAAGATTGAGATGGATCGCGACGAGTTTGAAGATGTTGATACCGTGGGCGGATATATGGCGGAGAAACTTGGCCGTGTTCCGATCGCTGGTTCGACCATCAACTTACACGGTTACTCCATTACCTCTGAGCGCCCCTTAGGTCGTCGTCGCCGAATTAGCTCAGTTATTATTGAGCGACTAGATAAGGAAGTCGATGAGCATGAATAATCCAGAAGATGCCAAGCTGGTCACCCTTGCCACATCAACTCTTGCTCGAAGTGGAGCAGAACAAGCTGCGGCGCTGCGCGATTTAACCGGGCGCACCTATGTGGCAGTCAATGTCACATCACCATCACTGAACCTCGATGCCTTTGAAGCTGTCCTCACGGTCGCCCTCGCATCTGGTATTTCTGGAATTGAAAGTGTGGTGGCAACTGGATCAAAGCCTGCGAATGTGAAGGCGATTAAAGACTTCACACCAACTGCGACAGTATTTTTCGTTGCAGCAAGCGGGGAAGTTATCTCACTTTAGGCATCTGGCGCTAGGAAAAGATAAGATTGTGCAATGCGCGTCGTTCGATTTACTCCATCACCTGATGCTGGACTCGGAAACGACCCACTCTTTGGAATCCTGGAAGATGATGATCAGATAACCATCATTTCTGGAGATCCGATTTATCATGGTATTCAAAAGACGGCGGCAAAGGTTGAGCTGGCAAAGGTGCGCCTGTTGGCCCCTGTCATTCCGCGCTCAAAGATTGTCTGCGTGGGAAAGAACTATGCCGATCATGCCGCTGAAATGGGTAGTGAAGTTCCGACGGAGCCCATCATCTTCTTAAAACCAAATACATCTGTCATTGGCCCGGGGGACACGATTGTCTGGCCGGCGATGGCGCCAACGATTGATTACGAAGCAGAGCTGGCAATAGTTATTGGTCGAGTGTGTAAAGAGGTACCGAAGGAGCGCGTGAAAGATGTGATCTTTGGATACACCTTGGCAAATGATGTGACTACACGTGAGCTACAAAAGCGCGATGGACAATGGACGCGTGCTAAATCATTCGACACCTTCTGTCCTTTAGGCCCATGGATTGAAACTGAGTTTGTGCCTGGAACTCAGCGCATCTCGCTGACTGTTAATGGCGAGATCAAACAGGATGCTTCAATTTCACAGATGATTTTCGGTATTGAAGATATCGTTGCCTTTGTTACCCAAGTGATGACCCTGCTACCTGGAGATGTCATCATTACTGGAACCCCTGCCGGTATTGGTCGGCTACCTGAGAAATCAACTGTGACAGTATCTATTGAAGGCCTGGGCGAGTTAACAAATAAAGTCAGTGCGCGCCCATGAGTAGCAAGAGAGCAGTCAAAGTTCGCTTTGCGCCATCGCCGACGGGTGACTTGCACGTAGGAAATATTCGCACCGCACTCTTTGATTGGGCATATGCCCGTCACACTGGTGGCACCTTCTTATTCCGGATTGAAGATACCGACACCACTCGTGTTACCGATGAATATATTCAGGCAGCTATAGATACACTTAAATGGCTTGGCTTGCAATGGGATGAAGGTCCAGAAGTAGGTGGGGCTAATGGTCCTTATCTGCAATCACAGCGACTTGATATCTATGCCGAGTGGGCGCAGAAGTTTCTTACCCAAGGCGATGCCTACCACTGCTACTGCTCACCGGATGAGTTAGAAGCGGTGCGCGAAGGACAGCGCAAAGCAAATGTGGCACCAGGTTATAACGGACACTGCCGCGATTTAACTGCCGAGCAGATAGCAGCCTTTAAGGCACAGGGCCGAGAAGCGGTAGTGCGCATGCGCATGCCTGATGGCAGCACAACTTTTACTGATGAGATTCGCGGAGATGTAACCTTCGATCATAAGTTTGTGCCGGACTTCGTCTTGGTGCGCGCAGACGGTTCACCTCTATATACCTTGGCCGTTGCCATCGATGACATCCTTATGGGAGTTACCCATGTTCTGCGCGGAGAAGATTTGCTTTCATCCACCCCCCGCCAGATTCGCGTCTATCAAGCGATGGGCGTGAAGTTAGAAGATTATCCAGTCTTTGCCCACCTTCCCTTTGTGATGGGCCAAGATAATGCCAAGCTCTCTAAGCGAAATGGTGAAGTCTCTATCGCCTGGTATCGCGAACAAGGTTATTTGCCGGAAGCAATCTGTAATTATTTAGCACTCCTTGGTTGGTCACCTGGCGATGATCGGGAAAACATTTCGATGAAGGAGCTAACCGAGCTTTTTACTGTTGAGAAGGTTCACTCATCACCTGCTCGCTTTGATATGAAAAAGCTGGAGGCGATTAACGGAGATAAAATCCGTGCGCTCTCACTCGAAGAGTTCACCACCTGGACCCTGCCCTTTTTGATAAAGGCTAACGTGATTGCCGGAAGTACTGAAGAAATCGAGCTAGTAAAGAAGGCGCTGCCTTTGATTCAAGAGCGCATTGTTAAGCTCGATGAGGCACCGGCGCTACTGAACTTCCTCTTTGTGAAAGAGTTTGCAGTGGATCCAGAAGCGGTTGCAAAGATTAGTGATGATGCGGCCAAAGATATTTTGAGGCGCTCAAAGAAAGAGCTAGAAGCCTTGGCTGATTGGAACCACGAATCGATTGAAGGTGCTCTGCGCACCTCACTGATCGAGGAGTTAGGACTCAAGCCACGCATTGCATTTACCGCACTGCGTATTGCAACAACAGGTAGCACCATCTCCCCACCTTTATTTGAATCGATGGAGTTACTTGGCAAAGCTGCCTGTCTGACTCGCATTTCTGCAGCTCTGGCTCTGTAATTTCTGCCGTGATGGTGGGGTAAACTTCTCACCTTGCCACAAGGAGAAAAATCAATATTGGGGTATGGGGTAATTGGCAGCCCTGCTGATTCTGGTTCAGTAAGTCTAGGTTCGAGTCCTGGTACCCCAGCTAATACAACTAAATATGTTTGTCCTAGTTATTTTTTGGCACGGCCCCGTCGTCTAGCGGCCTAGGACTCTGGCTTCTCAAGTCAGCTACGAGGGTTCGAATCCCTTCGGGGCTACAGTAAGGCACTAACATCTACGGAGATGAGATGGCATTGGCGATAACAGCGCGCGTTGACCTTAACGCCGAACAAGTTGCTGCCCTTTCATTGATCGTGGGTGGCCGCATCTCACAAAATCAATCTGTGCTTGATGCACATGGGCGTGATGAATCAGCATTCCCGCCAGTGCAACCATCGGCAGTCGTCACCGTTAAATCTACTGAAGAAGTTTCGAAAGTCCTTGCTTATTGCAATCAAGAGAAGATTCCGGTTGTCGCATTCGGTGTTGGCTCTTCCTTAGAAGGACACGTCCTTCCACTCTTTGGTGGAATTTCACTGGATCTAAGTGAGATGGATCAGATTCTTGCCATATCTCCGGATGACTTGACCGTCAAAGTACAAGCGGGCGTAAAGCGCATGGCGCTCAATAAGAAGTTATCTTCCGATGGTCTTTTCTTCTCGGTAGATCCTGGCGCCGATGCCACTATCGGTGGAATGGCATCAACGGGAGCAGCTGGAACAACAACGGTGCGTTATGGCTCCATGCGGGAAAACGTATTAAAGCTCACTGCGGTACTTGCAGATGGAACGATTTTAGAAGTGGGGCGCGAGACCCGAAAGCTCTCCGCCGGCTATGACCTTACCCGTCTGATTGTTGGCTCCGAAGGAACGTTGGCGGTAATTACAGAAATTACCCTGCGTCTCTTTGGAATTCCAGAGAAGATGGCTTCTGCCGTTTCTTGCTTTGCCTCCCTGGAAGATGGCGTGCAAGCAGCGATTGCCATTGTGCGATCAGGTGTTGCTATCGCGCGTTGTGAATTTCTTGATGCGCAGTCGATTAGGAATGTGAATAGCCACGACGGAATATCTCTTCAGGAAGCGCCCACATTGCTCTTTGAATTTCATGGTTCTCCGCGTGGTGTGGAAGAAGATGCACAATTGGTGCAAGAAATCACCAGTGAATTTGGTGGAACTGACTTTAAGTGGACGACCGAAGAGGGCGAACGAAGAAAATTGTGGCAAGCGCGTCATAATGCCTATTGGGCAGGAATTGCAGCACACCCAGGAAAGCGTGGAATCAGTACTGACGCCGCTGTTCCACTCTCAAAACTGGCACAAGCTGTTGCGGTATCAGAGAAATTACTCAAGGAATCTGGTTTCCCCTTCTCAATTCTGGGACATGTGGCAGATGGTAATTTCCACTCGTTTATCATTACCGATCCCACAAAGCCAGAAGAGTTAGAACAGATACGTGAACTCACCCACGAGATGACTTCCCAGATTATTGCAATGGGGGGTACATGCACGGGTGAACATGGAATTGGTGCTGGCAAAATTGATTCATTGGTAGAAGAAGCAGGTGCGGCTTCGGTTGCGGTGATGCGCGCGATTAAGGCCACGCTTGACCCCAACGGGATTTTGAATCCTGGAAAGATATTTAGCTGATTTTATTTTCTAGATTTTTTGAAAGTGTTGATATAGAGTAAAAGTATGAAGATAGCAAGATTTGGTAAATTTGGTTTCGAGCGCCCAGCGGTAATGATCAGCGATAACAAGGCTGTCTATGTCGATTCTCTGATTAATGATTGGAATCGAGATGAGCTGGAAGCAGGAGCGCTTAAAAAAGTGCGCTCGGCAGATCTCTCCCTCCTAGAGTCATTTGATATTGCCGGCCTGCGCATTGGCAGCCCAGTAGCGCGCCCCACCAAGCTCATTTGCATCGGACTTAACTATGCGCGCCATGCCGCTGAATCAGGAATGACTCCACCACCAGAGCCTGTTGTATTCATGAAGGCGCCAGATTGTTTAGTAGGGCCCAATGACGACATCGTTATTCCACCGAACTCAACAGCTACTGATTACGAAGTAGAACTTGCAATTGTGATTGGAAAGCGCGCACTTTATCTCAAGAGTGAGGCAGAAGCTCGCGACTACATTCTTGGATACTCCATAGGTCAAGATGTCAGCGAACGCCACTGGCAAATTGAGCGGGCCGGACAATGGGTTAAGGGTAAATCGTTTCCAACCTATAACCCGATGGGTCCTTTCATTGTTACCGGCGATGAGTTCGCACCTGATGATGTGCGCGTGTATTGCACGATCGATGGCGAGAAGCGCCAAGATTCACGCACTAGTGATCTAATTTACGGAATCAGTCACATTGTTTGGTATGTCAGCCAATTTATGGAGCTGCATCCTGGCGATATCATCAACACTGGAACTCCAGAAGGCGTGGGATTTGGCTTTAAGCCACCTAAGTACCTGCGTGCAGGCCAAGAAGTGATTACCGGCATTGAGGGCATTGGTGAAATTCGCTCAAAGACTGTGGCGCACAGCTAATTCATTTACAGCTGGGCAACACGAGCCTTTGCAATAGCAACCAATAACTTGGCATCGACATCCCAATCAACGGGAACCTGAATCGTCTTCTTATTTACTTTGCAATCTTTAAGCTTGGGCGCAAACTTTGCAATGATTCCATCTCCCCAGGGACCGAGCAAGATATGGTTTTTAAGCACCGATACACCCAAGATGTAATCATCGCCCAACTTCAGCATTGGGTGATTCCAGGCAATGACGACTTTCATTTCGGGGTATTTCACCTGTATTGCTTTAAAGATTGCCTTCACCGTCTTCTTCTTCACCGCATCGTGCGGCTCGAGATAACTTGTCAGAGTCGTAAACCGCTTTGAAGTACTAGAACCGCGGTGGGACATGACCACCGCGTTAGCGTGTGCCTGGCTAAAGCCATGTTCTTGCCACAAGTAGGCAATCTGGGCTGGATATTTATCTGCGTCCAGATCTTTAAGGCGCCCAAACCAATAAGAGATGGGCTGGCCGTACTTCTTCTCTATTGCAGGAAAGAAGGCGGAGCGATCTCCGCTTTGTGTGGCCATAAATGAACTCTAGCGCTGAGATTTATGACGATCAGCCATCATATCCATCAGCGCAAAGAGCACTCCGGAGACAACGAATGTCATATGAATACCAATGCGCCATCCTTCACGCTTGGCATCATAAGTTCCTTCTTGCATAAAGTCTTTCAGTAGCTCAATCACTGAAATTGCTACCAATGAACCAATGAGCTTAATTTTCAAACCACTGAAATCAACGTGACCCATCCAGTGTGGACGATCTTCAGCGCCTTCAGCAATTGCCATCTTCGAAACAAAGTTTTCATACCCAGCAAAGAGCACGATGATGATCAAGTTAGCAAGCAAGACAGTGTCTAGGAGCTCAAGCACCTCAAGAGTTACTTCTCCAGTTGTGAGATCTGTCAGGTTAGTCATCATGTGCCAGAAGGCGTCAAAGAAGCGGAACAAGATTGGAATCAGGGCGAGTGAGAGACCCAAATAAAGGGGAGCAAGTAACCAGCGACTGGCAAAGATAATCTTTTCAATAAGTCCTTCTAACATCTTCACATGACCTCCGAGTTGGCTCGCCCTCGAGTGAAGGCATGCCGAAATTATTACAGCCACCTACCCGACTTCTTGGGAAAAAGGGCAACATGGCTTACTAATATTTTCTGAGAATCCCTTTTCCGCGAGAAACCATGCCCACTCTGCCGCCAAAAGCGAACTACGGCAGCTGCACCACTTTCTGCACAATCTCCTCCGCAGTTGCCGTAGCACCTAACTCAACGCTGACGTTGGTGGCGAAGCCGCGCAGTGTGGCCTCAGATAACAAGACCATCTGGGCTGCGATATCTGTCATCCAATAAAAAGCGCCCGGACCCACCTGTTCAATAAGCTCGGCTGCTTTCTCAAGTGCTTCATCACTAAATTTTTCAGAATCGTTGCGATTATCAGCCAGGACTCGCAAGAGATATTCACGAATATCGGTGGCATCACGGCGCACCTGTTGATGTCTATCTAGGATCTGCGTTAACTCACGATCTATAGCCTTATGTCGAAACCAGTTGAACATGAGATGACTCTAGATAGGGCCGCTGACATCAAGGCAGAACTATGCTCTCCCAATGACCCTGGCTACCCGCGCCCTAGCAGCGATGCTGCTCATCGCCGGTATTGCCCACTTCATCTCTCCTAAATCACTTGATGCCATCGTTCCGGCATTCCTACCCGGAGGCCCACGCCTCTGGACATACTTAAGCGGAGCGGCAGAGATTGCAATCGGGCTGGCACTTCTTGCGCCACTATCAATGAAGATTGGCACAGTATCTATTCGATTACTTGCTGCCTATTCCGCACTCTTTCTCTTTATCGCCGTCTATCCTGCCAATATTAAGATGGCTATCGATTGGCGTGATCGCCCAATGCCATATCCGCTCATCGCTTTCGCACGATTACCACTGCAATTTGGATTGTTCTATTGGGCGTGGTCAATTATTAAAGCATTAAAGAGGTAGCTGAATCTATGAAAGCCAAGATCAAGAACGGTTTCGCTCCTAAAGTCTGCCAACGTTGTAATCTGGAATTTGAATGGCGAAAGAAGTGGGCTCGCGATTGGGAGAATGTAAAATATTGTTCCGAGAAATGCAAAGCAGGCAAGTAGCTGTAGTATCGACTAGTAGTTAATTAGGAAAAACTAATAAGGGAAGAAGGAAATCATGGGAGCTTGTCAGTGTGGTTACACCAGAGATGAAGAGAAGAATTGCGATGGAACACATAAGGTCGTAAAGGCAGTTAAGGAAGATTTAGCTGTGAAGTTAGAGGCTGCTGGCTTTCCACACGCCTCTGAATTTGTGAAGAATAACTAATTACTGTTCTTCACATGTGATATTGGAGTAAGTCTGCTTCCTACTGCCATAGCGGCGCCAATTAGTACCAAGTTCTTTACGATGTACTGACCTTCCAGGGTTAAGTCAAAAGGTATTAATTCAAAACATACTTCGGGCAGCAGTACCAACGGCAAGAAGGTGCCGGGCATTTGCAAGGCAAGCAGAAAGAGCCCAACTCGGATAAATGAAGGCACCAGCAGGCACAGGCCAATGGCCGCCTCCCAAATGCCCAAAATAGGAATAAAAATATCTGGATTAAACCAGTAGACAGTTTTTGTAATGAGATCATTAGCCGGGCTATTACCAAAAACTTTCAGAACCCCAAACCAAATGAAGACAATGCCAAGTGAGATCCGAAGTGCGGGCAGACTGACTCTATTTAAAAATGTAATCAGCTTAAGATCAAACTTTTTAATATCGCTTAATTCACGTAATTGCATTTTCAGTTCTCCATTCGCACTCACCAGATTCTACTCGCTTTGAACTCACTAGGTGAGTTAGAATTCTGAAGCGTGAAGATATGGGGTGACTCACAGATGGTTGAGATAACAGTCATTTATGATGGTCAGTGTGAGTTATGTAAAAACTCCATTTCTTGGGTAAGTAAGAAATTAGCCATTACCGCGCTAGATTTTCACAGTACAGACCTCGCTCGATTCCAATTGAGCACAGAGCAATGTGCTCGTGAGGTCTTTGTCATTACCGAAGGTAATCGTTACAGCGGAGCGCAAGCGGTTGCCTTCCTACTTAAGGCAAGAGGTAATAGAGTCCTTTCAGCCCTAATAAGTATTTCTGGCCCCATTGGCCGCGCTGGCTATCGCTGGGTGGCCGGACATAGGAACTCGTGGCCGGTCAAGGCTCTTTCCAGGATTTTAGAAAACTAAATCTTCCCCTGCTCTAAGCCTTTCAGTACTTCTTGCGCGCGCATCTTCAATTCAGGTAGATCACTTAGGCGCTTTAGCCCAAATACTTGTTGGTTCATACGATGATTTTTTGCAAATGTATCTTTATGTCGATCGAGAAAATCCCAATACAAGGTAGTAAAGGGACATGCAGTTGCACCAACTCGTAACTTTGGGTCATAGCTGCAGGCCTTGCAGTAGTTAGACATGCGCGAGATATAGGCACCACCTGCGGCATAGGGCTTAGTCATCATCTTTCCGCCATCTGCGTGCACTCCCATACCAATCACGTTGGGAACCATCACCCATTCGGTGGCATCGATAAAGACTTCCCGCATCCAATCGAGAAATTCTTGCGGGTTGGTGCCGGTGACCAGGGCTAAGTTGGAGAGCACCATCAGCCTCGGAATGTGATGCACCCAGGCACGATCTTGGATATCTCCCACAATTGATTTCATGCAATTCATCTGAGTAACACTGGCGTCGGTAAATAGCGGCAGCAATTTTCTGGTGGCAGCTAACTGATTGTGGTTGCGGTAGTCAGGGCCCAGAAACCAATACATGCCATTGACATACTCACGCCAGCCGATGAGCTGGCGGATAAAACCCTCGGCCGATGCAATTGGAATAGCGCCAGTTTTATGCGCCTTCATGGCAGAATGAATGACTTCGGTGGGATGTAAAAGCCCATTATTAATATATGGCGAAAGTACCGAGTGATGCAGCGCCCAGTTATCAGTTGTCATGGCATCTTCTAGTGGACCAAATTCAGCGAAGTGGTTGTCAATAAAGTTTTTTAACGCCTTCAGCGCGCCCTTGCGCGTAGTGGCCCAGGTCGTAGTGGCGGTATATGAGAGCTCACCTGCTACTTCTAAATCAAGCTCATCTCGCTTATGTTCTAGATATGCCGGGCCTTCATATTTCTTTGGTGGTGGCAGCCGATTCTCTTTATCAAAATTCCAGGTACCGCCTTCAGGCTCTTTGCCCGCCATCAAGATATTTAATCGAAGGCGCTGCTTGCGATAGAAGTTCTCCATCAGATAGCTCTTCTGTTCAGCTGCCCAATCTGCAAAGAGTTTGCGCGGGGTAAGAAAGAAGTCATTGGCAATAAAGCTCACGCCATAATCTTTCAGCGCTTGGTACTGCCGAAACGAACTGGGCTCCGCACACACGATGGGTAGCTTTT
Source organism: Candidatus Planktophila sp. (assembly GCA_009694515.1). Classification (GTDB taxonomy): domain Bacteria; phylum Actinomycetota; class Actinomycetes; order Nanopelagicales; family Nanopelagicaceae; genus Planktophila. The sequence goes on along the minus strand of SHUV01000017.1, from coordinate 3,563 downwards.
TGTACTTCTTGGAAATTTTTTCTAAGCCAGCAACGGTGGTGGGGGCCTTGATGTATTCCACGGTGAAGCCCTCGGCCGCTAGCGATTGGGCGAAGTGGCGGGCACTTGAAATCAGGAAGAAGAGCCGCTCTTTATGCCAGTTACGCCCGATTGTCATGCGGGCACTTTCCACCATCGCAATCAGATCAGTGGCTGGGTCGGCCTCTTTTAAGGCGCCAAAGTCGCGATGCAGATGGTCAAAGGGGATATAGATAATCCGCTTGAAATCTTGCGCACTGGGCATGGAGGCAATAGTAGGTCAGTGCGTGCCAGGTCACAGCGCGGAGGCGGCTTTTGAAGTGGAGAGGTGCGGGGGAGTTCCTTATTATTTGCCCATGAAGCGCAATCTCGTTCGTTGGATTCCAGCAATTCTGGCACCGGTACTTGTTGCAGGTACCGCAATTGGTTTCTCGGTCTCAGCCAGTGCTGCAATCGACCTGCCCGATAAGAGCGCCTCACAAATTCTGCAACTGATTAACACCAACCCAGAGATTGCATTCTCCGGCAAGGTCACTAAAAAAGCTCAGCTTGGTCTGCCGCCGATGAACATCATCCCCGATATCTCACAAGCGATGGTTGATGAGGCTGCTAAGAACATGCCGAAAGAGATGAAAGATTTCTTGCCACAGGCCAGTGCGCAAGGCGAACTAGCGCTCGCTCTTGAATTCGCAGCCGGAACACACGTAGCAAATATTTATGTCGATGGCACCCGTAAGGCGCGCCTGCAGGTGCTAGATCTGGTGGCAGAGCGTAACTTTATTCGAAACGGTGCTGATCTCTGGTTCTATGACTCAAGTAAGCAGATTGTCAAGCACTCAGTTGTAAACGAAGCAGATGAGAAGCAGGCACAGCGCCAAGCGCTGGACTTCTTTAACGCAAACTCCGCGCAGCTAGCCTTTGATGCAACCTCACCTGCCGCCGTTGCCGATTACTTCTTATCCCAAGCTGGCCCGCAGACAACATTTAGCGTGGGCAAAGATGCCAAGGTTGCAGGACGCGGCGTCTATCAAATCACCGCAACTTCACGCACTGCTGGATCATTGGTTGCATCAGTAACAGTCTCAGTAGATGCAGCCACCGGCTTACCGCTGGCAGTTGTAGTAACGGCTGTTGGTCAATCAAATCCAGCATTTGAAATTGCATTTGACTCCATTACTTTCGCGCAGCCAGCGGCGGCAAACTTCACCTTCGCAGTTCCGGCAGGAGCTAAACTCATTGAAGTCCCACTTCCTACTCAAAGCGATCTTGCGAAATACACCGGTAAGAAAGCAACAGCTGCCCAGGAATCACAAGCAAAGGCTGAATTTGAAAAGCTCAAGGCGCAAGGATGGGCTGCCGTGCTAGAAGTTGCCGCAGCTATGGTGCCAGCTGAAATTACTGCACTGAAAGCAAATAAGTTATATACCGAACTCACTACACCAGTTGCTAGTGGTCGCATCTTTAGCACTGCGCTACTGAATATCCTCTTTGCCAATGATGGTCGAGTATTTGCTGGATCAGTGACAACTCAGAAACTTTTGGAAGCAGCTGCCAAGTAGTGGCGCAGGAAGTTGACCCGCAGTACGCAATCTTTACTTCGGGGTTAACTAAGAGTTTTGGTTCACATAACGCAGTCGATGCCCTCGATCTGCGTGTTCCGCGGGGTTCAATCTTTGGCTTTCTTGGACCTAATGGATCGGGTAAAACAACAACAATTCGCATGCTCCTTGGGCTGGCAAACATCTCTAGCGGAGAAGTCTCACTACTGGGCTCAGCAATTCCCGATGAAATAGGCATCGCACTTCCCAAGGTGGGAGCACTTGTTGAAGGCCCGGCCTTTTATCCTTATCTTTCGGGTCGCGATAATCTGATTCGCTTTGATGCAGCCGATCGCCATGCACCACCACAGACTCGATCAGCGCGCGTTGATGCCGCACTTGCTCGCGTGGGACTTACCCAAGCTGCTGGCAAGAAAGTGCATGCATATTCACTGGGTATGAAGCAGCGGCTAGGCATTGCCAACGCATTACTGCAGCCGCGCGAATTACTTGTTTTAGATGAGCCCACCAATGGACTTGATCCACAAGGCACGCGCGAAGTGCGAAATCTGATTCGCTCTTTAGCAGTTGAAGGAATCACCATCTTTATCTCAAGTCACCTCCTTGTTGAAATTGAACAGATTTGCACGCATTTAGCAGTGATGAGCCAAGGCAAGATTGTGGCCCAAGGAAGTGTGGAAGAGTTATCAGCTGGAGAAGAATTAAATCTCACGCTACTCACATCAGATACCGAGTTAGCTGTCCAAGGGTTGAAAACTTATGGCATCAACGGTGTGATTGATGGCAAGAGCGTGCGCGCACTAATTCCCGCAGGTGCGCATAAGCCAGAAGACATTCTGAAATCACTCGTTGATACAGGTGTCGGTGTAAAGGGATTTACCTTGCTCGCCCCCACTTTAGAAGAGCGTTTTGTACTGCTGACAGGGGAGGGCTTTGATGTTGAACGTTAAGAAATTCAAAGGCTCTCTCATGCAATCAGAGCTCTCAGTTCTCTTTCGCCGCCGGCGCACCTGGGCGATGCTGACAACAATTTCTATGATTCCAATCTTTTTGGCAATTGCCGTCAAATTATCTGGCTCGACGCTGCCACCAGGTGAAGGTCCACCATTTCTTGATCGGGTAAGTCAGAATGGAATGTTCGTGGGTTTCACCGCCATGATTCTAGCTATTCCACTATTTCTACCGCTGACCATCGGTGTTGTTGCCGGAGATACCATCGCAGGTGAGGCAAACACCGGCACCTTGCGTTACCTACTTGTAGCCCCGGTCTCGCGCACTCGTTTACTAATAGTTAAGTTCCTGGGGGCATCAGCATTTGCCCTTGCCGCCACCTTCACACTGATGATCACCGGAATAGCTATTGGCGCAATCCTCTTTCCAATCGGTCCGGTGACTTTGTTATCCGGTGATGTCATCTCAATCCCGGCTGCGCTGGTGCGCATCTTCCTGGTTGCTATCTATGTCACCATCTCACTGATGGGTTTAACAGCTATCGGCCTTTTTATCTCAACCCTGACTGTTATTCCGGTGGGCGCCATGGCGGCAACGGTCGTTGTCTCAACAGTGACGCAGATACTTGGCACCTTGCCACAACTAGCTGTGATTCACCCATACCTGATTAGCTACTACTGGTTGGGCTTTGCAGATCTACTACGTAATCCAATAAGCCTGGGATCTTTTGCAAGTAATACACTCTTGCAACTTGCCTATATTGCCATCTTTGGCTCATTGGCCTATGGACGCTTTACTACTAAGGATGTTCTTTCTTAATTGGAGAAGTTTCTCTGGGGATTATTACTTCGGCCACAAGTTGGCGATATCTTTATCAATTTTGCGAGCCGCATTTTGTAAACGAGGCAAAATCTGCTGCGTGAGCGAATCTATGCTCACTCTTGAGGCTGGCACAGAAACATTGATTGCAGCGTAGGTGTCATTCACATGTGTACCAATTGGAACGGAAAGTGAACGAAGTCCAACTTCTAGCTC
>SHUV01000016.1 GCA_009694515.1 Candidatus Planktophila sp. | reverse complement strand
CTGCACCTACTCCTACCCCGACAGCTACCCAGCTATTGGTGAAGGTGGCAGCCGCTGGTGTTAATTTCGTAGATATCTATCAACGCAATGGAAATCCTGTCTATGGCATGAAGGTGCCGTACACCCCAGGCATGGAAGGCGCTGGAGTTATCGAAGCAGTTGGTAGCGATGTTAGGACAATCAAAGTTGGCGATCGCGTTGCCTGGACCTGGGCACTGGGAAGTTATGCCGAATATGCAATCGTGGAGGAGGCAAAAGCGGCAATCGTTCCGCCGGGCCTTGAGTTAGAAGAGGTTGCGGCATTTATGTTGCAGGGAATTACTGGCCATTACCTCACCAACTCCACTTATGAAATTAAGCCGGGGGATATCGCACTCGTGCATGCTGCCGCCGGTGGCACCGGAAGTTTGATTGCACAATTAATTCTTCTTAAAGGTGGAACCGTCATTGGTACGACATCATCGGATGTTAAGGAAGCCAACGTTCGCGCATTGGGTGTGCAACACGTAATTAGATATGACCGCGAAGATTTCCTTGAAGAAGTAAAGAAAATTACCGGTGGCCGCGGAGTAGATGTTGTATATGACGGAGTGGGCGCAAAAACTTTTGATCAATCACTTCTCTGTCTTAAGCCCCGGGGCATGATGGTGCTCTTTGGCGCAGCAAGTGGCGCTGTTCCTCCATTTGAAATTATGCGATTGAATTCTTCTGGCTCCCTCTTTCTTACCAGACCAACACTTTCCCATTACGTGGCAGATGCCGCCGAATTTAAGGTGCGCTGTGATGCGATTTTTGGGTTACTTCTGAGTGGAAAAATATCGGTCCGCATCGATAAGCGCTATGCCCTGGGCGATGCGTATAAGGCACACGATGATTTAGCTAGCGGCAAGACCAGCGGCAAGCTCATCCTCGTTCCCTAGCGCAAGCTGCCGTGTTATCAAATTGTTATAGAAATCGTGTTATCAAACCGTTATAAACGTGCGCACCCAAGCGTTGCAGGGTGTTGCAGCGCATGCAAATTACACATTTCTGACTACCCAAAATATGAATTCTGCGTAATAGTTCGGATGCTGCAAAAGTTGCGAGGGAACCTCGGGGGAGATCTCGGGGAGAAGCTTGTGAAACTTGGAAGCGAAATTTCATCTGATTATATTCAGATGAGTTTTAAACAACACTCTCAAGAAATATTCCTGAAAGGAATTTTATGTTCACAAAGAAAGTAAAGACTCTACTTGCGATAGCGCTTCCAATTGCGCTTGCTGCGTCAGTAGTAGTAATTGCACCTGCATCAGCAGGTGGCACTCTTACTCGTACCCCAGGCCAAGAAGTTTCATACGCCGCCTACGGTGCTGAGTACGCAAATGTTGCAACCACAGCTGATGGAGACGACGCTTGCTCTTGGTATGAGACATCAAAGAAGGATTACTCAGGTAAGACTCTTCGTGTCCTAACTCACGCAATCCCTAACATGGGTAAGCCAACAGCGCTTCACGCTAAGCAGTTCGAAGAGCTAACAGGTGGAAAAGTTGAAGTTGAGCACGTCTCATTCGGTGACCTCTACGCAAAGCAGCTTCGTTCATACCAGACAGATACAAACCAGTACGACGTTGTATTCAATGGTTCATACCAGATTGGTGATTTCCACTCTTACTACGCAAAGGTTCCAGATTCAGTAACCAAGGGCAAAGGTTCACTTGCAACCCTTACACCTTTGTACAAGGAACTTTACAAGTGGGATGGCGAGACCAAGCTCTTCGGTATCGACGCTGATCGTCACTTCCTCAAGTACCGTACAGATGTCTACGAGAATGCAGCTGCAAAGGCTTTCTACAAGTCAAAGACTGGCAAAGAGCTTGCACCTCCAAAGACATGGAAGGAATACAACCTTCACGCAAAGACATTTAATGGCTACAAGGCAGCAGGTCAGCCTGCGGGACTTAAATTCTCAGGAACAACAGAAATCACTCAAAAGGGTGGCCTAATGTTCGGTGCATTTATCGACCGCGTTGCACCATATGCAAAGAATCCAAACGTTAAGGGTGGATTCTGGTTCGATGAAAACATGGTTCCACAGGTCAACAACCCAGGCTTCGTTGCTGGTCTAACTGACTTCATTGAAGCAACCAAGTACATGCCAGTCGGTGGAAAGAACTTCGACCTTTCAAAGGAAATTGAATCCTTTGGACGTGGAGATTCACTTCTTTCTTACACATGGGATGATGCATGGTCAAAGTCAAATGAGCCAACAAGCCCAATCAAGAACAAGGTAAAGGCTGCACCTCTTCCAGGAGCTGAAAAAGTCTGGAACCGTGTGACAAAGAAGTGGGATACACCTAAGGGTGGAGTCAACTACGCGCCATACATCGCATGGGGTTGGTCATCAGCAGTAACAGCTGCATCACCTGCAAAGGCGATGGCATTTGATTACCTCTGCTTCTGGGCAAATAAGGCGAACCACAAGCTCGATCTCACCATCGGTGACATGGGCGTAAACCCTTCACGTACAGAAGACTTCACATCTGACTTCTGGGTAAAGGAAATGAATTGGGGCAAGCCAGCAGTAGATTCATGGCTCGGAACAATGCAGAACTACGAGAAGAACACCAACCGTGTGTTCGACCTCCGCGTTCCTGGCGTTTCTGACTACATGACAGCGATGGAAAATGCAGTTGCAAAGGCCCTTGCAGGTCAAGCAACACCACAAAAGGCACTCGATGAGGCTGCTAAAGAGTGGAAAGCAATTACAAAGCGTGTAGGTATCACTAAGGTGAAGTCTGCATACCAGAACGTGATTGCCTTGGAAGATAACATCTCCTAAGTAACTCGTTTAAAGGTGTCGCGCGGTCAAGTTTTTTGACCGCGCGACACCCATGAGTTTTGCATATTGACCCGGGTAATGGTTTTATTGCCCCTTAATTAGCGGGCAGAAGTGGAGCAGGATCTCAGTGAAAAAAGGTTACCCACGCTTCTTTCTTCTTCCAGGCTTGCTCTTGCTTATCGCAATTATTATCTTCCCGCTTCTCTTCACGATTCGTGTGACCTTCTCAAGCTGGAACGTTTCCCAATCTGGACTTAATTTTATTGGCGGGGAAAACTGGGGCGAGATGGTTCGCGACACCCGATACTGGAGCTCACTTCTCAGACTCTTCTATCTCTCATTTTTAACGGTAGCAATTCAGTATGTCCTCGGCTTTGCCATCGCGCTCTTCGCTTGGAAGGGAATAGCAGCGCGCCGCTTCTACCGAGTTCTCTGGTTAATTCCAATGATGACAACACCATCACTTATGGCGATCATCTGGCGCTCGATCTTCACCGAGGATATCGGCGCACTCAATGGACTTCTCACCCGTGTTGGCCTAGACCCAGTTAACTGGCTCACCGAAAGTGGGCCCGCGAATGTTGCCATCACGATCGCCGAGGTCTGGCAATGGACGCCATTTATGTTCTTGATTCTCTTAGCCGGACTTCTTAGCTTGCCGAAAGAACCATTTATGGCAGCTGCAATCGATGGTGCTAGCGCCTGGAAGACATTTGCGCGAGTAACTTTCCCAATGATGGCGCCAATTAGCATCGGCGCAATCATGATTCGTCTTATTGATGCCTCAAAGATCTTCGACTCCGTCTTTACACTAACGCGCGGTGGCCCTGGAAATGCAACTGAAACACCAGCGGCCTATATCTTCCAGCGCAGTTTGCAGGACTTCCAAATTGCCTACGGTTCCACTCTGGCACTGATGTATTTGATTCTGGCAATCTTGACGCTGACTATTATCGGAAAAGTCTTTGCCCGTCTATCGAAGCCTCGGGGGATCTAACTGATGTATAAAGTCTTAAAGGCAACCTTCATCACTATCTGGAGTCTCTTCGTTCTCTTCCCAATTATGTGGGCGATCACGACTAGCTTTAAGCCAGAGTCTGCCGTAGTAAATGGCGCAACCTTTATTCCATTCTTGGAGTATCAACCAAGTCTGATTGGTTGGAAAGCAATCCTTCCTGGTCCAGATTCACTGACAAATCTGCTGACACCAACGTTGAACAGTTTTATCGTCACCGCCGGAGCCACGGCAGTCTCACTGATCTTTGGTTCATTGGCCGCCTACGGACTCTCTCGCTTCACCTACGGCTGGAAGAACTACAGCAACGCTGACATCATCTTCTTCTTCGTCTCCCAGCGCATCATGCCGCCGGTAGTTCTTGCTATTCCATTCTTCCTCTTGCTCAAAGAGCTTAAGCTACTTGATACCCACCTCGGATTAATCCTGGTTCTTACTTCTGGCTTGATGCCGATTGTGGTCTGGTTGATGGTTGATTTCTTTAACGCACTTCCACGCGAAATCGATGAGATGGCGATGTTAGAAGGATGTAATCCAATCCAAGCTTTCTTTAGAACAATCCTGCCGCTATCTAAGCCAGGTCTGACTGTCGCTGGCATGTTCTGCGTCATCTTTGGCTGGAACGATATCTTCTTCGCACTCACACTGACCGCAACAAAGGTGCTTACCTTGCCGGTTGCTGTCATCGCCCTGAACGGTACGGTGACGCCTTATTGGATCCTGGCCGCCTCTACTGTCTTCTCAATTATTCCGTTGGTCGGGCTAGCCTTTGTGATTGAACGATTCTTATCTCGTGGAAACCTGGGCGGAGCTGTTCGATGAGAGGTATCAAGTGTCTTTAATACTAAAAAACGTCTCGGTAACTACCGAAAAAGATGGCGTTATCCTAGACGATATCTCCTTTGAATTTAAGCCTGGCCGTATCTACATCCTGATTGGGCGTACTACATCGGGTAAAACCTCGCTGATGCGCGCCATCGCCGGCCTTTTGCCTATCGATAGCGGTCAAATCACCATGAATGGTGAAGATTTTGAGGATAAGCCAATCTGGGAACGCGATGTTGCCGTGGTCTATCAGCAGTTTATTAACTATCCAAACAAGTCAGTTCTGCAAAATGTTGAGTTTCCGCTACTTCGTAAAGGGCTTAAGAAGTCAGAGGCGCGCGAAGTTGCCCTTGCCTCTATCAATAAAGTTGGGCTCGGTGACTACCTTGATCGCAAACCAGCACAACTATCAGGTGGCCAGCAGCAGCGGGTGGCGCTAGCTCGTTCCCTATCTCGTCAATCTCACATCATGTTACTTGATGAGCCACTGATGAACCTTGACTACAAGCTACGCGAACAACTTCGAGTTGAATTTAAGGAATTATTTAATTCTCAAAAAGATGCAGTAACAATCTATGCCACGACCGAACCTCCAGAGGCGCTCATTCTCGGCGCCGAGATCTTGGTAATGCACGAGGGTCGAATCATTCAATACGGCAGCCCAACAGAGGTCTATGAGCAGCCACAGTCGACCACAGTGGCGCGTGTAATCAGCGATCCTCCGATGAGCATCTTGCCAGTCTCACTCTCTGCCGGAGAAATTCGTTTTGGTGATGGTTATTCGCAACCAATTCCGGCGAAGATGAAGAACTTTAAAGAAGGCCATTATCAAGTTGGTATCCGGGCGAATGACATTGTCAGTGCAAAGTCCGGTGGGGAAAAGGGAACCATCTCCTTGGTAGAAGTCTCTGGTTCTGAGACCCTGGTCTATGTTGATACGCCAGCCGGCGAAGTAGTTCTTCAAATGGAAGGTATCCACGACGTAAAAGTCGGTGAATCAATCTCGATTGAACTTCCGGGCAACCGCTTATTCCTATTCGAAACTAATGGGGCGCTCTGTGTCTCACCAGATAGCGCAGGGGAGTAACGATGGCTAAAATTACGCTCTCAAATATTGGGCATTCATATAATAAGGATAAGGATCAATCAACCTGGGCACTTAAGCCCCTTGATATGGTCTGGGAGTCCGGTAAGACCTATGCCCTCCTCGGCCCTTCTGGCTGCGGCAAGACCACCATTCTTAACACCATCTCAGGTCTGGTAACCCCGCACCAGGGCCGCTTACTTTTCGATGATCAAGATGTTACTGATGTCCCAACTGCGCAACGAAATATTGCGCAAGTTTTTCAATTCCCAACCATTTACAGATCTATGTCGGTATTTGAAAATCTCTCATTCCCATTGGTCTGCCGCGGCTGGAAGCCCGAGAAGATTAAGGCGCGAGTGCATGAGATTGCTGAGATTCTAGAGATCACAGATAAGTTGGGCCGCTCAGCGGTCAAGCTCGGCGCCGATGAGAAGCAGTTGATCTCGCTGGGTCGTGGTTTGGTCCGCGATGATGTCAGTGCGCTATTGATGGATGAACCGCTGACCGTCATTGACCCACAATCTAAGTTTGAGCTACGTAAGAAGATTAAGGCTATTAATAAGATCAATAACTTGACCGTTATCTATGTGACCCACGATCAGTATGAGGCGATGACCTTTGCTGATGAGTTGCTGGTCATGAGCTTTGGTGAAGTAATCCAGCGCGGAACCCCAGAGCAGTTATTTGAAAAGCCTAATTCAAAGTATGTCGGTAACTTCATCGGCTCACCAGCTATGAATTTCTTGCCGGTGGAAGCTAAATCAAGTGAGATCTACTTTGGTTCGACCAAGTTAAAGACCAGCTCTGCCCACACAGCGGTCACAGGCAAGGCCATTGAAGTGGGAATTCGCCCTGAGTACGTTTCACTTGTAACGGGTACGGGCGAGAATGTGATTGAGGCAGAGCTACTAGGCCATGATGACCTAGGCAGCGTCCGAGTCCTTAAATGTGTCTCTGGGGGCTTCCCTATCTCGGTAAAGATCCAGCGCAATGAAGGATTGCCAGCCGGCAAGAACCTGTTTTTGAAGCTTCCTTCCGAGAAGTCCTGGCTCTACCAAGATGGGCATTTAGCCTAACTCTTCGTTACCCAATTGTTATATTCAAGGCCATTTCGCGCTGCGAATCACCTAATTTTCGCCTTGCGGACTGTATCGCTATGACTTACATTTTCCCAAACACATTTCGTGTGCAAGAAGAAAGGGAACACATGAAGGATGGCAAATTTGTTCTTGATGCGCATACCGGTTTCTGGGATGCCAGCAAAGAGAATATTAAAAACGAATACGGTTTAGCCTTTGTTGAAACATTTTATGCTTTTCAAAGTGGCTTTAACCCAGCAGATCCGAAATGGACAATGGATTTTGATAAAGAGTTCCGTAAGGTAGATCCAGATTGGTATCTGCACCACATGTTCGTACGTGGTGAAATGGATATGGCTATTCTCTCTACACAAGTTCTATCAGATTTCTATCACACCGGATTTACAAACTCAAAGCGCAATGCTGAGATGGTTGCTCGCGCACCAGAGCGTCTTATCGGACTTGGTGGAGTAGATCCACGCGATAAGAATGCAACTCGTCAAATGCGTGAACAAGTTGAGCAAGATGGCATGAAGGGTTTCAAGTGGTACACCGCTGAATGGCGCGGAGAATCACGCGGTTGGAAAGCAAATGATCCAGCTGTATTCCCATGCTACGAAGAAGCAATTGCAATGGGCGTTAAGAACATGCACTTCCACAAGGGCCCTGCTGTAGAGCCGCTATCAATGGAGAAGTTCGACGTCTATGACATTGACGAACCATCATCACTCTATCCAGAACTTAACTTCATTGTGGATCACATTGGTCTTCCACGTTTGGATGAGTTCTGTTGGATCGCTGCACGTTCAACTAACGTGTATGCATCACTTGCAGTAGCAAACGCATTTATTCACAAGCGTCCACGCTACTTCGGTGAAATGATGGCGAACCTTCTCTTCTGGCTCGGCGAAGACCGCATCATCTGGGGAACAGACTTCCCAATTTGGTACCCACACTGGATTCTTGATGAATTCATGGAATACCAGATCCCAGACGATATCGCTGAAGAGTTTGGCGTCCAGCTAACTCCTGAAATCAAGGCAAAAATCATCGGTGGAAACGTCGCACGTCTATACGGCATTGACACCGATGCAAAGCTCAAGACAATTGAGAACGATGAATTTAGCCAGCGTCGTAAGGAATTCCTTGCGAACCAGGACACATCCGTCGTCGCTTAATTCTTAAGAAACCAATTAGCTACTAAAAAAAGAGAAAGAAGTTATGTCTACAACATCCATGAGTATCGAAGAAGAAATTCGTACTGCGGCAGGTAGCGTTCCCGATCCTGAAATCCGCAAGACCATGGCTCAGCTAGGCATGATTGATGAAGTAGAGCTGAGGGAGGGTGGTAACGCGATTATCCGTTACCACCTGACCTCGCCTCTCTGCCCATCACCGTTTGCTATCTCCATCGGGAAGGAGATACGACGTCGGGTAGAACAGGTTGAAGGCGTCACACGCGCAACAGTCGAAATTCGCGATCACTTCATCGCTAAAGATATTGCGGCAAAGGTCAATGAGGTTGATATTGCAAAGGATGCACCACCATGGCTATAAGGTATGAAACGGGTAGTACCTATTTTCCCGGCTATGAGACAGCCGAATCGGTTATTGAATACTTATCAGCAGATGAAGTAGCGCGCAGAAGCCTTAAGAATCGCCGCGAACTCTCACTCTTAGAAATTCCTTCGGTAATGCGCGTTGCCTGCATTTTGGCCGAGCGCACCAGAAAACCAGATATTTGGATTCGCAGCGCGGTGACAACACTTGACCGATTCTCTCGCGAAGTCTGCGATGGAGATTTAGAGGCAGCGCTCAAGGCCGGTCAAGCTGATCCGCTCACTGCAGAGTTACTGAACCAAAAGTATTTACAGATGCATCAGGATTTAACTTCCGTCCAACTTGCGGCCTTGATCTTGGGACCAAAACTGTGGTGGACATTTCACGGGGTAGATGTGCCTTGGGTGAAGCAATACACCACCGTGCCACGTCCACATATTGCCAATAGCAAAAAGGGTGATTTCGACCCAACAACGCGCTTGCTGATGCTTAGCCTTGTCGCGACCGGACTCGACTTTGAGGAGCTGGAAAAGCTTAAGGTCAAGGACTCTGGCTCACTGGATATCGATGGAAATATCGTTGAAAATCCTTACAGTGACCCACTTGCGCTGCAGTTTGAGACGACAGAGGGACCTCGTATTACCTTCTTAGGTGAAGAGGCTCGGGAAGCGCTACATCACCAATTAGCAATCCGTAATCCGAAATCTGAGGATCCACTCTTTGCTGATGCCGCAGATTTCAAGCGATTTAAGGAGCATGCTGCAACTCGAGCAGAGTCCATCATTGAGACCGTGAACGGTGTGAATAGCGAGCTATGCAAAACTGTCGGAGATTTCTTCCTCGAGTGGGGAATTCCAGGACGTAATTACTGGAAAGAGAACGGCCTTACTCGTCCCGAAGATTAAAAAATCTGTACTTGCCGTTTAAAGAATGTTGGCTCAAGTACTAGAACTGGCTGGGCCTGCCATATTAGCCAGTACCACTGCTCTACCTGACTCTAAGCGGGCAATCGGCACTCTAAAGGGGGAACAGGAGACGTAATCAAGGTTTAATGAGTGGAAGAAGTGAATACTGCGTGGATCTCCACCGTGTTCACCGCAGACACCAAGCTTGAAGTCAGAGACGTGCGCGCGGGCTTGCTCGGTGGCGATGCGCACCAGTAGCCCCACACCATCTTGATCCAGTGATTCAAATGGGTTAAAGGGCAGTAGCTCTAAATCTAAGTAGCGCGGCAAGAAGCTGGACTCAACATCATCGCGACTAAAGGCCCAGGTCATCTGGGTTAGGTCATTAGTTCCAAAAGAGAAGAAGTCGGCATGGTCTGCGATCTTGCCGGCAGTCATGGCAGCACGTGGTGTCTCAATCATGCTGCCAATCGGAATATCGAAGTGTTGTCCGGTGCCGCTAAGAGTGTTGGTAATTTCTTCTTCCAGGGTCTTGCGCAGGTAGAGCAGTTCCCGCTGGGTGGCGATGAGTGGAACCATAATCTCTGGCATTGGATTGTGGCCAAGCTTTCGAACCTCAAGGCAAGCATGCACAAGGGCGCGCACCTGCATTTTAAATAATTCTGGAATTAGAATTCCAAGACGAACTCCACGAAGACCAAGCATCGGATTAGATTCATGCAGCCGCTTAACTGCGCTAAAGACTGCGTGTTGGCGCGGAGAAATTTCTTCACCGAGTGCTTCCGCGCGCGCCATCTCAGCGCTGAGCTCTGCGATATTAGGTAAGAATTCATGTAGCGGTGGATCAAGAAGTCGGATGGTCACTGGAAGTCCAGACATTGCCATCATGATGCCGACGAAATCTCCACGTTGTAGCGGTTCCATCTCCGCGATTACTCCACGCTGAGCTTCTTCATTTTCAGCCAGAATCAGGCTCTCAACGTAGGCGCGACGTGGTCCTAAGAACATATGCTCTGTGCGACATAACCCCACACCTTCGGCGCCAAGAATGCGGGCGCGTACAGCATCTTCTGGAGTATCAGCATTAGTTCTTACGCGCAGCACACGTGAAGCATCTGCATGCTGCAAAATGCGATCCACAGCCTTTACTACCGGCGTTGCCTGCGGTGAATTAGCATCAAGTTTGCCCTCAAGGTATGCGGTAACGGGGGAGGCGATAGTAGGAAGTGCGCCTAAGTAGACGATGCCACTTGTGCCATCGATGGAAATAACTTCACCTTCATAGATGGTGAGCGCACCGACGGTAAATAAGTTAGCGCGTTCATCAACTGAGATGCTCTCTGTTCCACAAATGGCTGTCTTACCCATTCCACGGGCGACAACTGCTGCGTGTGAAGTCTTGCCACCGCGGCTGGTCAGAATTCCTTCAGATGCAACCATTCCCACTAAATCATCCGGGCTGGTTTCACGTCTTACCAAAATTACCTTGTGGCCGGCTCGTGCCAAATCAAATGCTCGTCTTGAGTCAAAGACAACTTCACCGACGGCGGCGCCAGCAGAGGCTGGGATACCGCGCGCAATTTCAGTCACTTGTCCGGTCAAATCAAATTGCGGGAACATCAAATGTCCAAGTTGTTCACCTGAAATGCGAGATAGGGCTTCATCCATTGAGATCTTGCCTTCATCAACTAACTGAAGTGCGACCCGAAATGCTGCTTCGGCGGTGCGCTTACCCACGCGAGTCTGCAAGATCCAGAGTTTTCCGCGCTCTACCGTGAATTCGATATCGCATAGGTCGCGGTAGTGATTTTCCAGAAGTGACATCACTCGCTCTAGCTCTTCAAACGCCTTTGGCTCGCGCTCATTCATCTCAACTAGGGTCATGGTGTTACGGATACCGGCAACAACATCTTCTCCTTGGGCGCGATCTAGATAATCGCCATAGCTACCGTTTTCACCAGTTGCTGGGTTTCTAGTGAAGGCAACGCCAGTTCCAGAGTCATCACTGAGATTTCCAAATACCATGGACTGAATATTTACCGCAGTTCCTAGATCAGATGGAATGCGCTCACGTTGGCGATAAATCTGGGCGCGCTCTGAATTCCAAGAGTGGAAAACTGCTTCCACAGAACTAATCAGATGCTGGCGTGGATCGGTCGGAAAATCCTTACCAGTCTGTGCTTCAATCTCTCTAATAAGAGCCTGTGATAGTGCTTTTAGACCATCTACAGTTAACTCTTGAATGCTATTTACTGAGTGAGATTCAAGAATTCTGGCTTCAATTTTCTTGAAATCTGCTGGTGGAACATCGCAGACGATGCGCCCGAACATATCAATGAAGCGGCGATATGAATCCCAGGCAAATTTGGCATCGCCAGTTTGTTCTGCCATTGCTTGCGCAACTTCAGGTGTCATGCCGACGTTCAGAACAGTTTCCATCATGCCCGGCATCGAAAACTTTGCACCAGAGCGAACTGAAACTAAGAGTGGATTCTTCGGATCACTAAATTTCTTACCGAGCATCTTCTCGAGTTCGCGCAGTGCGCTCTCAATTTCACCAGTGAGGGAAGCTGGAATGACACCGGATGCCAGAAATTCTCGACAAGCTTGGGTGGTGATGGTAAATCCCGGAGGTACCGGAAGACCCATCCGGGTCATCTCGGATAGATTGGCACCTTTGCCACCGAGGAGATCGGCCATCGAGCGATCTCCGAAGGTGAACGGATAAACCAGCGGCGTTGCAGGCATGGAGGGATGATACATGCTTTTCAAAACGGGGGACCCAACGCCCTGACATGCCAGAAGCAGCCTGCTGTTGTAGAGTCGGAGCAGACTTTGCTACCAGGGGAGAATGCGATGGAGGGGATGGTCAGTTGTCTCTTGAGCGCCGATGCCTTGAGTGAAATGCGACGGAAGGTTCATCACACCCGTAAAACTGCCTCGCTACCCACTACTCAGGTAGTCACGACCGAGATTATTTCTCACGATGTGAGAGTTATTGCCGAGTTTCTTGCCGAGGAGTTTGAAGACGATGTCGTGGAGCTCTTTCGTTCCAGAGTGGCCCCTGATCCTTGGCCGGAACTTACGAGTTATGAATACCCGGGGCCATGGGTCAATGTGCACTCGGAAACTCTGGTGCGCATCCTGGATTCAGAAGCGTCGGTCAATATATTTTCTAAGAGCGGTTCCTATACCCTCCGGATTTCGGCGCTGGATTAGGGATAAGTCGCCTACCTTTACCTTCGATTTTCGATTATCATTTTGCCATGGCGAAAAAAGTTATCTCTAGACATCGTGCGGCAGCTAAATTTGGTTGGCTGGGAGCCCTGATTGCTCTTGGTTTCACCCTCTTCTGGCCCAGCATCTATCCAACAACAATTATTGTAAACAGTGCCCTTGGATATGTAATTGCCTTCATCATTAACTACTTCTTTCGCATGGCAAAAGGCAAATAAAACTCTCCTAATTTCTTCTTATTAGTGGTGCACCCTGCTACTTTTGCGCCATGAAAAATACCTTGAAGCAAGGCCTGCCGATATTTGCAATCTCATCGAATATGAGAGCGGGCCTCATTCTCATTGGGCCACTACTTCCAATTCTTAAAGAAGAGTACGGAATCAGCGTCTTTACTGAATCTATTCTGGCTGCAACACCGCTGCTCTGCTTCTCACTTTCGGCAATTTTAATGCGCAGTATCAGCCGTCTGGGAAATACCAACCGCGTTATTTCCTACGCCATCACACTGCTTACGCTCTCACTCTTCTTGCGTACTACCTTTGATATTGCATCCATCTTGATTTTCTCCATCACACTCGGTATCTCAGTTGCTGTGCTTAACTACATGTTGCCGGTCTGGGTAAAGGAAAATGGCACCTCAAATGCGGGGCTACTTACCGGAATCTATGCCTCTGTCATGGGATCGTGCGCAGCCATATCACTTGCCATCACCGCTCCGCTTGCCGAAGCATCTTCCTACACCTGGCGCCTAGCCATGCTGCCTTGGTTCGTCATCGGCGCCCTCACCGCACTGTGGTGGTGGATAAAGATTCCTAGCTCTTCGGTATCTGATGTAGTTGAAAGCAAGGAAAGTTTCTGGGCAAATCCACTATTTAAGAGCAGCTCTGCTTGGTCGATCACCATCTTGTTTGGTTTGCTGAACATGATTCACTACGCATCAGCCACCTGGTTGCCAACTATCTTGATAACTAAAGGCTTCACCTTGGTCAACGCTGGAATTCTGGTTGCGGTAGCAACGTTGGTTGGTTCCCTGCTTAGTTTGGCCGTTCCGCACTTTGCCGCAAAGCGTAAAGATTTCCGCATGGTTTTAATTGTCTTCTCAATCTTCCTGGCAGTTTCCTACTTTGCTATCTCAGTTGATACCGGGATGAGCCTCTGGGTATGGGTAATCCTGGGAAATATCGGGGTTTATGTGACCTTCTCTATCGCTCTGTTCTTGGTTGTCTTCCGCGCAGCTGATGCCGCAAAGACCAAGTCACTTTCCATCATGATGCAATCAGTTGGCTACGTGATGGCGACCGCTTCGCCAATCGTGCTGGGAAGACTCTTTGACATCACCGGAAATTGGGATCGCGCGCTCTACTTCATCATCGGACTTGCTGCGCTACAGGTATTAGTTGCCATTAAGGCAGGATCTAACGAGAAGGTTTAATTCGCAGCGATAATCTGATTAATCAAGGGTTTATTTTCAGATAGCAGCTGTAGTTGCTGCTGCACCATTTTGCGTGCTCGCGGATCAAAAGCTTCACTATCACCGCCCACATGGGGGGAGATGATGACATTCGGCGCCGACCACAGCGGATGACCGGCCGGTAGTGGTTCTGGATCAGTCACATCTAAGCCAGCGGTAATACGCCCGGTGTGAAGTTCGGCAACGAGTGCGTCGGTGTCGACGATGGCCCCGCGAGCGACGTTAACCAAAGTGGCGCCATCTTTCATTTTCTTGATTCGAGCGGCGTTCATAAAGTTCTTTGATTCAGCGGTGAGTGGCAATATTAAAATAATGACATCGAGTTTTGGCAGGTATTCATCAAATTCTGCAATTTTTACTGAGCCATCGCTGCCACTTCGGGTGAAGGCGGTGACTTTAGTTTCAAACATCTCTAAAAGAGTGGCAATGCGCTTGCCGATATGGCCATAGCCGATGATTCCAACGTGTGAGTCAGCAAGTGCTGGCTTTGTTGTGCGCTTCCACATGCCCTGCTTCTGGTTATCCATAAATTCTGCAAAACCACGGCGGGAGGCAATCGTTAGTCCTACCGCTAGCTCAGAGGTTGAAACATCGTGCACCCCTGTTCCATTACAGAGGATTACTCCTTGCGGAATGTGGGGCAAGATATCTTCATATCCAGCTTGGTTGTAGTGCACAACCTTAAGGTTTTTCATCTTCGGAATAATTTCAATGGTTTTGAGGCCGCCCATATAGCTGGGCACATAGAACTCGATTGCATCAAATTGCGATGCAGCTGGAACAAATCCATCAGTATCTAAGTGAGTCATGCCTGCAGGAAGAGTGAGATCACTCCATTGCGTCCAGATCTTCATTGCTTTATTGATCCCATCTTCTTATTGCGCCGAATTATAACCATTTATCACTATGAGCATGATGACAAAACCTCTGGGCAGATAGAGTGCGGCCATGAGCGATTTATCTGCGCAGGTGCGAAAAGCACTCGATGCAGCAGTAGCAGCTATTGGCGGATCAACGCGCGAAGGCCAGATAGAGATGGCCGAAGCAGTTGCGAACGCGCTCACCGATAGACACCACCTCATGGTTCAAGCTGGCACTGGTACGGGCAAGTCACTTGCCTACATTGTCCCCGCACTGGTTCATGGTCGAAAAGTATTGGTAGCAACTGCAACCCTTGCCTTGCAGAGACAGTTGGTAGAACGTGATTTACCAGCAGTTGTGCCAGCGCTGGAAAAAGTGCTGGGGCGCGAAATTACTTATGGAATTTATAAAGGTGTGGGCAACTATGTCTGCCTGCAGAAAATGAACGCCGATGACACCGACCCAGATGGTGAGTTAGTACTGGAATCTTCTTATCTAGAAAAAGATGCCAAACGCTTAATTGCCTGGGCAAAGACGCCCGGAGTTTCTGGAGACCGAGATGACGCACCAGATGTAGATCGCAGAGTGTGGGCGGCTAACTCTTTATCAGGGCGTGAATGCGTGGGGGCCGATGTATGTGCCTGGGGCGCGCAATGTTTTGCAGCTAAAGCAAAAGCGAAAGCGCAAGAGGCCGATGTTGTTGTCACCAACCACACCTTGCTTGCTATTGAAATAGTTGACTCGCATCCAATTTTGCCAGAGCGCGATGCCGTGATTTTGGATGAAGCTCATGAGTTTATGGATCGCACCACACAAGCGGTGACCGAGGAGCTCACATCAGGGCGCGTGCAGAGAGCTGCTGCCATGGCTCGCAAATACTCACCTGGCAAACCAAGTGAGGCGCTGACAAAGGCGGCCGATAGTTTTCATGATGCGATGGCTGATTACGGTGAAAGCGTAAAGAGTGATTTCGCTGCCCAAGGTCGGCTTGAAGATATTCCAAGTATGTTGGAAGCTCCGATTCGAAAGTTGAAAGAGAGTGCCACGGCATTTGTGCAGATTCTTACCGCCGATGATGAAATTATCGATCCTGATAGCAATGCCGAGCGAGCTCGGGTAAAGGGTGCGGTGCAAGAGATTGCAACGACCGCCGGCAAGTTACTCAAAATGGGTGATGAGCATGTGCTCTGGTATGAGCCAACATTTTCCACCCTGCATTTAGCACCGCTTTCGGTCTCGCATATCTTGCGCAGCAATTTGCTCACTAAGACGCCAGTGATTGCCACCTCTGCCACGTTAACTGTGGGCAATAACTTTGATGCGATGGCGCGCAGTATTGGTTTCGTTGTGGGAACAGATGCTGATGCTGAAAGTGATAGTGAAGATATCGACCCAGCAAATGTGCAGATGCTCGATGTGGGATCTCCCTTTGATTTTGCTAATCAGGGAGTTCTCTATCTACCAAAACATTTACCAGAGCCAGGTCGCGATGGTCCGAGCAAAGAGGTACTGGATGAACTCGGGGAACTGATTGACGCCGCTGGCGGGCGCACCCTTGCTCTCTTTAGTTCCTGGCGCGGGGTGGAGGCAGCAGATGCCCACCTGCGTGAAGTATTAGTTGATTTACCAATCTCAATCATCACGCAAAAGCGTGGCGATGCGGTGGGGCCACTGGTGGAGCGCTTTGCTAAAGATGAAACATCTATCTTGCTGGGCACGATGTCCCTGTGGCAGGGCGTGGATGTTCCGGGAAATTCCTGCATTTTAGTTGCCATCGATCGCATTCCATTTCCGCGCCCTGATGAACCAGTGATGTCTGCGCGATCTTCACTAGCTGATGCATCAGGTGGCAGTGGATTTATGCAGGTATCGGTACCGCGAGCCGCACTTTTGTTGGCCCAAGGAACTGGTCGTTTGATTCGCAGTATTGAAGACCGCGGCGTTGTGGCAATCCTTGATTCAAGAATTGTCACAAAGCGCTATGGCAGCGTACTGCTTAACTCGATGCCACCGCTATGGCGAACAAGTGATGGGGCAGTAGTGCGCGAATCACTTCGCAGACTTGCCTCAAATGTGGATGAGTAAGTTACTTAATCACAATCTTTACTGAACCATGGCTCATTTGCCACATGCCAGATTTTTCTGCGGCATGAAAATCAAGTGCGCATGCTCCTGGCTTACTTGCCTTAAGAACGTTGGCCTTGATGGAGCAAGACTTAGACGAAGTCTTATACATAATCATTTCACCAAAGTTCGATGACTTAGGAAGTGATTTACTCACGCCAACTTTAAGTGATTTCGGCAGTGCGCCAATCTGCTGTGCACCCGGTGTCAGGATGAATGGGAAATTACCTGTTGCCGCCGCTGTGGTTGCATTTCCGGCAGTTGAGTAGCCAAGTGCGCATTGACCGGCGCCTTTGAGAGCTGTCAATATTCCGTCGGCATAGGAGCATTCAGGTGTGAGAGATGTGAAGGTAACTGGCAACCCTGATTTAGCAGTTGCCACAATCTTGGCATCTGCGCGGTAAGCCAAGTTACTTGGCACATTGCGGACTAGGGCAGTTCCATTCAGGGTGACAATGATTTCATCTGCCGCGAGTACCGGAGCTGCGGCACCGGCTCTAAAAGTAATGGGCAAGAACTTATCTTCGGAAGTATCTGTGGGGGCGGTGTGATCAAGTCGGAAGAAGAGACCGCATTGGGTGGTGGTGCAATCAACTGCAACACCCTTACCGGTAATTGAACCGGCAACCTTCATCGCGATTGCTCCGGTAGGGCTTGTAGTTCCTGGTCCACCTGCGGCAGTGACCCACAACTGAAGTGTGTCGCTACATGTCACCGGACGAGCAGCGCCTACTGGTGCGGTGCATTGTTGAATATACATTCCAGCTTTTGTTGGAAACTTGGTAAAGCCTCCATTGATTGTGTCTCCTGCTGGATTGAGATTGGTCAGGGGAGCACTTGCGAAGGCAAAGGTTTCTGCCTGGGCTGGTGTAGCGATGCCGATGGGGGCAACTAAAGCAATGACGGCAAGTGCGATCAGGGCTTTCTTTGGTGATGTAATCATTTTTCTCCTAGTTTCGTAGCTGAGTTACTTCTTAAAGGTGATGGGAATAAATAGATCGTGGGTGCGATCTCCTTCATGTAGGTGATCTGATCTGACTGTGATGGCACATTTGACCTGGGTGCAATCGTGCTTACCAATTTTCTTTGTTACTCGAACTTTCTCAACAAAACGTCCACCGGGTGCGAAGGCGATTGCTAACCCAGTGGCATAAGAAGGTGCATTAGATGAGATCCAATAAGAAGCATCGCCAATTCCCTCTTTATTGACTCCACCACCACATGGTGTGGGAGGCTGACCTTTTTTAGGCAGCAGGCAGTAAGCAAGATAAATTCCTACAGTTTCATCAAATCCTTGTCCTGATACTGCTATCTCTTGTCCACTCTTCACCTTCGTAGCAGATGCACTAAATTTTTGACCATCTGCGCCAACGACAGTGGTGGCAGCTATGGCAGGTGCGGGCAGCGCAGCAGCAATGACGATAACGGCCATTACTACCCACTTCCTACGCATGCTCGCAAGAATAGAGAAGGTGGCACCTAGCTTTATCCGACAACCAGGCCTGAACTTGTCGGCAAAAAATTTGAGAGGATTCATTCATGCGTAAAAAGCAAAATGTGATCACCTTAGGTGTACTCACAATCACATCCGCTGCGCTCTTACTTACCGGTTGCAGCAAGGTGCAATCAACGGCCATTGAAATTTCATCGGCGCAAGCGACCACAGTTACAAGCAGCGAAAGTCCGGTAGCGCAGAAAGTTGTGGCACTAGCTAATGGCGCTGGAGAAATTATTTCGGCGATGGGATTTAGATCAATTCTGATTGGCCGCGATATCGCTAGTACTGATGCAGACCTGACAAAGGTGCCGATAGTGACATCCGGACACCAAGTGATTGCAGAGAAGATAATCGCCCTCACACCAGATTTAGTCATTGTTGATAAATCCACTGGCCCGCAAAGTGCACTCGATGCCTTAGCAGTTGCCGGAATTCGGGTAGTGAAAACCCCAGAGGCATGGACGTTAAGTGATCTGCCAGCGAAGGTTGGCGCCATTGCCGATGCAATTGGGGCGCCAGCAAGTGGGACTGCCCTGAGCGCTGCAATGAATTCATCATTAGGAAAAATTGGTACTGCAGAGCGTAAGAGTCGAGTCGTCTTTCTCTATCTTCGCGGTGGCAGCTCCATCTATTTAATTGGCGGCAAAGGATCAGGTGCTGATTCGTTAATCACAGCAATCGGGGCGCAAGATATTGGGGCGGCAACACTTGCCAACCCATTTAACGCCATGACAAGTGAGCTGGTGGCTTCATTAAACCCTGATGTGATTCTTGTGATGAGCAAGGGGCTGCAATCAGTCGGTGGCCTTAAGGGATTGGTAGAACTTCCCGGAATCGCACAGACTGATGCGGGGAAGAATAAGCGAGTGATTGCAGTCAGTGATTCACTGCTTCTCTCTTTTGGTCCGCGCACCCCTGATTTATTAAGTAAGTTAAGTGTGGCAATGGCAAAGGTGATGAAGTAATGAAAAAGATTGCGCCACTGATTCTTTTACTTCCCATCATCTCCATCGTTGCCCTATCCCTGGGTGCGACCGAGGTCAGTGAACTCTTTCGATATATCTTCAATCCATTTCTTAATCCGGAGAGCGCATCACACCAAATTATTTGGCAGATTCGCGCACCACGTGTGGGAGCAGCGATTCTGATCGGCGCAGCACTGGGCGTGGCCGGCTCCCTTGCCC
The DNA here is from genome assembly GCA_009694515.1 of Candidatus Planktophila sp. Lineage (GTDB taxonomy): Bacteria > Actinomycetota > Actinomycetes > Nanopelagicales > Nanopelagicaceae > Planktophila. The sequence continues at coordinate 496 of SHUV01000016.1, read as the reverse complement.
AGAGTTCTACCAATAACCCCTTGGCAGATCCGGCAATTCTTGGAACCTCAGCCGGTGCATCACTGGGTGTCTTGCTTGGGGTACTGACCAACTTAGTCAGCATTGGCTCAGCAGGCGCCGTTGTCTGCGCAGCGATTGGTGCGATGGCGGCAACGTTGCTGACATTTTCGCTCGCTCGCTCTGCCCTGCAATTAATCACCATCGGCATTGGCGTCTCGGCAATTCTGAGTGCGATAGTGGGGCTCACACTTTCAGCGGTGAGCAGACCAGATGCGCGTTCTATCTCTTTCTGGTCATTTGGTTCACTCTCACTGGTGAGCAGCAAGACGCTCTACGTTGTAGCCCCAGTACTCGTCATCGCTGCTGTGATTGCCTGGAAGATTGCGCCAACCCTTGATTTACTTTCGTTAGGTGATGCATCGGTAAGGCACATCGGACATAACGCACAACGCATTCGCTTATCCGCATTTGCCATCTTGGCAGTTCTTGTTGCAGT
>SHUV01000003.1 GCA_009694515.1 Candidatus Planktophila sp. | reverse complement strand
TCAGCGATGCGCGCGGCGGTCACTCCGCAAGAAGGTGACTGGCTATATTTCATCACAGTGGCACCAGGTGATACCCGATTCACCGCCGATATCGCCCAGTTCAACGCATGGAAGTATGAGTACAAAAAGAATTTACGGGCTGGAAAGTTTAGGAGTGAAAAGTGATTAGAGGAGCCGTATTGGGTTCTCCTATAACTCATTCACTTTCACCGCGCTTGCATCGCGCCGCCTTCTCCTTTTTAGGAGTAGAGGGAAGCTATGAGCCCATCGAAGTCCCGGCGGGTTCGCTAACATCGTTCATTGAAAAACGCGGCGCAGAGTTCGATTACTTCTCTCTCACGATGCCTTTGAAGGAAGAAGTGCTGCTACTCCCAATTGAGTGCGACACATTAATAACCAAGATTCAATCTGCAAATACTTTATGGAAAAAGCAAGACGGATGGTTTCTGACATCTACTGATGGATCTGGTTTTGTTGCAGCGTTAGCCCATGCGGGTCTACAAACTTTCAACCGAGTGCTGATTCTCGGAGCGGGTGGAACAGCTCGCGCGGTTGCTGGTGCGATGGATGGTATCTCGAAAGAGATTCACGTTCTTGGTCGTAGTTCAGTGCGAGCCCCTGCACTGAAGTCCTCGGTAACTGCATCCGATTTTGAATACATCTCTTGGAACTCAGGCGCTGATTTAAGTTCGTATGACCTCGTCATAAATACGACTCCAGCCGGAGCGGCCGACCTCCTGGCTGATTCTGTTCGCGGTGGAGCGAGTGGTGTCCTATTTGATGTGATCTATAAACCTTGGCCGACAGTACTCGCTGCAGCGTGGAGCGATTCTGGCGGAAAAGTAATCGGTGGTCTAGAACTCTTGCTCTACCAAGGAATCAATCAGTTGGAATTAGTCCTTGGTGAAAGCCTAGACCGAGAGAAGTTAGCGACACATTTGCGCACAGCGCTACGTGCGTAGTTCATCCACAGGTAGTTAATATGCTGAGTGTTTTCTACGTAGGCTCGTTCCATGACGCTGATTGTTCTCCTCTCGTTATTTATCAGCCTCTTTGATCTGCGTCATCACAGAATTACAAACCTCTCCGTTTTTCTAATCTCGGTCTTACTTTTTATTGAGGGCGACTTTCACATCTACTTGCTCACAGGGATTGTCTTCCTAGGCCCGCTGTTGCTACTCGACATTTTCGGGGGATTAGGTGGAGGGGATGTGAAACTTCTTTTGGCGGTAGCTCTTCTGGCCATACCTGTTGGTTCAATCACCACCTATTTAACTATTCTCGTAGTGGCAATTTCAATCCTAACGGCATTCACTGTTGCGGCCCGAAAGCGTTTACGGGGCAATATTGCGCTAGGTCCTGCAATATGTGCGTCTTATCTCGCTTTTTTGTTTACGCGGTGAGTAAATAATGAGCGAGTTTGCAATACTTTCTGCAAGAATAGGCACATGCGTTGGATAACTGCGGGCGAATCCCATGGCCAAGCCCTTTCGGCAATTATTGAAGGAATGCCGGCACATATTCAGATCACCACCGCCGACATTGATTTCCATTTAGCGCGGCGCAGACTTGGAGTCGGTCGCGGAGCGCGGCAGAATTTTGAGGCCGATAAGGTAAGTATTCTTGGTGGAATCCGATTAGGTTCTACACAAGGTGGTCCCATCGCAATTCAAGTGGGAAACAGTGAGTGGCCCAAGTGGGAAAAAGTTATGTCAGCAGATCCTGTGCCACTGGATGAAATTGAGAACCTAGCTCGTAATGCGCCACTTACCCGACCTCGACCAGGTCACGCAGATTTGGTAGGAATGCAGAAATATGATTTTGATGACGCAAGACCAATACTGGAAAGAGCAAGTGCTCGAGAGACTGCTTCACGAGTGGCACTCGGTGCTATTGCTAGAAAATTCTTAGAGCAGTCGGTCGGGATAACAATTCTTAGCCACGTAGTTTCTATCGGCAGCGTTCGTATTCCTGATGACTATGAACTACCAAGTGAGAATGACATGTCCAGAATTGATGAAGATCCCGTGCGTTGTGCCGATGCGGCAACAAGTGCGAGGATGATTACGGAGATTGAAGCCGCACATGCTGACGGAGATACCCTAGGTGGCGTCTGTGAAGTGCTTGCTTACAATCTTCCTCCAGGGTTAGGTTCACATGTTCATTGGGATCGCAGGTTGGATGCACGCCTTGCGGCAGCGATGATGGGAATTCAGGCGATTAAAGGTGTTGAGATTGGTGATGGTTTTAGAACCGCTACCCGTCGAGGATCAGTTGCTCATGATGAAATTGAACGTGCGAAAGATGGCCACATAGCAAGACGTACTGATCGTGCCGGCGGTACCGAAGGTGGAATGTCTAACGGTGAGATTCTTCGAGTCTCTATTGCTATGAAACCTATTTCCACCGTGCCAAAAGCCTTGGACACTATTGATGTGAAGACTGGTGAGACTGCCAAAGCTATTAATCAGCGATCTGATGTCTGCGCTGTTCCTGCGTCAGGAGTTGTAGCAGAGGCTATGGCCGCACTTGTTCTTGCCGAAGCTGTTCTTGAAAAGTTCGGCGGCGACTCAGTTCAGGAAGTGCGTCGAAATTTCGAGTCATATATGAAGAATCTGCGTTTCAAGTAGGCCCACCCATGGCCCCGCGAATAATTCTTATTGGCCCTATGGGTTCAGGAAAATCCACCATCGGAAAATCACTTGCGCATAAACTCTCATTGGAGTTTCGAGATACTGATTCTGTGATTGAGCAGCGAGAGAACAAGTCAGTTTCACAAATTTTCATTGAGGATGGAGAAGACGCTTTTCGCGCTATAGAAAAAGAGGTTCTACGTCAGGAACTCGAGGCTACTGACACGGTGTTAGCACTTGGTGGCGGGGCTCCGATTTCTACTGAGGCGCAGTCTGCACTGGCAACGACTTCATCTCACGTTGTATATCTTGATATCTCATTAGCTAACGTTGCCCCACGTATCGGTTTCAATCGTGACCGTCCTTTGCTTCTCAATAATCCTCGAGGACAATGGCAGACGTTGATGGAAGCGCGCCGGCCTATTTACGAGGCAATAGCCGATACGGTCGTTGATGTGAATAAGAGATCTCAGAGTGAAATCGTTGCTCAGATACTCGAGGGTTTAGCATGAAGAATATTTCAGTCCGGGCAGAACGAAGCTATTCGGTATTAGTAGATACCCCCTATCTGCAGGCCTTAGCCCCTCACTTCAAGGAGCGAGAACGAATTGCAATTATCTTCTCGGAATCCATGAGATCAGCGATTCCGAAGATTGACGCACAAGATTCAGAAGTGTTCTACTTTGGAATATCAGATTCAGAAAAAGGTAAGAGCTCAGAAACTCTGCTTAGAGTTTGGGATTGGTTGGGTTCAGCAGGATTTACACGCTCTGATCTGATTGTTGCAATTGGTGGCGGAGCAGTGACGGATTTTGCTGGTTTTGCAGCAGCTTCTTGGCTGCGCGGATTAGATTGGGTGGCAGTGCCGACAACTGTTGCAGGGATGGTTGATGCAGCAGTTGGTGGTAAAACTGGAATCAATAGTGATTTCGGCAAGAACCTGATTGGGGCTTTTCACTCTCCGATAGGAGTGATTATCGACCCGCAATGGTTGTCGACGCTAAGCGATCGTGATTTTGCAGCAGGTCTGGCAGAGGTTGTTAAGTGCGGATTTATTCGCGATCCTCAGATTCTTGCTTCCCTTGAAGGAAAGAGCATCACCGATATTCGGGCTTCGCGTGAACTGACAGTCGAACTCATTCATAGAGCGATCAGCGTCAAGGCCGATGTAGTTTCTGTGGATTTCAAGGAGAGTTTCGAGCGTGAGATTCTCAATTACGGGCACACTTTTGGTCATGCAGTGGAGTTAGAGAGTAAGTACTCACTTCGTCATGGAGAGTGCGTCGCTATTGGAATGGTCTACGTGGCCCACCTAGCTCACTCACTCGGGCTGATGAGTCAGGAGTTAGTAGATCAACACGTAAAGGTGCTCAGTCAGTTGGGCTTGCCGGTTCAATATTTGGAAGGGGATTGGCCAAGCCTTCTTGCTAGCATGCGAGTGGATAAGAAATCACGCGGAAAGCAGATTCGTTTTGTAGTTATCTCCGAGATTGCCAAAACCGAGAGAGTCGAATCGGCAACTGACGACCAACTACTAGCGGCATATGAGAAGGTTAGCCAATGAAGGTATTAGTTCTTAACGGTCCAAATCTCGGGCGGCTCGACATTCGAGACTCTTCCATCTACGGAGATATGACTTATCCAGCATTGGTGAGCCATATCGAAAAAGCTGCAGAGACTCATGGTTTTGAGGCCGATGTGCGGCAGAGCAATGATGAGTCAGAGATCATCGGCTGGTTACATGAAGCTGCCGATACTAAGACTCCAGTCATTATCAACCCAGCTGCCTTTACTCATTACTCGTATGCGATTCGTGATGCCGCAGATCTGGTTAAGGCACCTCTAATCGAAGTGCATTTATCGAACCCGCTTGCTCGTGAAGAATTCCGTCATACTTCAGTTATCTCGGGTGTGGCAAATGGAACTATTGGTGGATTTGGGCCTAATTCATATGTACTAGCCCTCATCGCCTTGAAGGCACTTCTGACATAAATTGATGAGGTAAAGTTCGCTCTCTATTGCACTTCGATGGGCGAAGGCATGAACTGGAGCTATCGTGGCAACTACAAATGATCTAAAAAATGGCATGACACTTGATATCGACGGTCAGTTATGGACTGTAGTTGAATTCCAGCACGTTAAACCGGGCAAAGGACCAGCATTCGTTCGCACAAAGCTTAAGCAAGTGATGACAGGCAAAGTGGTTGATAAGACATTTAACGCCGGTGTCAAGATTGAGATTGCAATCTTAGAAAAACGTGAGATGAACTTCCTCTACAAAGAAGGCGATGATTTCGTATTTATGGATAACGTAAATTTTGATCAGATGACTATCTCAGCAGCCACCGTTGGTGAGGCGTCAAACTACATGCTAGAAAACACCGAGGCCATCGTCGCGATCCATGAGGGGAATCCGCTCTACCTGGAATTGGCCGCATCTGTTCCACTTAAGATTACTTACACTGAGCCAGGACTCCAAGGCGATCGTTCCTCAGGTGGAACTAAGCCAGCGACAGTCGAGACTGGAATCCAGATTCAGGTTCCATTGTTTATTAAGCAGGATGAGATTGTGCTCGTTGACACGCGCGATGGTTCTTATCTGGGTCGCGCTAACTAGTGTCAGCTCGCAGTAAAGCTCGAAAACAAACCCTGGACCTGCTCTACGAGTCAGATATCCGTGGTTCATCGGCTGCAGATTTATTGGTGCTTCGCGATATGCCAGATGACGGGCCTGATGCAAGGCCCATTAGAGATTTCACCAAAGCCCTCATTGGCGGCATTACCGAAAATCGACGAAAGATCGATGAACTGATTGCAACCTATGCCCAAGGCTGGGATATGGATCGCCTTCCGGCTGTAGATCGCAATATTTTGCGGCTTGGGATTTTCGAAATAGTTTGGTCAGATGATGTTGAAGATGCCGTTGCTATCGATGAAGCACTGAATCTGGCAAGAGATCTTTCGACCGATGAGTCAGCTGGATATATTCATGGTGTTTTGGGAACAATTTCGACAATTAAAGCCAGTATCGCTCGCTAGTTAGCGTATTTTCAATAAGAGCGTTTCTTGCTCAAGCCATTTCGTCACATCATCTTCACTCTCGTCGAAAAGTATGGCCAGTGTTGTGATATCAGTTGTGCGTAAGGAAATCACCTCACCATTCCAATCTTGTCGCGTGCGTACTATTTTCTGTAAGAGCCTAGAGAGATGGATATATTTCGCTAGCTCGAATCTGCCCTCTTGGTGTACCCGGTGATTGATAAGTCGCAAATCGAGAATGATCTTTATCCCGCTACTCCTCTCTGGTTTCTCAGAGTGACCAAATATCTCCGCTATCGGGACTTGGTAGAGCGCGGCAATCTGTAGTGCACGCTTGACACTCAGCGAGCGTGCGCCTCGTTCGTATGAACCTAAGACAACGGCCTTGATCCGCCCCTGACTAAGGGTTTCCACATCTGAAAGGGAGAGCGATTTTGAATGTCTGATTGAGCGAAGGGTGGAGTTAATCTCGTTCACTGTGGGCTGTTGATACATCCTGCGAGGGTATGGGTTAGGTGGACATGGGAGTGGCGGCTATCCACAGAGCTCTGCTGGTGCTGGTATCATTGCGCCGCATCCTTTAACAACCCGTCCTGCGAGGCGGGGAAGGAGATTTACATGAGTGTTGCCCTGCCTGCGCCAGATATCTCTCGCGCCATTACTCGTATTGCCCATGAAATTCTTGAACGAAACCTAGGTTCTGAGACAGTAACTCTCTTAGGAATTCCGACGCGCGGTGCTCACTTAGCTCTTCGTATCGCTGATGCAATTGAATTAATCGCAGGAAAGCCCGTTGAGTGTGGAACTCTGGATATCACCATGCATCGCGATGACTTGCGACTGCGCGCGCCGCGAGCTCTAGCTCCAACGCGGATTCCGCCATCAGGGATCGAAAACCGAAATGTAGTTCTAATTGATGACGTTCTATTCTCAGGACGCACTATTCGCGCCGCCCTCGATGCCCTTGGCGAGGTAGGCCGACCAAGAACTGTGCAGCTCGCCGTCTTAGTTGATCGTGGCCACCGTCAACTGCCCATCAAGGCCGACTATGTGGGGAAGAATCTACCGACATCACCGCAACAGATTATCAAGGTGCATTTGAGTGAGACCGATGGCGTAGATGAGGTTCTGTTGGAAGAGGCGAGTAAATGATGCGCCACTTACTATCGATTAGCGATCTCACCAAAAGCGATGCGCTCTCTATTCTAAATACAGCAGAGACACTTGCTCGAGCATCTGATGGTCCGATGAAAAAGCTGCCAACCTTGCGCGGGCGAACGATTGTCAATCTCTTCGCTGAGGACTCGACAAGAACCCGCATCTCTTTCGAAGCGGCAGCAAAGAGACTTTCTGCAGATGTCATCAATTTCTCGGCCAAGGGATCAAGCTTAAGTAAAGGGGAATCACTGAAAGACACTGCGCAAACTCTGCAAGCGATGGGAGCAGATGCGGTAATTATTAGGCATAACGCTTCCGGTGCGGCACACACCTTAGCTAAGGGTCAATGGATGTCTGGTTCAGTAATCAACGCGGGGGATGGAACGCATGAACACCCTAGTCAGGCACTTCTTGATGCCTTTACTATTCGCAAGCATTGCGCTCGTGGAAATGAAGATCTAAGTGGTCTTCGGATCGCAATCGTTGGAGATATTTTGCACTCACGTGTTGCTCGTTCCAATGTCGCACTGTTGACGATGCTGGGTGCACAAGTTGTACTTGTGGCGCCGCCAACCTTGCTTCCAATTGGAGTTGCCTCGTGGCCGGCAGAGGTTTCCTACGACTTTGACTCTGTTATCGGTGAGGTTGATGCGGTGATAATGCTTCGTATTCAGATCGAGCGAATGACGGAAATGTATCTTCCCAATGCACGTGAGTATTCACGCTTCTTTGGACTTGATAAGGATCGGCTATCCACGATGAGAACAAACGCTATCGTCATGCATCCAGGCCCGATGAATCGTGGTCTTGAGATTTCGGCCGAGAGCGCCGATAGCGCCCGCTCAGTGATTGTGGAACAGGTGAAAAATGGTGTCAGCGTCAGAATGGCAATCTTGTACCTATTACTTGCTGGAACTCAGGAATTGGAGATCTGACTATGAGCCAGAAACTATTCATTAAAAATGGAACTCTTGCTAATGGGACTAAGGCTGATATCAGCATCTCAGATGGCGTTATTACCTCAATAGCTACTTTGCCGAGTGCGCCAGATGGCGCACAAGTAATCGATGCCAAAGATTGCATCATTCTTCCTGGTTTGGTTGATTTACATACTCACCTACGTGAACCTGGCAAAGAGAGTGCGGAAACAGTTCTTTCTGGATCTGCTGCAGCCGCTAAGGGTGGCTATGTTGCGGTCAGCGCGATGGCAAACACATCACCAGTTGCTGACAATGCCAGCGTTGTCGAACATGTATATCGCTTAGGACAAAAAGCAGGACTCGTTGATGTGTTCCCAGTTGGTGCTGTGACGCAAGGTCTTGCTGGTGAAAACTTGGCAGATATTGGTGCGATGGCCAACTCAGAGGCGCGAGTTCGAGTCTTTAGTGATGATGGCAATTGCGTCTCGGATGCACTTGTGATGCGACATGCACTTGAGTATGTCAAAGGCTTTGACGGTGTGATTGCCCAGCATGCGCAAGAGCCACGCCTGACACATGGCGCGCAGATGAACGAAGGAATAGTTTCATCGCAACTTGGCTTAAAGGGTTGGCCAGCAATCGCTGAAGAAGCGATTATTGCGCGCGACATTCTCCTGGCTGATTTCCTGCAAGCACGCTTACATATCTGTCATGTAACCACAGCAGGTGGGGTTGAGATAATTCGTTGGGCGAAGGCGCGCGGGATAGCGGTTACCGCCGAGGTAACTCCTCATCATTTATTACTCACCGATGAGTCAGCTAGAAGTTATGACGCGGTATATAAAGTTAATCCACCGCTACGTACTGAAAAAGATGTTATGGCACTTCGTGAGGGACTAGCTGAAGGCATCATCGATATTGTGGCAACAGATCACGCACCGCACGCTACCGAGAGCAAGGAATGCGAATGGCAGGAGGCATCATTTGGAATGCTCGGTCTTGAAACCGCTCTTCCGATAGTCAACCTGACGATGGTGCAGACCGGGCTGATGAATTGGGAACAGGTTGCAGCACGTATGAGTTCAGCACCGGCCAAAATTGGACGCTATGAAAATCATGGTCAGGAGATTGCCGTGGGAGCCAAGGGGCACATCACTGTAATTAATCCGACGGCAACTCACCGGGTGGATCGAGATCTAGTTGTATCAAGAAGTCGCAATACTCCCTTCCACGGCTTAGAGCTCCCTGGAGTAATCATGGCAACTGTATTTGGTGGAAAATTGACATACGAAGGGAATAAATAGTGTCACAAGCATTCTTCGTTCTCGATGATGGTCGAATCTTCCAGGGTCAATCGTGGGCTGCGACGGGTAAAACATTTGGTGAAGCAGTTTTTCAGACCGGAATGACTGGCTATCAAGAAACCTTGACGGATCCGTCGTATCACAAGCAAGTTGTGGTGATGACAGCGCCTCATATTGGTAATACTGGTGTGAATACATTTGATAATGAATCAAGTAAATACTGGGTGGCAGGTTTTGTTGTTCGAAATCCGTCGACTGTGACCAGTAATTGGCGAAGTGAGAAGGATCTTGAATCTGAATTAATCAGCCAAGGAGTAGTTGGCATTCAAGGTTTGGATACGCGCGCAATCACTCGCCACTTACGTGATCGAGGAGCGATGAAAGTAGGAATTTTCTCTGGTCTTGATCTCACTCGAGAAGAGATGGTTGTGGAAGTTCGCAAGCAAGCGGATATGGCTGGTGCTTATCTGTGCGCCGATGTCTCAACTCCAAAGACCTATGTTGTTCCAGCACAGGGTGTGAAGAAATACACTGTTGCAGCAATTGATTTGGGGATAAAGGGCGCAACGCCACGAGCGATGGCACAACGTGGAATTGAAGTACATGTCATGCCTTATAACGTCACCCTAGATGAGATCTTGGCCATCAATCCTGATGGAGTATTTCTCTCCAACGGTCCTGGTGATCCAGCGACTATGACTGAAACCATTGAGTTGGTACGAAGTCTGCTCTTGGAGGAGATTCCGATTTTCGGAATTTGCTTCGGTCATCAAATTCTTGGCCGTGCGCTTGGTTTTGAAACCTACAAATTACAGTTCGGCCATCGCGGAATTAACCAACCGGTGCTTGATAAGCGAAGCGGTAAGGTTGAAATCACAGCACATAACCATGGCTTTGCCCTGAAAGCTCCCACTGATTCAGGTTTCTCCACCGTATACGGCCTCGGTCAAGTGACTCATATTTGTCTAAACGACGGTGTTGTAGAAGGCATAGAACTACTTGAGCGTGGAGCTTTCAGTGTTCAGTACCACCCGGAAGCGGCCGCTGGCCCACACGATGCCGCTTACCTCTTTGATCAGTTTGTTGACATGATGGCTAAGTATCCAAGATTGGCGGCCTCCAAGTAATGGCACGCGATGAGTCAATCAAGAGTGTTTTAGTCATTGGATCTGGCCCAATTGTTATTGGTCAAGCATGTGAATTTGATTATTCCGGAACGCAAGCTTGCCGAGTCCTGCGGGCTGAAGGTATTCGAGTCATCTTGGTGAACTCAAACCCCGCAACAATTATGACCGACCCTGAATTTGCGGATGCAACATATATAGAGCCCATTACGCCAGAGTTTATTGAGCGGATCATCGCAAAGGAGCGACCAGATGCAGTTCTTGCAACCCTTGGGGGACAGACTGCGCTAAATGCGGCAATTGGATTATTCCAGGCAGGAACACTTGAAAAATACAACGTCAAACTAATTGGTGCAGATGTTGCAGCGATTGAACGAGGAGAAAACCGCGAGATTTTTAGAACCATTGTTGAAAAAATAGGTGGCGAGTCCGCGAAATCTATTATTTGTCACACTATTGAAGATGTCATGGGAGCTGTGGCCATACTTGATTACCCAGTAGTGATTCGACCATCTTTTACTATGGGAGGGCTTGGTTCTGGAATCGCCTTTGATGAGACAACGCTCCGTCAGATAGCAGGAGCTGGATTACGACATAGCCCAACCTCAGAAGTTCTCATCGAAGAATCGATTATTGGCTGGAAAGAGTATGAGCTAGAAGTAATGCGCGATAGAGCGGATAACGTGGTCATCGTCTGCAGCATTGAAAATATCGACCCAATGGGTGTTCATACCGGTGATTCGATTACCGTTGCACCAGCACTTACTTTGACTGATGTTGAGTTCCAAAAACTTCGCAATCTCTCAATAGATATTATCCGTGAGGTTGGCGTTGACACCGGCGGTTGCAATATCCAATTTGCGGTAAATCCAGATACGGGTCGCATCATTGTAATTGAGATGAATCCACGAGTGTCGCGTTCTAGCGCGCTGGCCTCGAAAGCAACTGGCTTTCCGATTGCGAAGATTGCAACCAAACTTGCTATTGGCTACACCCTGGATGAAATCAAGAATGACATCACGCAGGTCACTCCAGCTTCGTTCGAGCCAACCCTGGATTACATTGTCGTGAAAGCCCCTAGATTTGCTTTCGAAAAGTTCCAGGATGCCGATCCTCGCTTGACCACCACGATGAAGAGCGTTGGTGAGGCAATGGCTATTGGACGCTCTTTCCCAGAAGCGCTGATGAAAGCGCTGCGTTCATTAGAGCGTAAAGAGGCAACCTTTACATTCCCTAAAAGTTTCCCAGATTCACAGAAGGGTTCACTTCTTGAATCTATGAGGATTCCTACTGAGTATCGAATTCAGCAAGTTCAGCTGGCTATGTGGTGTGGAGCGACTATTGAAGAGGTTTATCTATCGACCAAGATCGATCGTTGGTACTTGCGCCAGATTGAATTGATTAATCAGGAGGCTGCGCGAATAGCTGAGCCAGGTGGATTAAGTGTTGATTTAATGCGTTCTGCTAAGTCAATGGGGTTCTCCGATCTTCAAATAGCTCGCTTGCGCGGAGTATCGGAGGAAGATATTCGCAAGGCCCGTCATCATGAAAATATTCGACCCGTCTATAAGACGGTAGACACGTGCGCAGCGGAGTTTGAAGCGTTCACTCCATATTATTATTCAAGTTACGAAGAAGAGACCGAGGTGCGCCCGCGCATAAAGCCGGCTGTGATTATTTTAGGTAGTGGACCCAACCGAATTGGTCAAGGAATTGAATTCGATTATTCATGCGTGCATGCCTCTTTCACGCTGCGGGAGGCAGACTTTGAAACAATCATGATTAACTGCAATCCGGAGACTGTTTCTACCGACTACGACACTAGTGATCGTCTCTACTTTGAACCATTGACCCTAGAAGACGTGCTTGAAGTTGTGCATGCAGAGTCACTTGCCGGTCCAGTGTTGGGAGTCATCACCCAATTAGGTGGACAAACCCCACTGGGACTTGCGGCAGGTCTGAAAGCAGCCGGAGTAGGAATTCTCGGAACAAGTCCGGAAGCTATTAACCTGGCGGAAGAGCGTGGTGCATTTGGTCAAGTCCTGGCAGATCAGGGACTGACTGCCCCAGAGTTTGGAATGGCAGCAACACAATTAGAAGCACTCTCGATAGCCCAACGTATTGGTTATCCAGTTCTCGTTCGTCCGAGTTTTGTTCTTGGCGGGCGAGGTATGGAAATTGTCTATGACGATGAATCTCTTTCATCCTTCATCGCTCGGGCTACCGATATCACTCCGGATCATCCGGTTTTAGTAGATAGATTCCTGGATTCTGCAATCGAGTTGGATGTCGACGCACTTTATGATGGTCATGAACTCTTCCTAGGAGGAATCATGGAGCACATTGAAGAGGCAGGAATACATTCAGGAGATAGCGCCTGTGTTCTTCCGGCGATGACTATCAGTCAAGATCAACGCAAAGCTATTCGCGAGGCGACTCTTAAGATTGCACAGGGTGTTGGCGTACGAGGCTTGATTAATATTCAATTCGCTATGGCCGAAAAGGTTTTATACGTTCTTGAGGCAAATCCACGCGCTTCACGTACAGTTCCTTTCGTGAGCAAAGCAACGGGTGTTCCGCTGGCAAAGGCGGCGGCGCGTATTTCACTTGGATCAACCATTGCCGAATTGCGTCTTGAATCCATGTTGCCAACCGAAGGTGATGCGATAGCGAAAGGCATCAGCGTGAAAGAGGCGGTCTTGCCCTGGAATCGATTTAGACGAGTCGATGGACGGGGAGTAGATGCCGTTCTCGGGCCAGAGATGCGTTCTACTGGTGAAGTTATGGGAATTGCTGATAATTTCGGTGAAGCCTATGCAAAATCGCAGATAAGTTCATTTGGTCCACTACCTAAATCTGGCACCGTCTTTATCTCACTGGCCGATAAGGACAAGAGCTCCGGTATTGAACCAGCTCGCAAACTTTCCGGGCTAGGCTTTAGATTGCTGGCAACAGATGGAACAGCAAAGTTGCTAGAGCAATCAGGAGTGACGGTAGTACGTGTGCGCAAGAACTCTGAGGGAACCGGTCCGATGGGTGAGAAGACGATTGTTGAGATGCTCAACACTGGTGATATCGATTTGGTAATTAACACTCCAGTAGGTCGAGGTACCCGTGCAGATGGATGGGCGATTAGAACTGCATCAGTGCAGCGATCGATACCGATTATCACCACGACAGCTGGTTTTAGCGCGGCAGTTGAGGGAATTAAGGCGATTCAAGCTGGGGCCATGCCGGTCAAACCTATTCAAGAGTGGCTTGGCTGATGATGAACACGATTAACAAGAACGCCGTTCAGCAAGTGGCGACCGTTCATTCTAATAAGCGAGTGGGTGCCTATCACCAGATCTTGATCAATGTGGGAGAGATTGTTAAAAGTTGTCGCCCGGGAAATTTTGTTGCTATCAGCGTAGGCGGCGATAGTTCGCGTATGATTTTACGTCGCGCTTTTGCGATATCAAGAGTGTCGGACAACAGTCAATATGGCGGAACGATGGAACTTATCGTTGCTCCTCATGGTTCTGGCTCGAAATGGTTATGTGCCCAAGCTGAAGGATCAGAGATCGACATCGTTGCACCACTGGGAACTTCATTTGGCATACCGACCGAACCAATAAATGCGCTTCTTGTCGGTGGTGGATATGGATCAGCCCCACTTTTTGGACTGGCAGATGTCTTAAAGAGTCGCGGATGCAAGGTTGATATGTTGTTAGGTGCCAGTATCGGTTCCAAGATCTACGCACCTATGGAGGGCAAGCGTTCTGTTAATTCGCTCAAGATTTATACCGAAGATGGCTCGATGGGCGAGAAAGGGCGAGTGACAGAATCACTCCTGGAAATCATCACCAATCGAGGTATTGATGTTATTTATTCATGTGGTCCGATGGGCATGCTGCGAGCGATAACTGAGTTAGTTGCAAATACTGAAGTGATTCATCAATGTTCAGTTGAGGAATCGATGGCGTGTGGCATTGGAATCTGTATGACATGTGTTCTTCCGGTTCGAAATGAAGATGGATCAACATCGATGCTCAGGTCATGTATTGATGGACCAGTGATGGATGGATCTCACGTGCAATGGGATTTAGTAGGACGTATTCCGGAGGCCCACCCTTGACCCTTCCAGTAGATATGTCCACAACGCTTGCTAATGCCTGGTTTCCTACACCCATTTTCACCGCGAGCGGTTGTGCCAGTAGTGGCAAAGAGTTATCACAGTTCTTTTCCCTAAAAGATGTGGGTGCCATCGTTACTAAGTCAGTGATGACAAAACCGCGTCATGGTCGCCCGACTCCTCGTATGGCGGAAACACCATCAGGAATGCTTAACTCCATCGGTCTACAGGGCCCAGGAATAGATGCTTTTCTTGCTAACGATCTACCATGGCTGCTAGAACAAAAAGCACGAGTGGTTGTTTCGATTGCAGGGGAGACAATCGAGGAATATTCCACGCTAGCTCGTAAAATTAGATCGGCGTCTGGGATTAGTGCGCTAGAAGTAAACATTTCTTGTCCGAACGTGGAAAATCGAGGTCTAGTCTTTGCCTGCGATCCCGATGCTTCAAGGCGCGTCATCGATGGAGTTCGAAAGACTATTGGTGGTGAACTTCCCATCATTGCAAAACTATCGCCTGATGTAACTAACCTGCCAGAGATTGCCAAAGGCGTGGTCGATGCTGGCGCTGATGCGCTGGCGCTGATAAATACAGTCCTCGGTATGGTGATAAATCTCGAGACAATGAAACCGCATTTAGGTGGTAAAACTGGCGGTTTATCTGGACCTGCGATTAAGCCGATTGCAGTGCGAGCGATCTATCAGGTACATGCTGCGCTTCCACAAGTACCAATTTTAGGAATGGGCGGTGTTTCCTCTGGTCGCGATGCACTCGAGCTTATTCTAGCCGGAGCATCTGCGATCTCGGTGGGAACTGCCAGTTTCGGTAACCCTACTGCGCTGATCACCATTCAGAATGAACTTCGTGAACTTCTAGTAGCGCGTGGCTTTGCTACTGTGCAACAAGCAATTGGGTATGCACATAGAGAAGAGACGCAATGAAAGCTCCAATAGTTCTCGCCGTTGATACACAGGATCTAGATACGGCAGCGCGCTGGATTGAAGCGACGCAGGAATACGTGAGTGTCTATAAGTTGGGTCTTGAATTTTTCCTCACCTTTGGCCATGAAGGAGTTAGGCGCATTAAAGGTGTGACCGATTCTGACATTTTCCTAGATTTGAAGCTACATGACATCCCACACACAGTCGGAGCTGCTGCGACTGTGGTTCAGTCATTGAAGCCAAGATTCCTCACCGTTCATGCATCTGGTGGGAGAGCGATGATTAGCGCGGCGGTCAAAGCCCTTCCTGCAACAGATGTCACAGCAGTGACGATATTGACCTCATTATCTGAAGAAGATCTCTTTGGAATTGGTTTTGCGAATAATGCACTTGAGAGCGCGGTAGCACTTGCGAAGATGTCTGTGGCAGCTGGTGCTCGCGCCATTGTGTGTTCGCCGCTGGAAATTGCGGCAATCCGATCCGCGGTAGGAAATGATGTTCACAT
This sequence comes from Candidatus Planktophila sp., assembly GCA_009694515.1. Classification (GTDB taxonomy): domain Bacteria; phylum Actinomycetota; class Actinomycetes; order Nanopelagicales; family Nanopelagicaceae; genus Planktophila. Next base: position 56,592 of record SHUV01000003.1, on the reverse strand, counting down.
CATCACACCTGGAGTTCGCCCCGCTGAGAGTTCGGCAAGCGATGATCAGAAGAGAACAATGACTCCTCACGCGGCGATATCAGCCGGTGCAAGCTTTGTGGTTATCGGACGTCCTATTACGCAGGCTTGGGCGCAAGGCGCGCAGGCTATGACTTCGGCTGCACGCGCGATCGCGCAAGACATTTTGCAGTAAGTTAAAAACATGGGTACGCCGCCACAATTAACTCCCGCTGAACGCGCCAGCGCCTTGGCGAAAGCGAAAGCTTCCAGACAAGAGCGCTCAGAAGTGAAATCTAGAATCAAAAGTGGTGAATTGACTATTTCTGACGTCATCTCTTTAGCTCAGAGCAATGAAGTGATTGCCAAGATGCGCGTTCTTGAGATGGTGGAATCAAAGAGTGGTGTGGGTAAAATTCGCGGTAAAGCGTTACTAGAAAAGCTTGAGATCTCCAGCACGAGGCGGATTCAAGGTTTAGGGCGCTACCAACGAGCAGCACTACTGAAGGAATTTGAATTGCCAACATTACTTCGCAGAGGAAAGCTACTTGTTCTCTCTGGCCCCGGGGGAGTAGGCAAAAGTACTGTTGCCAAGAAGTTACGTGAAGCCTCTGATTTTGTTGTTATCGTCTCGGCTACAACCCGTCCGGCGCGGTTTAATGAAGTTGCCGGGATTGATTACCACTACTTAACTGCAACTGAATTTGATGCAGCAGTTAAGAACAATGAGTTTCTGGAATGGGCTGAATTTGCTGGAGCTCGATATGGAACACCGCGACTACCAGTGGAGACCGCGCTGAGTGCTGGTCTTAGCGTTCTTCTGGAGATCGAGATCGAGGGAGCCAAACAGGTAAAGGAAAGGATTCCGGAGTCAGTACTTGTTTTTCTTGAACCACCTAGTTGGGAGGAGTTGGTTTCGCGTTTAGAAGGCCGTGGTACAGATAGCGCAGAACGTAGGGCCTCGCGTCTGGCCTTGGCGCAGGAAGAGCTCGCTGCAGCCTCTTTCTTCGATAAAGTCCTGGTAAATGACGAGGTCGAGAAGGTAGTTGCAAGCCTGATAGAATTGGCGTCTGCCTAGTTCGGCGAATATTACTTTTTAAGGAGAACATGCATGAGTGTACACATGGACGGAATTACGAATCCACCAATCGATGAACTTCTAGATAAGGCTGGATCTAAGTATTCACTCGTTCTCTATGCTGCAAAGCGTGCACGTCAGATCAATGCTTACTATTCACAATTAGGTGAAGGCCTTCTTGAATACGTTGGTCCACTTGTTGACACACACGTGCACGAGAAGCCACTATCGATTGCACTTCGTGAAATTAACGAGGGTTTGCTGACAATCGAAAATCTTGAGCCAACTGCTTAATTAGCTCCACAATAGTTATGCAAGGACATGGCCGCGAAGTAATTCTCGGTGTTGGCGGCGGTATAGCCGCCTACAAATCTTGCGATTTGCTGCGTCGCCTGCAAGATATTGGTTTCCTCGTAACGGTCGTTCCCACTCCTTCGAGTTTGAACTTCGTAGGTGCGGCAACATGGGAAGCTCTTTCCGGACGTGCAGTTACCACCGAAGTCTTTGAGAGCGTTGAAGAAGTTAGGCATGTCTCACTAGCCAAGAAGGCTGATTTTATCATCATCGCCCCAGCTACCGCCGACTTGATTGCAAGGATTGCCGCAGGTCGAGCCGATGATCTTCTGACCAATGTCATTCTGGCAGCTGAGGTTCCAGTTCTGATTGTTCCCGCAATGCATCCAAACATGTGGAGTGATCAAGCAACAACTGCAAATGTGCGGGTATTGCGAGAGCGTGGATTTCAAATCCTGGATCCCGACGTTGGAGCGCTGACCAGCGGTGATGTGGGCCAAGGAAGATTTCCAGACACAGCTAAGATTTTGCAGGCCTTCTCGGAAGTAGCGCAGGTGAAATCAGATTACTTAGGCAGGAGAGTCCTGGTTAGCGCAGGCGGTACCCGGGAACCGATAGATCCCATTCGTTTTATAGGAAACCAATCTTCTGGAAAACAAGGTTATGCAGTTGCGTTGCAGGCACTTAGACGAGGAGCCGACGTTGTACTCGTATCTGCAAATGCTTCACTGCCAGATATTGAAGGCGTTCAAACTATCCATGTGAAGACCGCGTTAGAGATGCACGATGCTTTGCACCGAGAATTTACAAAGTGTGATGTTCTGGTGATGGCGGCAGCCGTTGCTGATGCCCGGCCTGAAACTGTTCAGGAATCCAAGATTAAGAAGGGTTCTCTTTCCAGTATCAATCTGACTGAGAATGTAGATATTCTTAAGAGTCTTCACGACGTTAAGGCGAAGCAAGTAGTCGTTGCTTTTGCGGCAGAGACTTCCCATGATGCAACTGCAGCCCAAAGTAAGATGTTGGCTAAGGGTGCGGATATTCTCTATCTCAATGATGTTTCTGGGGGAGATATCTTCAATAGCGAGACAACTTTCGGTGAGATTTTCACCAGCGCCGGAGCCAGTCATAAAGTGGCCAGGACCACCAAAGACACGCTTGCCCAAGAACTACTCGACCACGCCCTCCATCAGTTAGGTTAATCCAATGTCAAAACGCCTATTTACCTCAGAATCAGTTACCGAAGGCCATCCGGACAAGATTGCAGATCAGATCTCGGATGCCATTCTTGATTCACTGATAGCGCAAGATTCATCGAGTCGAGTAGCTGTTGAAACGTTAATCACAACTGGCCAAGTTCATGTTGCTGGAGAAGTAACGACTAATGGTTATGCCGATGTCATGGGAATTGTTCGCGATACTGTGATCGGTATTGGTTATGACTCCTCCGTTAAAGGCTTTGATGGAAATAGTTGTGGCGTTTCGATCTCCATAGGTCAGCAGTCACCAGATATCGCGCAAGGTGTAGATGACGCATTTGAACACCGAGTCGCATCTGCCGTCGACCCACTTGATCTACAGGGGGCTGGTGATCAGGGCCTCATGTTTGGTTACGCATGTGATGACACCAAAGAACTTATGCCACTTCCCATCTGGCTTGCCCATGAATTAGCGCAACAGCTTTCGAAGGTCAGAAAGTCCGGAGCTCTTCCTTACTTGCGCCCTGATGGAAAAACACAGGTCACCATTGAATATGATGGAGACAAAGCTGTAGCACTCGACACCGTTGTTATCTCAAGCCAGCACGCAGAAGAGGTAGATGTCGCTGGGCGACTCACCTCTGAAGTAATCGCTCAAGTAATTGATCCAGTTTTGGCAAAAATAGATCTTCCGCGCAAAGATATGAGAATCTTGATTAACCCAACAGGTCGTTTTGTTATTGGTGGACCGATGGGTGATGCCGGTCTTACTGGGCGCAAAATAATTGTTGATACCTACGGTGGAATGGCTCGCCACGGTGGTGGGGCATTCTCTGGAAAAGACCCATCGAAAGTTGATCGTTCTGCGGCCTATGCGATGCGTTGGGTTGCCAAAAACGTGGTGGCAGCAGGTCTTGCCCGCCGCTGTGAGGTTCAAGTTGCTTACGCAATCGGAAAAGCTCAACCGGTTGGAGTTTTTGTAGAGACTTTTGGGACTGAAACGGTTCCGGTTCAGAGGATTCAAGCTGCTGTGACAACTGTTTTTGACTTGCGTCCCGCTGCAATCATTCGCGATTTAAATCTCAAGCGTCCTATCTATTCTCAGACTGCTGCATACGGTCACTTCGGTCGCGAGCTTCCTAATTTCACATGGGAAGTAACTAATCGTGTATCCGAACTGCAGGCAGCTGTTAAATAGGTTACCTGCACACCGTGGCACTAACGAGGCCACTACGTCTTAAGCGCGAAGTAGTTCCTCTTGCGCCGGAGATCAGTACGACTGACAAACCTGTTGTCCGCGTGTGGGTAGACAGCGGGGTTTTTCATCTGGATGAAAGTTATGACTATTTAGTTCCCGATAATCTTGATGCACAGGTAACCGTGGGTGTCCGAATTCAAGTCCCTTTTAATGGCAGAGAGTGTGAAGCACTCGTTCTAGAACGAATTGCGATGACTTCTGGGCGAAAGCTCAAGAGCATCACTAAAGTGATTTCCCGTGTCCCGCTCGCTTCCAAGCGCTCCTTAGATTTGATAGCACTCGTTGCAGCCAGATGGGCATGTCATCCATACGACGTGATTCGCTCTGCGATTCCACCTCGCGTTGCAGCTATTGAGAAGATGAAGTGGATTGATAAGACTATTGATAGACCCGGTAAATCATCGATACGCCAGTACCTGCAACTACCCGCATACGAAGATCCTTTTCAGATTCTGGCCAGACACGTCAAGAGCGTCAGGGGCAGTGGATCAATCCTGGTAATAGTCCCGGACAATAGATCGGTGCTTCGGCTGGTTCAGCATTTTCCCGAAGCGCTCATTTTGGATTCAGATCTGCCGCGAAGTCAAAGATATGAGAATTTCCTCCGCGCCAGAACAACCTCGGCTCAAGTTATTGTCGGAACCCGAAGTGCTATTTTTGTTGATTCTCCAGATTTATCCTCGATTGTCATCCTTAACGAATCATCGGAGCAGTACTTCGAACTTCGATCTCCGGGATGGAACGCACGAGATATAGCAATTCTTCGGGCACGAAATGAAAATATTGCGATCTACTGTGCGGGCTATAGCCCAAGCGCTGAAGTCGCACGTCTTATCGATGTCGGCTGGTTTGAATTCAAAGGGGCGAAAAAGAAAGTACGAGTTGATACCTTTCAGCAGGAGTTTTCCGAGTTACTTCCGGAGAAGATCATTGGCGAGCTCCGCCGATTGATCAAGCAAGGGCCAATTCTCTTTATCGCTCCAAGAAAAGGTTATTCACAATCGATTAGTTGCAGTAAGTGTCGAAATATCTCAATCTGTTCATGTGGCGGTCGTTTAGAGAAGAAGGGCGCCACGACTCCAATCTCTTGCTCGCTCTGTGCAAATATCTATTCCGAGTGGGTCTGTCAGTACTGCGCCGGAGTAAGGCCGTTTCTTCTCAATCGTGGCAGCGAGCGATTTGCCCAAGAAATCGGAGTAGCCCTACCTGGTGTTCCGATTACACTCTGTGAAGCCGAGAAGATGGTTGATGATTTTCAAGTTACTTCCGGAATTGTCATTGCCACACCCGGGTCTGCTCCAATGTCAGCTAGCGGATATGCCGCTGTGGTGATTCTAGATGGTGAAAAGTTGCTCAACCAATCAGATCTCAGAGCGCAAGAGCGAGCTCGAGAAATTTTCTTTACCCATACCGCTTTATTGAGCTCTTCCGGATCTGCATTACTAGTTATCAATCACTCTAATTCGATAGTTGGTGCACTTGCCTCATGGAAACCATCTCTGATCTCCCGGCGAGAGTTGCAAGAGCGCATCGAAGCCTCGTTACCTCCTTTCGTGCGGTCTATCTCACTTGATATTGATAGCACTGAGTCGGCAACCTTGGTCAGAGCCTTAAATATGTCGCGCGATGAGGGCAGGCTTCCCAGTTCCACGAGGATTCTTGGACCATCAGTTCTCAACAGTTCGACACATCGGATTCTCTTACTTGCTCCACTAGCAGACGGTGAAGAGCTGGTTCTACTTATCCATGAGTTCCAACGAAGAAGAAGTGCAACCAGGAAGAAGTTGGCAACGCTTCGGATTGATCCATATTCGCTCTCGCGATAGGTAAGATTGAGCCATGTCTATCAAGCAAATTCGTCACTTCGGAGATCCGGTGCTCGTTACGCCGGCTCCTCAAGTAATCGACTTTGATAAAGAGTTGCGAACGTTGGTGAAAGACCTCACCGAAACAATGCTTGATGCACCGGGTGCGGGCCTTGCTGCACCGCAGATTGGTGTTCCACTTCGAGTCTTTGTCTGGGATGTTGATGAAGCTATCGGGCACCTGATTAATCCAACCCTAGATTTGAGTGAAGAGATGCAGGAGGGTGATGAGGGATGCTTAAGTTTTCCGGAGCTTATATATCCCACCCCGCGTGCCTTTAGAGCAGTAGCAAAGGGATTCACGATGCATGGTGAACCTGTCACCATAGAAGGCACAGAACTCTTAGCTCGAGCCCTGCAGCATGAGACAGATCATTTAAATGGAATTCTCTTTATTGACCGGCTCTCAGATGAAGATCGCAAGTTTGCGATGAAGGAGATTCGAGAATCCGATTGGTTTGGACTTGCTGGGCAATCGGGAGCCCCTCGCACAATCAAGGTATCTCCGCATAGCCTTTACGGCTCAAATAACCGTGGACTGAGTCTTTAATTGCGCATCGCGGTAGCAGCAACACCTGAAGTAGCGATCCCATCACTGGACGCACTTCTTGCCTCTGATCATGAACTGTACTGTGTCATTACGCCACCTGATCGACCATCTGGTCGAGGTCAAAGCCTAAGTGAAGCAGCTGTCTCACGATGGGGTAATGAGAATGGGATTGAAGTTTACAAACCAGAGCGAGATGCCAGCTTTGATTCCTATCTAGCGAATATCGATGTCCTGATCACAATTGGATACGGTGTCATATTGCCAAGACGAGTATTCGAGCTACCTCGTTACGGTTCGCTCAATCTGCATTTCTCGTTACTGCCAAGATGGCGTGGGGCAGCACCTGTGCAGCGTGCCATTGAAGTTGGAGACAAAGTCTCGGGTGTGACTGTCTTTAAATTAGATGATGGCATGGATACTGGGCCCATTTATACCCAGAATCGATTCGCGCTAGATGCCGATATCACCAGTGATGAACTCTTTGTGGAGTTGGCAGAATTGGGAGCGGAAGCACTTCTTCACACGCTAGAACTCATGGAGTCCGGAGTTAAGCCCACGCCACAAGAGAATCACAGCGCTACCCGAGCCCTTAAGTTGAGCAAGGAAGAAGGGCGCATAGATTGGACTCAACCGGCAGATGCCATATCCAATAAAATCCGTGCCTTCACTTCTCAACCTGGTGCATGGACCAATTTTCGAAATTCGACCTTGAAAATTGAAACTCCCATTGCGAGTGAGATTATGTTAGAACCCGGTGTTCTTCTTCTTGAGAACAAAAAGTTGTATGTGGGAACCGCTACATCTGCCTTAGAAGTTGGTCACATCACACCGTCCGGTAAATCGAGGATGCCCTCCTCACAGTGGGCAAACGGGGCACGATTAGTCGCCGGTGATCTCTTTGGTTAAACCGCGCAGAGACACCTTTAAATCGCCCAAACCCGATGCGCCCAGAGTTTTGGTCTTTGATTTACTGACAGAAGTTAATCGCAATGGCGGATACTCGAATTTGCTTTTGCCGCAAGCCCTATCAGCGTCGAATTTCGAGGTTCGAGATAAGGGATTCGTTACTGAGTTGCTCTATGGGACACTGCGTATGCAAGGACGCCATGACTACATCTTGCGGCAAGTATCCGATCGTCCATTATCAGAAGTAGACACTGGAATTGTAGATATCTGCAGGATGGGAGTTCACCAACTTTTCGAGATGCGAGTAGCTACGCATGCTGCGGTTTCGGCAACTGTTGAGCTAGCCCGTAAAGTGATAGGCGAGTCGAAGGCTTCTTTTGTCAATGCAATACTGCGCAAAGTCAGCTCGCAAACCTTAGAACAATGGCTTGAACCAACTTCATTAATGACCGATCCGATTGCGCGCCTTGCTATTCGGTATTCGCACCCAGAGTGGATTGTTTCGGCCTACTTTGATCTACTCAAAGATTTAGATCGGGTCGAAGAAGAACTTGCCGCAAACAATATTCCAGCGATGCCCACACTGGTCGCCTGGCCGGGGGATTCAACACAATCCGAACTAGTTGAGTTAGGAGCAGTTGCTACAGAGTATTCACCTTACGGTGCTCGATTCGATGGCGCTCCCGGGACGCTAGAGGTCATTAGACATCGCAAGGCGGGAGTACAAGATGAAGGATCGCAATTAGTTGCACATATCTTCTCACTAGCAACTAAGGATTCCGCCTCGCTTCTGGATTTATGTGCCGGTCCTGGTGGAAAGGCGGCCCTACTTGCTCATCTAGCGAATGTAAATGGCCAGGAATTTACTGCCAATGAAATTTCTGAGGCGCGTGCCAAGTTAGTAAAGAATGTTATTGGCAAATTCTCGGTGCAGGTGGGTGATGGTAGAGAGATTGCATCACTCGGACATAGATACGATGCGATATTGGCAGATGTTCCTTGCACAGGTCTAGGTGCCTTGCGCCGCAGACCAGAGGTTCGCTGGCGAAGAACTGTGCAAGACCTCCGAGGTTTGCTGGTATTGCAAAGAGAGTTATCTGATGCCGCGGTCTCAGTTCTTAATCCTGGGGGAGTATTTGGCTACGCCACCTGTAGTCCACATTACGCCGAGACATCGGGGGAGGTCCTTCGAATTCTTAAGGATCATCCCGAACTAGAGCAATTGGATATCGCACAATTTTTACCCGCCAATCTTCTTGGTGCAAGGCGTGATAAGTCACTTTCGCTGTGGACTAGCAAGCACGGCACGGATGCGATGTTCTTAGCGCTCTTTCGCAAGAGGAGATAAACTTCATCTATGTCTAGTGAAGTTCGAATCACACCAAGTATTCTCAACGCGGATTTCGCTAATCTTGACGCAGAGATTGCTAAGATAGCGCAAGCAAGTGATTTGATTCATCTGGACATCATGGACAATGTTTTTGTTCCGAATATGACCTTTGATTTTCAGACAGCATCGGAGATTATCAAGAACTGCCCAATTCCAGTTGACTCACACTTAATGGTTGCAGATGTAGATTTGATAGCAGTTCAATATGCCGAGGCTGGTTCAGCCAGCGTGACTATTCATGTGGAAGCCACTGCCGACATTCGCAATACTTTGAAGGAGATCAGGAGCCACGGTGCTCGGGCTTCTATCGCCCTCAAACCAAATACTCCCATCCAGAATTATTCGGAGTACTTCGATCTGATTGACATGGTGGTGATCATGACTGTAGAGCCTGGTTTTGGTGGACAAAAATTCATGGAAAATATGATGGATAAGGTCAAAGAAACGAGAAAATTGATAGGTAGCAGAGCTATCTGGCTGCAAGTTGATGGTGGTATTTCACTTTCCACCATCGAGATAGCTCGAGCAGCGGGAGCCGACACATTTGTAGCCGGTAGCGCAGTCTTTAGCGCGCAAGATCCGGCGATGATGGTTGAGCAATTGCGCACACAAGCCTCACTTCACTAATACGGCCTCTTGTGGGTAATCTCTCTAGTAAAGTAGCGCTATGAAATCATTTGATTCGCTCTGGATCGAGTTGGTGCAAAAGCTTGCTGAGCGTGCCGAGGGTTCGGCGACTGTCGCCGCCGTAGATGCCGGAGTGCACTCAATTGGAAAGAAGATCCTGGAAGAGGCTGGTGAAGTTTGGCTGGCTGCTGAACATGAGTCCGATGAGGCCCTAGCCGAAGAGATTAGCCAACTGATTTACCATCTGCAAACGATGATGCTTGCTCGCGGGCTCACACCTTCTGATATTTACAAGTACCTATAAGGGAAAACAAGGAGTTTCATGTTACGAATAGCTGTCCCAAATAAGGGTTCACTTGCTGATGCTTCGATTGAGATCCTCAAAGAAGCTGGATATCGCCAGCGTACCGACTCTCGCGATCTCGTTCTGATAGACCCTGCCAATGGGGTTGAGTTCTATTATCTTCGTCCACGTGACATTGCCATCTATGTTGGCTCTGGTGAGTTAGAAGCAGGAATCACGGGTCGAGATCTACTCATTGATTCTGGTGCAGCTGCGCAAGAAATTCTCCCGCTTGATTTCGGGGCATCAACCTTTAGATTTGCCGGGCCTGCGCAAGAGAAACTATCTCTTTCATCTATCAGCGGCAAGCGGGTCGCAACGGCCTATCCAGGGCTGGTGCAGAAACACCTGACAGATTTGAAGATTAAGGCAGAGGTTGTTCGCCTCGATGGCGCAGTCGAAAGCAGCATCAGATTAGGAGTTGCCGATCTGATAGCTGATGTTGTGAGTACTGGAAATACTCTTCGCCAAGCCGGGTTAGCTATCTTTGGTGATCCAATTTTGGTTTCGGAAGCTATCTTGATAAAAGGCAAAGCACCGGCTGCAGCAGCCGAATTAGAGATTCTTGTTCGTCGCTTGCAAGGAGTTGTTACCGCAAGACAATATGTACTTCTAGATTATGACATTCCTAAGAAGAGTGTGGATCAGGCTTGTGCAATCACACCTGGTCTCGAATCGCCCACAATTTCACCGCTTCAGAAACCTGATTGGGTTGCTGTGCGCGCTATGGTTTTGCGTAAAGATACAAATCGCTTGATGGATGAACTTTGGGCAGTGGGTGCACGCGGAATTCTCGTTACTGATATTCACGCCTGCAGACTCTAGTTACCTTCGGCTCGCGCCAGCCTCTTCAATATCTTCTCGCGAGATTCCAAGAAGATAGAGAACTGAGTCTAGGTATGGGGCGCTCACAGAGCTATCTGCAGCAGCTTTAACAGCTGGCTTTGCATTAAATGCTATTCCCATACCTGCGATTGCAATCATATCCAGATCATTGGCACCATCACCGATAGCTATTGTCTGCTCAAGTTCTACCCCAACAATCTTGGCAAAATCACGGAGGGCAACGGCTTTTGCAGCGCGATCTATGACATCTCCGATGACTTTGCCAGTGAGCCTTCCATCGATGACTTCTAGCGTATTGGCTCGGTAATGGGCGATACCCAGATCTTTAAGTATTGGTTCAATGACAGCGGTAAACCCACCTGAGACAACGGCTACGTTATGTCCAAGTTTATGTAGAGTTTCAATCAATGTTCGTGCCCCAGGAGTAAGAACTATCTGCTCGCGCACATCACCAATGACCTGCTCCGGAAGTCCCGCAAGTAGTGCAACTCTGGCTTCAAGACTCTGCCTGAAATCAAGTTCCCCGCGCATTGCGCGCTCGGTTATCTCTCGCACCTGTGGCTCGACGCCAGCATGTGCTGCAAGTAGTTCAATCACTTCTTGTTGAATAAGAGTTGAGTCCACATCTAAAACAACTAATTTCTTAGCCCAGCGCATCAAGCCACCAGGTGAGACCGCGATATCTATTGAAAATTCATTCGATACCGCAGCAAGTGACCCACGCAACTTTGCAGTGTCGGCTCCTGATACCGTTAATTCAATAGCAGTAATCGGATAACTAGCAGTTCGATGAATCCGCTCAATATTTCCACTTTGTGCAGATATTGCTGCAGCAACTGCAGCAATAGAGCGCGGATGGAGCTCGGTTGTAAGAATCACAACATGAACAAGTCCTGTCTTAGCCGCGATTGCGGCCCCCTCTTGGGCGCCGAAAGAAGTTGCTATGTCAACGGATAATTTCTCGGCACATTCATTGAGGTCAGCTTCAATGGCCTGCGCATGATCGGGATTAAGTGAAATCAGAGCGGTGAGAATAAGACGCTCACGTATTACCACCTGCTCGATATCCAAAATGGTGACGGCAAAGGGTGCCAGGGTCTCAAAGAGAGCTCGAGTGATTCCGGGGGAGTCGACTCCGGATACGAGAATAAGCCCTGTGTAGTGACTCTTCTCGGCGCTCATATGGGTGAGGTTATCGCGAATCACGTTCACTTCGTTCGCAATTTGCGAGTGATTCATTGATTGACGATATATCTTTTGTCACCTATGAGTACCAATAGCGTTCTGGAGCTACGTGATGTCTCTGTCCGGCGTGGCCAAAAGAACATTTTGGGACCGTTGAATTTCGCAATAGCCCCGGGCGAGCGATGGGTGGTCCTTGGACCAAACGGCGCCGGCAAGTCCACTCTTTTGCAAATATTGGCAACAAGAATGTTTCCCACATCAGGAACTGTTTTTTTGCTGGATAAGCAGCTGGGAAGAGTAGATGTCTGGGACCTTCGTACTCGTATAGGTATTTGTGGCGCTCTTATCTCAGAAGATATACCGCACGATGAAAAAGTACGTGACGTAGTACTGACTGCAGCGTATGCAATTCTCGGCCGTTGGAATGAGGCCTATGACCTATGGGATGAATCTAGAGCCGTAGCTCTTCTTACAACATTTGGAGTCCGGGAGCTAGCTGATCGTGAGTATGGAACGTTGAGCGAGGGTGAACGCAAACGTGTTCAAATTTCTCGGGCACTGATGGCCGACCCAGAGCTACTTCTTTTAGATGAGCCAGCCTCTGGGTTAGATCTAGGCGGGCGCGAGGATCTCTTAAAGAGATTCACTGTCTTCGCATCCGACCCATTAGCGCCGGCATCAATTCTTGTCACTCATCACATAGAAGAGATTCCAGCTGGCACAACACACGCGCTGATTCTCAAAGATGGGTTAGCGGCCGTCTCAGGTCCAATTAGCGAAGTGATTACATCTGAACATATGTCTCATATCTTTGATTTACCGATGGAAGTCAGTCACGATGGGTCGCGCTTTTTTGCCCGTGCACGCTAGCTGGAGTGACGTTCTTGACCCATTAGCTCCCCAGATTGAGAAGATTCTTCAATCAATCTCCAACGATGACATCGCACCAGGTATTGATCGAATCTTTGCTGCTTGTGAAATGGATTTGAGTTCCGTCAAATGTGTCATTGTCGGACAGGACCCTTATCCAACACCAGGCAATGCACATGGGTTGGCTTTCTCGGTTAGCCCTGAGGTGAAACCGCTGCCGGCGTCGCTGAGAAACATTTTTGCTGAATTGATCAGTGATGTTGGAGTCGCAATTCCGGAAAATGGAGATCTCTCTCCATGGCGTGGCCAAGGTGTTCTACTTCTCAATCGGGTGCTCACAACAAAAGTTGGCCAAAGCAATGCACACGCACATATTGGTTGGCAGGAGATAACGTCTCAGATAGCTCAAGCGGCTGCATCACAGGGCGCCATTGGAGTTCTCTGGGGAAAGAGCGCACAGGAACTTTCACATCTTTTCACTCACAGCATCGAAAGTGTTCATCCAAGTCCGCTAAGTGCATATCGCGGTTTCTTTGGTAGTAAACCTTTTTCAAAAGTCAATCAGCAACTAGAACGCGGGGGAGTCCCTCTGATCGATTGGTCCCTGTAAAGAAATAGGGCTCGCATCCTTGGATGCGAGCCCTATTTAGGAAATCTACTTATTAAATCCAGGCATTAATTGGAGATGATAAGAAGTAGATCATGAAGAGACCAGAGACAAGAAGTAACAAAGGATGAACTTCCTTACGACGTCCCTGAACTATGCGAATAACAACGTGGGTAACGAATCCAGCGCCGATACCTACTGAGATGTTATAACTAAATGGCATCAAGATGATGGTCAGGAAGGCTGGAATGCCTATTCCTAGATCATCCCACTCAATGTTCTTTACTTGCCCCATCATGAGGAATCCAACAATGATTAAGGCAGGTGTTGCAGCCTCGTAAGGAATAATTGCGACAAGAGGTGCTAGGAATGTTGTCAACAAGAACGCAATTCCAGTCACGATCGAGGAAAGGCCAGTTCTGGCACCTTCACCCACGCCAGATGCAGATTCAATGTAACTGGTGTTAGATGAAATACCAGCGGCTCCACCGGTGGCTGCCGCTATTGAGTCAACAATGAGAATGCGATTCGCGCCTTCAACATTACCGCTCTTATCGACCAAGCCCGCTTGGTTTCCAATAGCAGTCATCGTTCCCATGGTGTCGAAGAAGTCCGCCAGTAATAATGTGAAGACAAGTAGGCATGCTGCCAAAGCACCAGTCTTCGGATTGGTGAACGCTCCAAAGATGTCATCGAAGCCCAAGCCTAGGGAGTCAAAACGTGGAGTATCTGTAAGGTTCAGAGAGCCTGAAGCATCTTTTGGTAGCGCAGGAGTATTTAACCCCCAGCCTCGTGAGTTTGACTCAGTAGGACTGACGAAGCTATTTCCAACCTTAAATTGTGTTTCGACTATGAGCGCAAGCACTGTTGAAGAAATGATTCCAATGAGAATCGATCCCTTGATTTTCTTGATCATCAAAATGATGGTGAGGAAAAGACCGAAAGCAAAGATGACTATCGGCCAACCTACAAGTGTTCCGCCATCACCAAGTTCTAGTGGAACGGCAGAGGGTTTTGAGTTCGAGCTTCCCCACACCACATTTGGAGTACGTCGCACGAATCCGGCATCAACTAAGCCAATGAGGGCGATAAACAATCCGATACCCACCGAGATAGCAACCTTAAGCGCCGTTGGAATTGCCTTAAAGACCGCGATTCTAAATCCGGTCAGAACCAGAATGAGAATGAGAATACCCTCAATGAGAACTAAGCCCATGGCTTGCGCCCAGGTAGCGTTCTTGGCGATTGAAACAGCCACAAAGGTGTTTAAGCCAAGACCGGTGGCAAGTGCCAGTGGAAAATTCGCCACAGCACCCATGAGGATGGTTAAAATTCCGGCGATAAGTGCAGTTCCAGCGGCGACAATAATGATCGCGTTAGTTCTATCTCCACCGCCGATGAATTCTCCAGCACCATCAGTTGTGGCAAGGATCAACGGGTTGAGCGCGACGATATATGCCATTGTAAAGAAGGTAACTAGCCCACCTCTAACCTCTTGGGCTACCGATGACCCACGCTCTTTAATCTTAAAATAGGAATCCAACATAAATGGACCTTTCTAATTTTTTATCGAGGGTGTTTGCGACCTCGTGTGAAATGGCGGCTCACAGACCGAGGGGGATGCCTAAACGCTAGTAGGTACTTAGACGTACTTGTGGGTTAAACGCGCAACAAGACCTAGAAAAATGGCGACAGATTGCCCTATAAAGAGGGCAAATAGGGCGGTCCCGAGCCCGACAGTGCCTCCGAGGAACCAGCCAATAATCAAAACTGTGACCTCAATGCCCATTCGTACGCGTCCCACACGGACCCCAGTTTTGTAGTGGATACCGGTCATGGCGCCATCTCGAGGACCACGTCCCAGGCCACAGGTGATGTAGAGGGCAGATCCCAATCCGACCAGAGCGATTCCAATGAGATCAAAGATTATCCCGGTCGCGAAATTATTTTGTTTCGGGAAGATCATCGTTCCGATTTGAATAAATACTGCAATAGTCACGATATTCGAAATCGTTCCAAATCCAACTCGTTCATTGAGTGGAATCCAAAGCAGCATCACGCACACGCTAATAATGAAAGTTGCCCATCCGATACTCAGTCCTGTTTTCAGCGTGAGTCCTTGGGCAAATACAGTCCACGGCGCATTTCCAATTCCAGCCTGAATGAGTAATGAATCACCTAGACCAAAGATAGCTAAACCAAAGAAAAGAATCGCTGTTCGAAGTGGAGTAAGGTCCCAAAGTCCTTGCGCGGTCCATGGAGTAATGGGGACAGTTTTATAGGGGCGCAGACTTTTGACGATGGATGCGAAATTCACTTGCTGAGTCTATAGTGGATGAATGTTTGTAGGCCTCGGAACAGTAATCAATTTGCTCACCATCATCGTAGGTGCTGCCATAGGAATCGCCTTGGGAGGTCGATTACCTAAGAATTCACAGAAGATGATTACTGATGTGCTCGGACTTATCACCCTATTGGGTGCAACTTCAGCGCTCTTGCCACTATGGTCAAATGAATTTAGGCAATCACTTCCGGATGGATCACCGCTTCTTTTGGTGTTGGCATCCATGCTTATCGGAGGTTTACTCGGAACCGCTCTGAAGATTGAGAAACGAGTTGAGAACTTTGGCGAGAATCTAAGAAGAAGATTTAGGGCTTCAAATGATAGTCCCTTCGTTGAGGGCTTCGTCAGTGCTTCACTGTTGTTTGTCATCGGCCCACTCGCAATCCTTGGCAGCGTCAGCGATGGCATGTCTCAAGGTCTAGATCAATTGATTCTTAAGTCTTCACTCGACTTCTTTGCCGCGATGGCATTCGCATCGACCCTAGGAATAGGCGTGATGGCATCTATCATTCCGGTCGGGATCTACCAGGGCTTCTGGACGATTATCGGTTTCTTTGCAGGATCAGTTCTTGAGCAATACCAAATTGATGCCATGACTATCTGTGGCGGGCTGATGCTCGTAGGCATTGGACTACGACTACTTAATATTAAGAAGGTATCGGTAGCAAATCTGTTGCCAGCCCTAGTTATCGCGCCAGTGCTGGCAACAGTTCTACATTCGATTTAAAGCGCGGAGGTGTCAATCACAAAGCGAAACTTCACATCACTTGCCACGATACGCGTCAATCGAATTGATATGGGACCAGATCTGCTCCAGCACTCATCGCTGCATATGCATGGGTATTCATCTTTCCTCTATTTCTCTGATTTAGATTTCAGTAAAAGGCAAAGGGTCAGAACTTATATGACCAGCTCGTGATGCGCGAGCTGTAACTTGGCGCATATGGTGTCTGCGGCAAAGAACTTCATAGGCAACCTCATCACTTCTGCCGACATCTCCGACCACCACTTGTTCGCCTTCAGTCACCATAACGCCATTAATCGTACGAGCGTTATGTGTTGCACGTGATCCGCACCAGCAGAGGGCTTCAACTTGCAGGGTATTCACACGATCGGCAAGTTCGACTAGCCTGGCTGAACCCGGAAAGAGTTTGGTTCTAAAATCTGCGAGAATTCCAAATGCGTAGACATCAATACCTAGTCCATCAACAATCTTTGCCAGACCATCGATTTGATCCGGCTGGTAGAACTGAGCTTCGTCACAGATGATGTAATCGATGCGGTCACCAGCAGATAAGTGATCAACCACAAATTTATGAATATCCAGTGAGCTTTCAACTTCAATTGCTTCAGATTGCAACCCTAAACGAGAACTAATGAGACCTGCGCCAGCACGATCCTTACTCGTAAAGATCAGCCCAGTTCGACCACGTGACTTATGGTTATGCGCGGTTTGCAGTGCCAGGGTTGACTTACCCGAATCCATCGTTCCGCAGTAGTAAATCAACTCAGCCACGTGGGAATCCTGCCATGAATCGCCTCAATATTCTCTCATCCAAAAACAGACTGAATCTAAAGCTATTTTAGCGAGAGTGAGAATATGGGAGGGCCGGAGTCCAGTTTTGCAATGTTTGCCCGACCTGCTAATTCTGGAATCTCCAAGAGAACCGCGGCGCTCACAACAACAGCTCCCAGATCTTGAATGAGCAAAATTGCAGCCTTTAAAGTTCCACCCGTTGCCAACACATCATCGATGAGAAGAACTCGTGAACCGGCCTTCATCGCATCCGTATGAATCTCTAATTCGTCCTGGCCATACTCCAAGCTGTAACTGCGCGAAAAAGTTGTGTAAGGTAATTTTCCAGATTTACGGATTGGGATGAATCCGACTTTCTTTTCCAGGGCCACGGCACTGCCCAAGATGAACCCGCGTGCATCGAGTGCGGCCACATAGTCAACATCATCTGTAACAGCAGCGAGGGCCGATATGACGGTGGCAAATGCCTGCGGATTGGCCAGTAACGGGGAAATATCTTGAAAAAGGATCCCAGGTTTAGGGAAATCCGGGATAGGTCTAATCAATGCAAGTGCTTGACTGATATCCATAGTTGCACCACCGTAACTGTGTCCGAACGGGGACTTGAACCCCGAATCCCTTGCGAGAACTAGCACCTCAAGCTAGCGCGTCTGCCAATTCCGCCACCCGGACGAGTACCCGCTCGCTAGAAGATAAATCTTATGCGCTCGAGTCGAAATAACTGGGTAACGATATCAACCTGGCGCCATGGGCGCAAAAGAGAGCTATGAAAGGGCAGAATACGACCATGAGTAGCGCAGAGAAGTCGAGCAGGATTGAGAATGAAGTTGTCTCTATCTGCCAAGATCTCATTCGAATCCCTTCAGTAAATTATGGAGAAGGCAAGGGAGATGAAAAGGTATGTGCACAATATGTTGTTGCCTCACTCGCTGAAGTTGGTATCAGAGCAGATATTTACGAATCTGCTCCCAATCGCTGCAATGTGATTGCGCGTATACCCGGAAAAGATAGCTCACTGGGTGGCTTAGTTGTCCACGGTCATCTCGATGTTGTTCCCGCAAACGCTAGTGAGTGGTCGGTAGATCCCTTCGCAGCCGAAATTCGCGATGGCATGATCTGGGGTCGCGGGGCAGTGGATATGAAGAATATGGACGCGATGATTTTGGCCGTGGTTCGCGAATGGTCCCGCACTGGATATCAACCACAGCGAGATATTGTCTTAGCTTTTTTTGCCGATGAAGAAGCGGGGAGTTCTTACGGTTCTCGGTTTATGACTGCCAAGCATCCTGAAGTTTTCGCTGGGTGCACCGAGGCAATATCAGAAGTGGGTGGTTTTTCAGTCACCGTTACTGGTGGAAAACGTTTATATTTTATCGAGGCTGCGCAAAAAGGCATTCACTGGATGAAAATCACAGCACATGGCCGCGCTGGTCACGGTTCGATGATGAATGATGAGAATGCGATTACTTTGATTACGGAAGCGGTAGCCAAGATTGGTCGCTACCAATGGCCCCAGAGATATACAAAGACAGTCAAGATACTCTTCGAAAAAATTGCGCAAGCAACTGGCAAACCTTTTAATCCGGCAGATCTCACGCCTTTGTTAGCAGAGATTGGACCAACCGCTCGAATGGTGGGAGCAACGTTGCAGAACACAGCTAACCCAACGATGTTGGAAGCTGGATATAAGGAGAACGTTATTCCGGCATCTGCTTCGGCTGTCATTGACGGACGATTTTTACCGGGTTATGAAGATGAACTTAATGCCACAATTCAATCGATTATTGGTCCAGATATTGAAATAGAAACCATTACTCGCGATATTGCACTTGAGGTTGATTTTGAAGGAGACCTAGTGGATGCGATGTGTGCTGCAATTCTAGTCCATGATCCTGAAGGTATTCCCGTTCCATATGTCATGAGCGGAGGAACTGATAACAAGGCGCTATCTGAACTTGGAATCATAGGTTATGGATTTAGCCCGCTGCGGCTGCCACAAGACTTGGATTTCATGTCCTTATTCCATGGGGTAGATGAACGTGTGCCAATCTCTGGCCTTCATTTTGGGGTTCATGTACTAAAGGAATTTCTAGAGAACGCTTAATCTGAAATTTCATCCAGCACGCTGCGCACGATATCTGGCAAGGATATTTCTTCGGATTTCAAAATTCCACGAAGTTGTCCGCCGGTTCTTGCGCCCACTATCGCACTCGTTATTCCAGGGGTGTCTCGTACCCAAGCAAGTGCAACTTCCAAAGGTGAATAACCAAGACCTGTCGCTGCCACAGATACTGCTTCAACGATTCGCGTTGACTTCTCATTCAAATAGGGTTCAACATGTTTCACAAAATGTGGTGCGGCGGCACGAGAGTCACTTGGAATGCCAGAGCGATATTTTCCTGTTAAGACACCACGACCCAAGGGCGCCCAAGCTAAAGCCCCAATCCCAGTTGCTCGAGCACAGGGAAGTATTTCTTCCTCAGCACTTCGATTAAGCAGCGAGTATTCAATCTGATTTGAGACTATCGGTGCTTTTGCGGAATTACTCTCTTGAATGGTGATTGCTCGTGCACTTTGCCAGCCAGAGAAATTTGAAACTCCAACATGTCGAGCTTTTCCCGATGTGTATGCGTAATCGAGTGCGGAGAGAGTGTCTTCTAGCGGGGTGTGCTCATCCCACATCTGAATCTGCCAGATATCGACATAATCAGATTCTAGTCGCGATAGTGATTTATCTAATTCTGCAATTAGAGCGGTGCGAGAGTTATTTACTGTGCGAACACCACCTGGATGTGAGACACCTGCTTTCGTAGAAATCACTACATCGGAGCGGTTAAAAAGAGTTCCAATCAGTCCACCAATAACTCGCTCACTATCCCCATCGCCAAAGGTAGGAGAGGTATCAAGGAAGTTGCCGCCAGCTTCGATATAGGCACGGCATTGATCAGCAGCTTCGTGCGTATCGGTATCACGACCCCATGTCATGGTGCCTAGACCCAGCCGAGAGAGTGTGAGGCCACTATTTCCAGCCCGTCGCATCTCCATGACGCAGACCTTAGCAAGGAGATAGCAGAAAAGTCGTGATTAGAAATTTAGCGATAACCTTCGTGTTGTGGCGCGAATAATCCTTCTAAGACATGCACATTCAATCGCCAATGAATCTGGAATTTTGGCCGGGCAATTGCCTGGTATCTCTCTCAGTAAAAAAGGGACCGAACAGGCTGTTGATTTGATAGATCGCATTGGGAGAGTCTCATTTGATTCGATTCGCATGAGTCCGATGCAACGCTGTCAGGAGACGCTTGCGCCTTGGCTGGAATCTTCGAACTCAAATGGACTAAAGAAATTCATTCTCGATGAGAAACTAATTGAGATGAATTACGGCAATTGGAGTGGCAAGAAACTCAACTCATTGGCAAAGCAACCCCTCTGGAAAGTAATACAGAAGACTCCGAGCAAGGTTGAATTTCCACAGGGCGAACGTATGACAGCCATGCAAAAGAGAGCTGTGGCGTCAATTAGAGATGCGGTTTTAGAAAGAGCAAAGGGCACTCACTTGTTTGTCAGTCACGGCGATGTCATTAAGGCAATGGTTGCTAGTTTATTGAAAATGAAACTTGATAATTTTCAGTCTTTAGTAATCGATCCCGCGTCGATTACCATGCTTGAATATGATGGAGAAAGCGCACGATTAATACTTTTTAATGACAATCTCACGCACCTAGAAGGCTCACTATCAGGTTCGCGTCCCAAGAAAATGCTACTTGGCGGCGGAGCCGGAGCTGTCGGGCGCAAGAAGAAATGAGTTCGCAGATTATTCTTTTCCAACAACCAGAGAGATTTACGGTCGGCACGGTAGGTCAGCCAGGGGAACGGACATTCTTCATTCAAGCTCAGAGCGGTACCCGCTTAATCTCTGTCTCCTTGGAGAAAACACAGGTTCAAGCGCTTGCAGATCGTCTGCTCTATACAATTCGAGATATCAAGCAGAACAACCCGAGCGTTAGCTTTTCCCGTCTTGTTAAAGATGATGCACCGCTAAGTACTCCAATCGAGGAAGAGTTTCGTGTTGGAGTAATCGGCTTAGCTTTCGATGCAGAGCAGGGCTTGATTCAAGTAGATTTCCAGGCTATTAATGAGGGTAGCGATCAGGATCCAGAATTCATAGATGTCGATGATTTAACAGGCGATCAAGATATTTTGAGAGTGTTAATTACTCCAAGTGAAGCCGATCGATTCTCCAAGCGAGCCTTCATCGTGGTGGGCGCAGGGCGCCAGCCGTGTCCATTTTGTGGTGGACCGTTAGATCTCAAAGGTCATCTATGTCCGCGATCAAATGGTTACCGCAGATGAGTCAGGTCATTGAACACCTGCTTACCGGAAGTCTTGAGGTAACCGGTCGACTAGTTGATGCCTCTAATGCCACTCTCTATGGCGAATGCACCTTAAATAATGAGAAGATGGCTGTCATATATAAGCCCATCGCAGGAGAACGACCCCTTTGGGATTTTCCGGATGGAAACTTGGCTCACCGTGAGTACGCGTCCTATTTAATAAGTGAATATTCCGGTTGGAGAGTTGTCCCTCCCACCGTATTACGCGAGGGACCATTCGGTTTAGGAATGGTTCAGCAGTGGATTAATATCGATGAGTCAATCGATTTGGCTTTGTACTACCGAAAAGATAACGAGAACCTTCGCCGAATGGCTCTATTCGACGCTGTCATTAACAATACAGATCGCAAGATAGGTCACTTGTTACCAGTCAGCGATGGAAGTCTCCTAGGTTGTGATCATGGTGTTACTTTCCACGAAGAGAACAAGTTGCGCACCGTCATTTGGCAGTTTGCAGAGCGTGAGTTCACTCCAGAGGAGTTAATGACCTTAGGTGCATTAGTAACCACCTTGCGCACTGACTCAGAAGTCCTGCATCGATTAATCACTGAAATTGAATTTAGCGCCCTCATTGCAAGAATCGAATGCCTCATGGAGTCTGGGAAATTTCCAACTCCAAGTGAAGATTGGCCTGCCGTGCCATGGCCTCCTTTTTAAGTTAAAGTTACGATATGCGTGCCTGGCCAGAGATTTACGTCCCTAAGCTCTCATCCAGATTCTCATTCGAGCCTCTTTCATTATTGAACACCGCTACCAAAAGAGTCGAAGCACTTCCGACAAAGCCTGTCTACCGGATGTATGTGTGCGGCATTACTCCATACGATGCAACGCATCTAGGACACGCAGCCACCTATCTAACTTTTGATCTAATTCATCGCTATCTAAAGGCAACCGGGGCGGAGGTGCGCTTTGTTCAAAACATTACTGATATCGATGACCCACTCTTAGAGCGCGCTGCGCGCGATGGAATTGATTGGGAAACACTTGCTAGTTCGCAGATAGATCTTTTTCGCGGAGATATGGCTGATCTGCACGTACTACCGCCACAACACTATGTAGGCGTAGTTGAAGCGATGCCGTTGGTTGTGGAATCAATTGTGAAGCTTCAGGAGTCAGGCACCACCTATAGCGTCGAAAATGATCTTTATTTTAGAATTCACTCAGATGAAGAATTCGGCACACGTTCTCATTACACAGATGAACAAATGCTTTCCATCTTCGCCGAACGCGGGGGAGACCCACAACGTCCTGGCAAAGAGAATCCGTTCGATGCTCTTCTCTGGCTAGCTCAACGTGAAGGAGAACCTGACTGGGCGAGTCCCTTCGGCATGGGTCGACCTGGCTGGCACATCGAATGTTGTGCCATCGCACTTCATTATCTGCAGCCTGATACTAAGGATGACTTTGCAATTGATATTCAAGGTGGGGGCAGTGATCTGATTTTTCCACATCATGAAATGTCATCTGCTCAAAGTCGAATCATTGGGCGGCAGCGATTTGCTCGTACGTATGTTCATGCGGGAATGATTGGTCTTGATGGCGAGAAGATGAGTAAGTCAAAGGGAAATTTGCTCTTTGTCTCTCAGCTCGTTGCAGAAGGTGTTGAACCTATGGCCATTAGATGGGCACTAATGGGTCATCGATTCTCACAGGACCTAATGTGGAATAAAGAGATTCTGGTTAACGCATCAACTGAGATTGATGAACTGCGACTGCAATTGAGTCGAGTAGATGTTGCTCCCACAGATGAGGTTATTGCAGCGATAATTTCAGCGCTGGGCGATAATCTCGACACTGAGAAGGTTCAGACGATAATTCGTAGCTGGATGCGAGATACGAGTGAAGGAATGATTGGTGGGGAAGCGGGTGAGCTTTCGCGGGCGCTAGATACTCTGCTCGGACTAGCGCTCTAATTTCCGTTTTGACGTCGTAGGAATCTTTCTAATTCACGAGCAATAGTTTCACCGGTGACGTCTGGGAGATCAGATGCATCCTTGCTCTCTTCCAAAGCCTTCACATACTCTGCAACATCAGAATCTTCTTTCGCCATCTCAGTAACCTCAACCTCCCAAGCAGTTGATTCCTCGGGAAGTGCGCCTTGCGGGATTGAGATTCGAAGGAAATCTTCCAGTGCGTTAACAAGAGCAAGTGATGCTTTCGGTGATGGCGAATTTGATGCGTAGTGAGGAACCGCAGCCCATAGGGAAACTGCATCTATGTCGCGCTGTACGCACGCAACCTGAATCACACCGAGGATTCCAGTTGGGCCTTCATATTTACTGATCTCAACACCTAGACGCTGAGCAATATCTGGATGCGCGCCACTTCCACTGACAGTAATTGGACGCGTATGAGGAGTATCGGCCAGCATCGAACCGAGAGTGATTACTAAATCAATCTCAAGATCTTCCGCCAGATCAAGCAGATCAGAAGTAAAGGTCTTCCACTTCATAGATGGCTCAACACCGCGTACGACAATGAAGTCGTGATTGAGCGTGGGAGTGCGAAGTGCGTAGATTTGCGTGCCTGGCCAGGTCAGATTACGAACACTTGATTCATCGACATAAATCATCGGTCTATTTACTTGAAAGTCATAAAACTCTTCTCGGTCAACATCTGCAATTAACTCAGGGACCACATCAAATGAAGGATCAGTCCATGAACCTAATAGGTGAGATAGAGCGCCGGTCGCGGCTTCGGCCGCATCATTCCAACCAGAAAAGGCAATAACCATCACAGGCGAACGCAAAGAAGGAATTTGATGAATCTCCACAGCGACACCTTAAGGTAATCTTTGCCATGTGACGAGCGAGAAAAACCCCCAAAAAATAGTGGATGGCCTCATGCGGCGTGCCCTCACTCACGGCACCGTCATCGCCGATGGTGCGATGGGAACGATGCTTCAGGCTGCAGATCCTTCACTTGAAGATTTCCAGGGCCATGAAGGTTGCAATGAAATTCTGAACGTGACACGCGCAGATCTCGTTCGCTCCGTACACGATGCCTATCTTGAGGTCGGCGTTGATGCCATTGAAACCAATACCTTTGGCGCGAACTGGGCGAACCTGGCCGAGTATGGAATTGAAGACCGCATTTATGAACTGGCATTTGCCGGTGGCGTTATTGCTCGACAAGCCGCTGACGCTTACTCAACTTCTGATAAACCTCGATTCGTTCTCGGTTCACTCGGCCCCGGTACCAAACTACCTAGCCTCGGTCATACGACGTATGAGAAGTTAAAGGATGCTTACTACACCGCCTCAAAAGGCTTAGTCGATTCCGGTTCTGATGCGTTGCTGATTGAAACCACACAGGATTTATTGCAAGCTAAAGCAGCGGTCAATGGCGCCAGGCAAGCGATCACTGAAGCTAAACGGGATGTCATGCTCATTGCGCAGGTCACTGTTGAGACAACAGGGACGATGCTCTTGGGTTCTGAAATCGGGGCCGCGTTAAACGCACTTGAGCCACTCGATATTGATCTCATCGGATTAAATTGTGCGACCGGACCAACCGAGATGTCAGAGCACTTGCGGTATCTCTCGAAGAATTCACGGGTGGCAATCTCGGTAATGCCCAACGCGGGTCTACCGATTCTAGGTAAGAAAGGTGCTGAGTATCCGCTAGGGCCGGAAGAGTTGGCAGTTGCTCTTGAAACCTTCGTCAATGACTATGGAATCACTTTGATTGGTGGATGCTGTGGAACAACTCCGGCCCACATGCAGGCCGTTGTGAAGAAATTGGCCGCCAAGAAAGTTGATGCACGGACTATCACTATTGAACCAGGTGCTTCTTCAATCTATCAGTACGTTCCTTTTAGACAAGAGAAAACATATCTAGCGATAGGCGAGCGTACCAACGCCAATGGTTCACGAGCTTTTAGAGATGCGTTGGTCGCTGAAGATTGGGCGACCTGTGTTGAGATCGCACGAGATCAGATTCGAGATGGCGCCCATATGCTCGATCTCTCGGTTGATTATGTGGGACGAGATGGCGCTAGAGATATGAAAGAGATTGCTTCTCGATTTGCCACGTCTTCAACTCTGCCGATTGTTCTTGATTCAACAGAGCCGGCAGTACTCAAAGCTGGTCTGGAATCACTCGGCGGACGTAGCGTCATTAATTCGGTTAATTATGAAGATGGCGATGGGCCTACTTCACGCTTTGCAAAAATTATGCCCCTTGTGAAAGAACATGGTGCTTCGGTAGTAGCTCTGACTATTGATGAGGAGGGACAGGCACGTACTGCTGAGTGGAAGATGCGTGTTTCACGTCGCTTGATAGCTGACTTGACCGAAAACTGGTCGATGAATGTGGGCGATATTTTGATTGACACACTCACCTTTCCTATCGCAACAGGTCAGGAAGAGACCAGACGCGATGGACTTGAAACAATTAGTGCGATTCGCACCTTAAAGAGTGAATATCCCGATGTGCAAACTACTTTGGGTGTGAGCAATGTTTCCTTCGGTCTTAATCCCGCTGCCCGAGTTGTACTCAACTCCGTCTTCCTTACTGAATGCGTGGAGGCCGGCCTCGATTCCGCCATAGTGCACCCTTCAAAGATCATGCCAATGGCCAGAATCGAACCGCGCCAGAAGGAAGTTGCACTGGATTTGATTTATGATCGCAGAGTATTTGATGGAGAGAATTGCACATATGACCCACTGCAAGAGTTCCTGCAACTCTTTGAAGGTGTGGAATTAGCCGCCTCTCGAAACATTAGAGCCTCAGAATTAGCCGCACTTCCACTTCGCCAACGCCTAGAGCGTCGCATCATTGATGGCGAGAAGGTTGGGCTCACTGACGATCTAGATGCTGCTATGAGTGAGGGAGTTGCGCCTCTTGCGATCATTAATGATCATCTTCTAGAAGGCATGAAAGTTGTTGGTGAACTCTTTGGTAAGGGTGAGATGCAACTTCCATTCGTACTGCAAAGTGCGGAGGTTATGAAGTCTGCGGTGGCATACCTAGAACCTCATATGGAGAAGACCAGTGATGGTGGTCGTGGGCGAATGTTGCTCGCCACCGTTAAGGGTGATGTGCACGATATTGGAAAGAACCTCGTAGACATCATTCTTTCCAACAACGGCTATCAAGTTGTAAACATTGGAATTAAGCAGACAGCGAATCAAATTATCGATGCCGCGATCGAACATAATGTTGATGCCGTGGGTATGTCTGGGCTGTTGGTGAAGTCAACTGTGATTATGCGTGAGAATCTGGAAGAAATTACTAGCCGTGGACTCGATCAGAAATGGCCCATTGTGCTCGGGGGAGCGGCTCTCACGCGTGCCTATGTCGAACAGGATCTGGCGGCGATTTTCCCAGGAGAAGTCAGATATGCACGAGATGCTTTCGAAGGTTTGCATCTGATGGATGCAATCATGGCTGTAAAGCGTGGTGAAGAAGGAGCGGCGCTGCCGGCACTTCGTGAGCGAAAAGTGAAGGCGGTTGCTAAGTCAACCGAACCTAAAGTTATTGACACGCTACGAAGTGATGTTGCAATAGATATTGACATACCAAAGGCGCCATTCTTTGGTTCACGTATCGTTAAAGGTATTACCCTTGCCGACTATGTTGGCATGCTAGATGAACGAGCACTCTTTGTTGGGCAGTGGGGGCTTAAGGGCGCGCGCGGTGAATTCGATGTGATGGCTGAATCTGAAGGTCGGCCGCGGTTGCGTCAGTTGCTTAACGAAGTCCAGTCAAATGGTTGGCTTGAAGCAGCAGTTGTATATGGATATTTCCCATGCGTCTCAGATAAAAATGACCTCATTATTTTGCATCATGAAGGTCCTCTCGCCGGTCAGGAGAGAACGAGATTCTCGTTTCCGCGTCAATCACGTGATCGTAGACTTTGCTTGCCAGACTTCTTTGCTAGTAAAGACTCAGGAAAAACCGATGTTGTTGCCTTCCACGTTGTTACGATGGGAAACACAGTAAGTAAGGCAGCAAATGAGTTATTTGCAGGCGATAAGTATCGTGAATACCTCGAGTTACACGGTCTCTCAGTCCAACTTACTGAAGCACTTGCTGAACATTGGCATGCTCGTATCCGAGAGGAGATGTCGGTGCGAAATCTTGATTCACCAGATCTACAAGGAATTCTCGACCAGGGTTACCGGGGATCTCGATATTCATTTGGCTATCCAGCTTGCCCTGATATTGAACAACAGACTCAACTCTGTGAATTACTTGAACCTGGGCGTATTGGAGTTGAACTATCGGAGGAATTCCAGCTCCATCCCGAACAGAGTACCTCGGCAATTATTGTTCATCACCCCGAGGCGAAGTATTTCAACGCTAATTAAATCAAAATTCCTTTTTTACGTGCGCCGGGCAGATTGCTTTAAAGAAACACCAGTCGCATAACTTAGACTTTCGTGTGGGAAAGTGCCCTGTTTCAATTGCGGTGAGAATCTCGGAGCCAATATTGTTCAATTTCTTCTCAGTAGATGTCAATTGGGCTTCGGTCGGCTGACTCTCGATGGTCTTGACATCGCCCAAGTAAATCAATTTAAGCATACGGGGAAGAACTCCGTGGTTCTGCCAGTAAAGAAGTGCATATACGCGAAGCTGAAATAGTGCTTTCTCTTCCCATCCTGGCTTGGGAGATTTCCCGGTCTTGTAATCAACAATCCGCACTTCACCTGTGGGTGCGATATCAAGTCGATCTACATAACCGTGGAGGTAAACCTCATCCGAAAGATTTCGCTCTAAATGGAGTTCCCGATAGGTTGATTCAAATGTTGTTGGGTTTTCGAGGGAGAAGTAGTTAGTCAATAGCGCCTGCGCACGGTCCATCCACTCTTTCTCATCAAGAACTAGCGCACCAAGTTCTGGGGTTTTCTCCAATTGCGCACTCCACGATGCGGGCAGTAAATCAACCGCGCTCTCAAAAGTTCGATCCGAAGCAGGAAGTTCAAAGATATCTTCTAGCACTGAGTGAATTAACTTCCCTCGTTCTGCATCAATGCTGGGCGGTTCAGGCAAGAGGTCTATCGCTCGGTATTTATAAAGTTGCGGGCAGTTGGTGAAATCATTCATTCTGCTGGGGGAAAGACGCAACTGCTCCATGGGCGCCGACGATACCGCCCGCGCCAGCGCGGGGGGTCATTCCTCGCCTAAGATGCCTCTGTGTCTGAACATGGGTTCTTCAAAGCCGGCGATCGTATTCAACTTACCGATCCTAAGGGAAAGCTATATAGCTTCACGATAACCCCTGGCAAGGAGTGGCACACCCATAAGGGATGGATAACTCACGATGATCTCATCGGATTACCCGAAGGCTCAGTTGTCAGCACAACAGCAGGTCTCAAATTCACGGCATTCATTCCATTGCTTGGAGATTATGTTCTCTCTATGCCGCGCGGGGCCACAATTGTGTATCCAAAAGATGCGGCAATGATTGTGGGAGTCGCAGATATTTACCCTGGAGCGCGAGTTCTTGAGGCAGGTGTGGGTAGCGGGGCGCTTACTCTCTCACTTCTACGCGCCGTGGGTGAGAGTGGTTCTGTTCACTCAGTAGAGCGCCGTCAGGATTTTGCCGATAACGCGCAAGCAAATATTGAAGATTACTTTGGAGCATCACCTAAAAATTGGAAGTTGGATGTTGGCTCAGTTCAGGAACAAAGCTTTACCGAAAAATATGATCGAGTGATTCTTGACATGCTTGCTCCTTGGGAATGCGTTGCGATGGCAGCCGAGGTGTTACGTCCAGGGGGAGTATTTCTAGCCTACGTGGCAACTACTACCCAGCTTTCAGCGACGGCTGAAGCACTGAAAGCTGACGGGCACTTCACTGAACCAGAGAGCTCGGAAACAATTGTCCGAGGTTGGCATCACGAAGGCCTTGCGGTGCGCCCACAACAAAGAATGATTGGCCACACCGGTTTTCTTATCCAAAGCAGGCGAATGGCGCCAGGTGTAGAAGTATTGGCTCGCCGCAGACGTCCGGCGAAAGGTGCTTACGGTGTCACGGAAGAGTGAGCGACTCATTAATCTCACGATTGCGCTCTTGGCAACGAAGAGATTCATTACTAAATCTGAAATTTTTAAGACTATTGAGGGGTATGAAGGAAGTTCTGAGTCTAAAGATAGAATGTTCGAGCGAGATAAAGATGATCTACGCTCTCTTGGCATAGAGATAGAAGTTGGTTCCTTCGACCCGCTCTTTGATGATGAGGCCGGTTATCGCATCAAGCAGGAGAGATACCAACTAGATCTTGGTGATATAACTGCCCTTGAAATTTCTCTTTTGTCCTTAGCTGCTCAGGCATGGCAAGGAGCTTCACTGGATGATGCTGCGCAGCGGGCTCTGGTTAAGTTGAATTCACTTGGAATAGCAGTTGATGAAGCAAATTTGCCGGACTCTATACCCTTCTTCTCCGATGAGGGGTTAGATCTTCCGAAGATCACGCGCGCTATTGCAGAGCACCAGATTCTTGAATTTACTTACCAAAACTATGACTTGTCGGTAGAAAATAGACGCGTAGTTCCGATAGGTCTATCAACTCGCTCAGGCTACTGGTATTTGGCCGGAGTAGATCAGAGCATCGAGGAGGTTCGGACCTTCCGTTTTGATCGAGTAATTGGAACCTTCACTGTCAAGAGAGGGCCTAAGAAGTTCGAAACTCCTGAAAACTTTGATTCTCAAAGTCTATTCGAAAGAGTGAAGAACATCGACGCAGTAATTGATGTCCGTCGCGGGAAAGGTACCTCACTGCGCGCTATCGCATCATCGACGAAGTCGATAGGTGAGTGGGATCAGATACAGATTCCAATCCTAGATATGAAGACTCTCTCTGCCTTGATCCTCTGGCACGGAGATGATGTCTATGTTCATTCACCAATGGAGCTGCGCGAGATCATCATTTCAAGTCTCAAAGATATATTGGAGACACATGGCTAAGAACCCACCAAAGAATGCTGTGAGCCCTTTAGAGCGCACTTCTCGATTGCTAGATCTGGTTCCGTATATCAATACGCATCAGGGTATTTCTCTTGTTGATTTGGCCGAAATCTTCGAGGTCTCCACCAACCAAATGATAAGCGATTTGACAACACTATGGATGTGCGGTCTTCCCGGTTACACGCCGCTAGAACTGATGGATTTAGATTTTGAATCTGGTTATGTCACGATAAGAAATGCACAAACCCTTGCAAGGCCTCGATCCATCACACACGAAGAGGGTGTAGCGCTCGTTCTTGGTTTAGATGTCCTGCGATCTGGAATCTCGACCGAAAGAACAGATCTTATTGAAGCAATTAGTTCACTTTCACAACGTATCGCCCGCCTTGTTAATCTTCCATTAGCGCTCTCCGCATCCAGTGATATCAACCATGAAGTAACAACTTCAGTAAAGGAAGCGATAGCTCATCGGAGTGGACTGCAGATCTCATATCACTCGCTCTATAAGGATGAAGTCTCCGCGAGAGTTGTACTTCCACTAGAGATGCTTGAGAGTCAGGGATATTTGTACCTGCACGCGTACTGCTTCACAGCGCTTGATTTCAGACATTTTCGGATAGATAGAATTCAATCAGCAAGTTCAGCGGAGGTGAAAAAACCTTCGACAGCGCCACCCGAAAATCCCGAGAAAATTGGTTTTTCGGTAAAGGTGGTGAGGCCAACTAGAGATGTTGCCGAACGCTTTCAAGAATCTAACCTGGAACCTGGAACCGTCTTCAAAAGTTCGTCGTTTTCACAACATTGGATTGCAAGGTCTGTGTTGGCATCTGGAGGCGCTATCGAACTTCTCTCTCCAGCAGAGATCCGGAGTGAACTCGCCAAAAGAGCCAAAATGGTACTCAACCGTTATGAGGGGTGATTTCCTCGCCTACCCATTCAAAGATACCTGGTGTAATCTATGGTCAAATCTCACGCTAAGGAGTTCAGAATATGAATTTAGGTCCAAAAGAAATCGTCATTCTGCTTATTGTTGTTCTGGTCCTCTTCGGCGCAAAGCGTCTTCCTGATTCTGCCCGTTCTCTCGGCCGTTCGATGCGGATCTTCAAGAGTGAGATGAAAGAGATGAAGGCTGACGATTCTGTTATTGAAGAAGACGGCAAAAAAGAGAAGTAATCTGATGGCATCCATACCACAAGGGAAGATGCCGCTCATCGATCACCTACGAGAACTCAGAAAACGAGTTCTGAGTTCGGCAATCGCAATTGTCGTGGCATTTGGTGGGGGATGGTACTTTTACAATTCAATCCTCGTTGCCTTAGCGAAACCTGTATGCGATTTGCGAGCAGCTCAAACTTCAGTAGCTGCAAGTTGTGGGCCTCTCTATATCAGTGGTGTCTTGGGTCCGCTAGATTTGCAGATCAAGGTGGCTCTAATGACTGCAGTTATAGTCTCCGCTCCATTCTGGCTCTACCAACTTTGGGCGTTCATTGCCCCTGCACTTCATAGAAAAGAGAAGCGCAATAGCATTCTTTTTGTCACAGCCGCGGCCCCTTTCTTTATTATGGGAGCGACTCTTGGTTACTTGATTCTCCCCATAGCTATACAAGCGCTTTTTGGCTTCACTCCGGATGCGGTGAGCAACTTGGTGCGCTTTGACGATTACTTAGATTTCGTTCTCCGAATAATTTTGTTCGTAGGTCTCGCCTTTGAGTTACCAGTATTCTTACTAACCTTTAACCTGATTGGATTCTTAAGAGGACGCACCATCCTCAAACCCTGGCGCGCATGGATATTCTCTATCTGTCTTGCGGTCGCAGCCCTATCACCAACAGGGGACCCATTGAGTATGGCTCTACTGTCTGCGCCTTTGATTCTCTTCTACTTTATGGCAGCTGGGATTGCCCTGCTTGTAGATAAGAAGCGAGATAATAAAGTTGAAAGCATAGAAACTGGTAGTACCAAGATTGCTGCACCAGCCCCAATTACCGAATAGCCGATAGGGTCGTCCTATGTGGGCGTTAGCCATCAATCCAACATCTGGTCATGGCAAAGGCGCGATAGCTGGTGAGAAAGTTACGGCTTACTTCGCCCAGCGGAAGTTGGATTATCGAGTCTTCTCATCGCGCTCAGCAAAGGGGCTGAAGGCAGAGCTCGAACTCTTTTTAGAAACCCTCCCATGTGAAGGTGTTATCTCTATCGGTGGTGATGGACTTGCACATCTCGTTCTGCAGTTAGTAGTTCCTCGAGCTATTCCTTTCGCAGTCATCCCTGCCGGCACTGGCAATGACATCGTTCGAGCGTTGGGTTGGTCGCTAGAAGTTTCCACCAGATATCTTGATCATGTCACCGGTAATCCAGCAACGCCGATCGACCTAGGTAATGCTGATTCTGAGTGGTTTGCTGCGATTCTCTCTACTGGTTTTGATTCAGTAGTTAATGAGAAAGCGAATGCAATACTTTGGCCTCGCGGACCCCAGCGCTATAACGTGGCAATAGCCCTTGAACTCCCAAGATTTGCCCCGATTGAATATGAAATCACTACCGATACCCGCACCTTCACCACGAAAGCGATGTTGATTGCGATTGGAAATGGGAGATCTTACGGGGGAGGGATGCTCGTTTGCCCTCATGCAAAACTCAATGATGGCCTCTTTGATGTGATGATTCTTAAGCCAGTGAGTAAGTTGGAGTTCATTAAGGTTTTTCCGAAAGTATTCTCCGGTTCGCATATCACGCATCCGGCCGTGGAGATATTTCGCACAAAGAAGATCGAACTAAACGCTGATGCAATTGCATACGCCGATGGTGAGCGAATAGGTCCAGCGCCAGTTTCGGCTGAATGTATCGCAGGTGCTGGACTAACATGGCCCCTATGACCACACCGGCGGAGCAATACGCGGCCGCTAAGAAGAGAGGGACCCACCCCCTCACAACCCAATTCATTGAACAGTTTAATTTCGGCTTTGACGAATTTCAAATCACTGCCTGTCATGCAGTTGAAGATGGCAAAGGGGTTTTGGTGGCGGCGCCAACCGGTGCTGGCAAGACGGTAGTGGGAGAGTTTGCTGCTTTTAGTTCACTTGCTCGCGGTAAGAAATGTTTCTATACAACACCCATTAAGGCGCTTTCGAACCAAAAGTTTGCTGAGTTTCAAGAGCGATTCGGCGAACACCGCGTTGGTCTCTTGACGGGTGATACCAATATCAACTCAGAGGCTGACATCCTGGTTATGACCACCGAAGTTTTGCGCAACATGCTGTATGCAAATTCATCTACGCTCACAAATCTAGGCTCAGTGGTGATGGATGAGGTTCATTATTTAGCCGATAAGTTTCGTGGAGCCGTGTGGGAAGAGGTTCTCATTCACCTCATGGAGAGCGTTCAGGTAATCTCACTTTCTGCGACTGTCTCCAATGCTGAAGAATTTGGCGAATGGCTCGGTGAGATACGTGGCGCCACCGAGGTGATAGTCAGTGAAATCAGACCCATCCCGCTCTATCAACATGTACTTATTGGCGATCGGATGATTGATCTCTTTAACGAACCGGGAAGAATTAATCCTGAGATTTTAGGCCTTGAGCGCGAAGCGTTACGACGGACCAAAGCACCCAGAGGTCGACGCGATAGATTTAACGATAACGAGAGTCGACTTTCACGTGCTGAAATTATCGAGAAGCTACAACGCGAGAACTTATTACCCGCAATTACCTTCATCTTCTCCCGTGTTGGCTGCGATGCTGCGGTTAAGCAGTGCCTGAATGAGGGAGTGAAGTTAACAACTACTGAAGAGCGAACAGAAATTGTGGCAACCGCCCAGCGTTACACGCAGAACTTAGCTGAAGAAGATTTGGAAGTTTTAGGTTATCGCGACTGGCTCACCGCTCTCGAACGTGGAATAGCTGCCCACCATGCAGGTATGTTGCCTAGTTTTAAGGGCGCGGTGGAAGATCTCTTTAAGCGTGGTCTGGTCAAGGCGGTCTTTGCTACTGAAACCTTGGCACTTGGAATTAATATGCCAGCGCGCACAGTTGTCTTAGAAAAGCTCACGAAGTGGAATGGTGAGGCACACGTCTCGATTACACCAGGGGAGTACACCCAGCTCACTGGTCGCGCTGGGCGTCGAGGAATTGATATTGAAGGTAACGCAGTTGTTCAATGGTCACCAACAGTTGATTCGGCTACCGCAGCAGGGCTAGCATCAACTCGAACATATCCGCTTCGTTCTTCCTTTACTCCCACTTACAACATGTCAATTAATCTTATTGCCCGCTTTGGGAGAGAACGTGCGCGAGGAAGTCTGGAGTCATCCTTCGCCCAGTTCCAGGCAGACCGAGCAGTCATTGGACTAGTCAGACAGATACGAAAGAATGATTCTGCTGCAGCAGAACAAGCTGAGTCCGCAAAATGCCATCTTGGAAACTTTACAGAGTATGCCCGCACTCGAATCGACATCAAGGAACTTGAGCGATTGCTCAGCAAGCGTGATGGTCGGCGCACCTTTGATCAAAGGCAACGGGTAAAGATGGAGAATGAGCTCGATTCGATGCGCCGTGCACTGCGTGCCCATCCCTGCCACTCGTGTAATGATCGCGAAACACATGCCCGATTCGCTGAACGTGCCGATAGATTAAACAGGGAATCAGAGGGTCTGCGCTCTCGCGTGGAAAATCGCACGCACGTTATTGCAAAGACCTTCGATCGAATCTGTAATGTGCTGACCCATCTTGGCTATATCGAGGGTGAAAAGCCGCTAGCGCAAGGCAAGATTCTGGCGAAAATCTACGCTGAATCAGATTTACTCCTCACCGAGTCAATTCGTAGGGGGGTCTTCGAAAATCTGACTCCGGTCGAACTCTTATCTGTTGCCTCCGCGATGATCTATGAGAGTCGAAGCGTTGAAAACTATGCCCCGAAGATGCCACATCAAAATGTAGCCAATGCCCTTGCTGTTGTTGCCAAGATTTGGGTCGAACTTGAGGATATTGAAAATGAGTTTGATGTGAAGACTCAACGTGAACCGGATTTTGGTTTCTGTTACGCCGCTTACCGTTGGGCCAATGGTCACTCGCTCAGCAGTGTCATAAAGGGCACTGATATGACCGTTGGTGATTTTGTACGATGCATCAAGCAGTTAATTGACCTGCTCACTCAGATTGGTGGCGCAGCAGAGAATCTTCGTCCGATATGTAAAGAGGGTGTCAAGCGTTTAGATCGAGGTGTTGTTTCATATATGTTGGGTGAGCTATGACGCTCATGCTTTTAGATAGCGCCTCACTTTGGTATCGCGCCTACTATGGAATGCCGGACACACTTTTGTCTCCAACCGGAATGCCTGTCAATGCTATTCGTGGATATCTTGATATGACCGCTCGCTTAATCGTAATGTATTCACCCAACCGACTAGTTGCTTGCATAGAGGGGGACTGGCGCCCATCATGGAGAGTAGATTTATTTCCAGCATATAAAGCTAACCGTCTTGAAGACGATAGCGAAGTGGAAGAAGAGCCAGAAACTCTCACTCCACAGATTCCAGTATTGCTTGATCTACTAGATGCTTTTGGAATTCCGATGGTGGGAGTTGATGACTATGAGGCCGATGATGTTATGGCCACCTTTGCCGTGAGAGAGAAGGGGCCTATTCGTATCGTTACGGGAGATAGGGATCTCTTTCAGCTCGTTGATGACAAACGAGATGTAAAAGTTGTGTATCTGGCTAAAGGACTCTCGCAACATGACTTAGTTGACATTTCTTGGGTAGCAAACAAGTACGCAATACCAGGGGATAGGTATGCCCTCTTTGCCATGTTTAGAGGAGATCCATCTGATGGCCTTCCCGGTGTGAAGGGGATAGGTGAGAAAGGCGCAGCCCTGATTGCCAACAATTTCGCTTCGGTAGAAGATGCACTCGCTGGTGCTAAGGCTGGACATGAAGCGCTGAGTGCGTCACTGGCCAAGAAGATTATTGATGGAACTGACTATTTGAAGATTGCACCAACGCTGGTCAACTGTGCGCGAGATGTGGCCATTCCTTCCATGAAAATTGATACTCCCACTAAGCCCGAAGACTTATCTGCAATCTATGCCATCAAAGAGGAGTACGGGTTAGGGGCTAGCGTCGATCGATTGATATCGGCACTGCGATGGTAAAGATAGCCCTCGCCGCTTTTCTCGTCAGTGCCGCCTTCGAACCGATCGGAATCTGGTATTTGGCGATTATTGGGCTAACGCTATATCTGCAAAAGTTGCGAAGTAGCTCTTATCCAATAATTCATAGTCTGGCTTTCGGTTTCATCCTCAACGCAATAGTTCTTTACTGGAGTGGAAAGTACGTCGGCCCAATGCCGTGGTTATTGCTCTCAGGGTTGCAAGCGCTTTTTTACCTCCCCGTCGGTTGGATATTTCGACGCACTCACCAGTTGCTGTGGAGCGCCCTTACCTTGCTTGCCATGGAAGAGTTTCGAGCACGCTTTCCCTTCGGCGGTTTCGGTTGGACCCGTATCGCATTTAGTCAGGTCGACTCACCGGCGCTACCCATAGTTGCCCTCGGGGGAGTCATCGCACTTTCAGCATTCACACTGGCAATAGCTCTTCTTCTGGTGCGCTTACGCGGTAAAAATCTCGCAGCAATTCTCTCCTTATTCATAATTGCGATCCTACTTCCTGCAAATCCACAGGGGAGTGGTGAAGTAAACCTCATCGCTATCCAAGGAAACACACCTGAAGTAGGCCTCGGATTTAACTCCAGAGCAAAAGCGGTCTTTGATCTACATCGAGATGTAACAAGACGAGTAACTACAGACCGGTACGATGCAATCATTTGGCCAGAAAATGCTATCGACATAGATCCGCGGCTATTTCCCGAAGTTCAAGCTGATATAGCTACCCTCACGCGTGATTTGAGTACGCCCATTATTGCTGGAGTTGTACAAAGAGCTGCCAATGGACCACAGAATGCCTCCATCTTGTTCGGCGAAGATGGAATAAGAGAAAGTGTATATATCAAGCGGGGGCTGACACCTTTTGGGGAATATATACCGCTGCGAGGATTAGCTAAATTGGTCAGTCCGCTGGCCAAAAAAGTCAATGATTTCATACCGGGAACTAAGCGAGTAACTCATACGGTGGCGGGGGTTGAACTTGGTCCAATCATTTGTTATGAAATAATACTCGATGATCTAGTGCGGGATATGGCTACGAACACCCAGGCGCTTATTGTGCAGACGAATAGTGCAACCTTTGCGGGTACTGCAGAAAGTGCGCAACAATTGGCCATCACTCGCATACGAGCAGTTGAACATTCCAGGCCTATTTTGAGTGTTTCCACGGTCGGAATCTCAGCCTTTATAGATAATAATGGGCGAGTGTTAAGCCAAACAGGGGAGAATACTCAGGAGTCTTTGGCAGGTATTTTGGTGCTCAATAATTATCGCACCCTCATCAATCGAATTCTCTCATGAGTCGTTGTGTTATTTTGATTCCCACCTACAACGAATTTGTTTCAATAGTGGAGTTACTCAATTCACTTGCCACTATTCAAAATCGTTATCAATTCGATGTGGTTGTCTTAGATGATAATTCACCAGATAAAACTGCAGATATTGCCCAGAATCTGGGATATTCATGGGTAAGTGTTATCCGAAGGCCCGCCAAAGCTGGTCTGGGAGCTGCATATCGTGCGGGCTTTGCTGCAGTATTAAAGGACGAGAAATACACCCATGTAGTTACTATGGATGCAGATGGTTCACATCGTGTAGTAGATCTACCGGCCATGTTTGCAGCTGCAGCGTC
The DNA here is from genome assembly GCA_009694515.1 of Candidatus Planktophila sp. GTDB lineage: Bacteria > Actinomycetota > Actinomycetes > Nanopelagicales > Nanopelagicaceae > Planktophila. The sequence continues at coordinate 18,600 of SHUV01000003.1, read as the reverse complement.
AGTGGCAATTGAGATGAAATCTATTGTCCTTGGAACTCGTTGGATGCCAGGGGGTTCAGTTGTGAACTGGCCTCGGAGTCGACAATTACTCTCTCGCGCAGGTACTGCCTATGCACAGGCAATATTGCGTATTCCGCTGCGCGATCTCACCGGCGGATTTCGCATTTACAGTACATCGCTACTTCGCTCATTAAATCTCACTGACATGACGGCAACCGGATATTGTTTTCAAATTGAAATGGCGATGGCCAGTGATCTAGCTGGAGCAATCAAGATTGAAGTTCCCATCACCTTTGTGGAGCGAATTAATGGAGTTTCCAAGATGAGTAAGGCGATCGTCGTGGAAGCTCTCTGGCAGACCACGCTCTGGGGTCTATCTCGCAGGCTTAGACCTAACGCCGATAAGTTACATTATGTAAAGTAAATGAGATTGAACTACGCGAAGGACTCTATTGGTGGGCAAGAACAAACTAGGTTCCTATCCCCGTATGCCCCATCAATGCGTCCTGTAGTCGGCCAATACTTACCCTTCATGCCGATTAGTTCGCCTGGAATAAGACCAGTGAATGTAGCTGGGAAAGCTCCACGTTCGCGGCTGTAACTGCGATCCCACTCATTTGATGCCACCGCCCCCACAGTATGAGGTGCATGGCGCAGAGCGGAATCTTCTACCGCAACCTTGCCTTCGATGATCTCATCGATTTCATATTTGATTGCAATCATCGCATCAATAAAGCGATTCATCTCAAGAATATCTTCTGACTCTGTTGGTTCAATCATGAGAGTTCCAGGAACTGGAAATGACATCGTAGGAGCATGGAAACCAAAGTCCATCAGGCGCTTTGCGATGTCATCGACGGTGACACCACTGATCTTGGTTATCTCCCTTACATCGAGAATACATTCGTGGGCAATCAAACCTTTATCACCGGTATACAAGATGGGATAGGAGCTCTTTAAACGCGCTGCCATGTAGTTTGCGCTAAGGATTGCAACCTCTGTTGCGTGAGTCAGTCCTGCTCCCCCCATAAGGCGGATATAAGCCCATGAGATCGGCAGGATGCTGGCAGAACCAAATGGAGCGCCAGAGATAGGCCCTGGACCTGTTGTAGGCCCGGCAGTTGCATCAAGTGGATGGTTAGGCAAAAACGGTGCTAAATGTGCACGAGCTATAACTGGACCGACTCCCGGTCCCCCACCACCGTGTGGGATGCAGAAAGTCTTGTGCAAGTTCAAGTGCGATACATCGGCACCGAATTTTCCAGGTTGAGCTAGACCAACGAGTGCATTCAGGTTGGCGCCATCAACATAAACCTGACCACCTGCATCGTGCACAAGTGCGCAAATCTCAGAGATAGCAGATTCGAAAACTCCGTGGGTAGAAGGATAGGTAACCATCAACGCTGCTAACTTCCCTGCATGTTCGGCAATCTTTGACTTCAAATCATCAAGGCTCACATTTCCTGCTTCATCACAGGAGATCACTACCACCTTCATTCCAGCCATCACCGCACTGGCTGCATTGGTGCCATGAGCACTAGATGGAATCAGACAGATATCGCGCTCTTGTTCAGAACGAGAGTCGTGATAGTTGCGTATTGCAAGCAGTCCAGCGAACTCTCCCTGGCTTCCGGCATTGGGTTGCAAGGAGACCGCGTCATACCCTGTTATTTCAACAAGCCACTTAGAGAGCTGGGCAATCAATTTTCGTGAGCCCTGGCTCTGTTCCACCGGTGCAAATGGATGCAGAGATGCGAACTCCGGCCAGGTGACAGCTTCCATTTCAGTGACGGAATTGAGTTTCATCGTGCAAGAGCCCAACGGAATCATTGTTCTATCGAGTGCTAGATCGCGATCTGCAAGAGTGCGCAGGTAGCGCATCATCGAAGTTTCTGAATGGTAGGTGTTAAAGACCGGGTGTTGTAAGAAGGTAGAGCTTCTCTTAACGGCCGGTGAAATACCACTCCCCTGGGCTGAGACAACCTTTGCTCCAAAGATACTAACAATCTCAGCAAACTTACTTGCGGTGACAGTTTCATCTAAGGAGATGCGGACATGCTTGGCATCAACTACTCCGAGATTAATTCGCAATCCAGCCGATTTTCTGTGGATTGCTGCAGCATCATCAACTTTGATAGTTAAAGTGTCGAAGTAACTCTTATTGACGCTCTCCACGACAGTAGCCAAAGCTGCGGTGTACCCGTGAACCCGTTCGGCAATTTCAATCAAACCTTTTGGTCCATGCCACATTGAATATAACGCACTCATATTTGCAAGCAATACCTGCGCAGTACAAATATTACTTGTTGCCTTATCGCGTCTAATGTGCTGCTCGCGTGTTTGAAGCGCTAAACGAAATGCTGGATTTCCATGGGCATCAACACTTTGGCCAATCAGGCGCCCAGGTAGTGCGCGTTCAAGTCCAGCACGCACCGCCATAAATCCTGCGTGCGGTCCACCGAATCCCATCGGAACTCCGAAGCGTTGGGCTGAGCCCACTGCAATATCGGCGCCCCACTCCCCTGGAGCAGTAATCAGGGTTAGTGCAAGAAGATCAGTCGCAGCAGTGACTAGCGCATCTTTTGAATGTGCCAGCGTTGCCAAATCACTGAAATCATTTATCGCACCGGTGGTATCCGGATACTGCACCAAAACTCCAAAGAAATTGAGTGAAGCATCTACGGCAAGTGCATCAACTTCTAACACCGTGATGCCAAGTGGTTTCGCCCGTGTAATTACTACCGCTTTTGTTTGAGGATGGACATTGTGATCAATCAGAAATACAGCTTCGTCGCTTGTTTTTGAGGTTCGCCTAGCCAAAGTCATAGCCTCGGCTGCTGCTGTTGATTCATCGAGCATTGATGCGTTTGAGATGGCAAGACCGGTCATATCGGTGATTACAGTTTGAAATGCAAAGAGTGCTTCCAGGCGACCTTGCGAAATTTCAGGTTGATATGGCGTGTAAGCGGTATACCAAGCGGGATTTTCTAAAACATTTCGTTTGATAACCGGTGGCGTAATGGTGCCGTAGTACCCAGTACCGATCAGTGAAGTGAAAATCTGGTTCTCTGAGGCTAACGCACGCAACTCATCAATGACTTCGACTTCACTCTTCGCGCTATCCAGGACTTCCGCGAGTTTCTTTTCTATGACGATATTTTCTGGAACTACATCGGCGATAAAATCCTTCAGATTTGAGTATCCAAGGACAGAGAGCATCTCCTCTTCTTGCGCACCAGAGGGGCCAATATGACGATCTTGAAAACCTTTACTGCCGCCCACGTGACCACCCATTCAACTCATCTATGGCCCTAGCGCCTTAAATTAGATGAACGAAATATATGAGTATTAGGCGCCTTTCGCCTTTCGACGCAGTGAGAGTTCATCACTATTTTGAGAAACGCTAGTCTCACCGTTTACTTCACCCGCAAGGGTGGCAAGAGAACCCTCAACCTCAGACCAAACCTTGCCCACAGCGATTCCAAAAACTCCTTGGCCACCAGCAAGGAGATCGATAATTTCATCAGGGCTGGCACACTCATAGATAGAAGCTCCATCACTCATCAAAGTGATTCGTTCTAAATCTGTCACACCGCGATCGCGCAGGTGATTTACTGCCGTGCGAATATTCTGCAGTGAAACACCGGCATCAAGTAAACGTTTAACAATCTTTAATACCAAGATGTCTCGGAAACCATAGAGCCGAGCGCTACCTGAACCTGTAGCTGTGCGAATAGATGGCTCAACCAGATCAGTGCGTGCCCAATAATCTAATTGACGGTAAGAAATTCCAGCAGCAGAACAAGCTGTCGCACCGCGATAACCGATTTCAAATTCTTGCTCAGTCACGAGAAGGGGCTCGCTTTCCTATAGTTGGTAGCCTCAAGGGTACGCGTGTAGATGGTAGAAAGGCAGTACCGACACGAAACAAACCTCTACTTGAGGTTGAGACTTTTTACCTACCCGGCAAAGTCCTCCGGGTTTATCTGTTCTAGGAATTCCCGGAATGCTTCAAGCTCCTGGTCCCCCGCAGCCGAAACCTCCGAGGCGACCTGCTCTGGAATATCAATCCCCACCTGATCGAACAAATCATTATCAACCAAGATGTTTGACTTAGTACGTAGCGCAATTGCAATCGCATCTGATGGCCGGGCAGAAAGTGCCGGTAGCACACCCTGATCATTTCTTAAGTTTAACTCTGCAAAGAAGACCCCATCAACGATGGCGGTAATGTGGACAGATGCCAGGGTGATGTCTACTCGTTCTAATACATCTCGAATCAGGTCATGTGTGAGCGGACGAGGCGCTGCCAACCCTTGTTGGGCAAAGGCAATTGAAGTTGCTTCCACGGCTCCCACCCAGATGGGAAGGAATCTAGATCCTTCAATCTCTTTAAGTAAAACGATGGGTTGATTCGAGGGCATCTCAATCCGCACCCCAACGACCTCAACCGGAATAAACATCGAAGAAATTTCTTATGCGATTAACGCGGACGATTTAAGCCGCCACGTACCAAGGCGGCATGGAGTCGAACAGATAGGGATGCGATCTCTTTCTGAACTTCTTCGGCGCGAGCTTTCGCTTCCGTGCTCTTTTGCCTAGTAAAGGGAGTGATCACCTGTTCAATTAATCCAATTTCGCGATCGGCAGCTGATTTAAAGGAGCGAAGGTGGCGGGGTTCAATTCCAAAGCCAGCCATCTCAGCGACAGCGCGAGCAACAGAGAGCGCATCTCCATCATAGTGACGACCGCGGATTTGAATAAGTCCGTAAGACTCGAGTTCCACCAACTGGGCATCATCTAGCGCCGATGCCTTCAGCAACTCCTCGCGAGATAAACGCATCTCGGATTGTTCGCCAAAAGCTGCGGGAGCGAATTCACCATCTACTGTGGCAAGACCGAGCGTTGGACGCGGAGCTGGGATTCCTCCAGCTGGTGCTGGCTGCAGACCACGGTCTAGTGCGTCGAGATTCTCCTTGATTACTTTAAGTGGCAGGTACTGATCACGCTGGGCTAGTAGGACGTAACGCAGTCTTTCTAGATCAGTTGTAGTGAATTTACGGTATCCAGAGGGTGTTCGTTGCGGCTCGATCAGGCCTTCCGACTCTAAAAATCGAATCTTTGAAATAGTTATGTCCGCGAAATCTCCGCGCAATTTAGTGAGTACTTCACCGATACTTAAGTAGGCCCGTGCTGGAACGCTCAACTGACTTCTCCCCTAGTAGATCTTGAACTGTCGTCTTTTTCTGAATTTACTGCTGTGCCGTAATGAATAAAAGATGGAACTTACCGACTTGAATCTCATCCCCCACAGATAACTGCTTCTCGGTGGTTGGCACATTATTGATATATGAACCATTGAGACTTCCAGAATCTTTAAATATAAAGCCTGAATCTGATTTCGCTATCTCTGCGTGTTTTCTAGAAACTGTGACGTCATCAAGAAATATTGCACTCTCTTGTGACCTACCAATAGTTGCTCCCTGTGCTGTCACCAGGAATCTGGCACCTCGTCCGGGACCGCGGTGAATCAGGACCATTGCGGAATTGCCATCTCCAGCCAGAGTCGATTCAAGAACAGCACGCTCTTCAACCGACGATGTTGCTAGATAATCCTTAATCAGTTCCGAAGAGGAATCCCCAACCAGTGGACGAAGTCCTAGATGGAGCGTGCTTGTGAGCTCTGGCTTTGAATCTGCCTCTGCCATGAACTCACCCCCTTCGATGTCAACTTAAGGGTGACACTAGAGAGTTGCGGCAGAGAAATCAAGCGGAGTTTTATGCGGTAATCACTCCATATTGGGCGGCCGAGAGCAGTCCTTCCGGGGCTACCCCGACTTCAATTTCTACCAACCAGCCAGAACCGTAAGGATCAGAGTTAATTAGCTCTGGTGTGGCGCTAAGAGTCTGATTGATTGCAACAACGGTTCCGGAGACGGGTGCGAAGATTTCCGAGACGCTCTTCGTTGATTCAACTTCACCGCACACAGCATCAGCCATGACTTTCTCGCCAATCTTGGGCATCTGCACATAGACAATGTCACCTAGGGCTCCCTGTGCGAAGTCAGTAATGCCCATGCGATAGCGAAGCGCAGTTTCGGTAGGTGCTACCCACTCGTGTTCTTTTGTGTACTGCAACTCTGCTGGAATTAACGACATCGTGCGCCTCTACCATCCCCTAGATAACTTGTGGGCGCACTCTAATGCTATTTATCCCGGTCCGGAAATACCCGATGGCCGTGGCTAAATAAAGAGCCACTCCCCAGCCGGTAAAGGCCCAGCCGAAAATGAAGGAAACGGTGCCATACCAATTCGAGTTAAGCGCCAGAAGTAAAAATGGGAAGGCATAGAGCAGATTAAATGTTGCCGCCTTGCCCAGATATGTGACTTGCAGAGTCGGAAGTCCTCGCATCTGGATAACGAAAGCAAGAATCGCCATAGAAATATCACGGGCTACCAAAAGAAGAATGACCCAAAGCGGAATCGCATCTCGGATGTATAAGACGATGATGGTGGCTGCAATATAGAGTCGATCAATCGTAGGATCCGCGATCTCACCAAAGCGCGATTCTTGATTTAACGCGCGAGCTAACTTCCCATCAAAATAATCAGTAGCGCCGCCAATAATCAGGACCAAGATTGCCCAGCCATCAAAGTTTCGATCCAAGGTGAGCCAGATAAAAAGTGGGATTCCTAGGAATCGCAGGAAGGTGAGCGCATTGGGAATCGTCAACATTGCTACTGCTCCTTATCTCGTTCCTTCACGCGAATAGCGACTTGAACTGGAGTCCCAGGGAATTTGAACTCTTCGCGTAAGCGACGCTCGATAAATCTACGATAGGAAGCTTCAATCCAGCCAGATGAGAAGACCACGAATTTAGGTGGCGCGATACCGGCCTGTGTTGCGTAGTAAACCTTTGGCTGCTTTCCACCACGCACAGGCGGCGGAGTCGCTCCAATGAGGGCGCCCAAGAAAGAGTTGAGTTTGGATGTTGGAACACGACGTTCCCAAGAATCGATTGCCGTGCGAAGTGCCGGTGCTAAGCGATCACGGTGCCATCCGGTCTTGGCTGCAACATTAACGATCTGCGCCCATTCGACCTGATCTAGATGTCGTTCAATTTCTTTATCAAGTTGAGCGCGTCGGTCATCATCAACCAGATCCCATTTATTCATGACTATGACCATCGCCTTGCCCGCCTCTTCGACCATCGTGATAACTCGTAGGTCCTGTTCGGAGATAGGAACGGATGCATCAAGGATGACTACTGCACATTCACAGCGTTCTAGCGCCGTCTGTGTTCGCAAAGTCGCGTAATAATCTGTTCCGCTAGCTTGGTTAGCGCGCTTTTTGAGCCCAGCGGTATCTACAAATCTCCAGATACTGCCACCAAATTCAATCAGTTCATCAACTGGATCTCGCGTTGTTCCGGCAACATCATCGACGATAGAGCGGTTCTCCCCCGCCAGTGCATTGAGCAAACTTGATTTGCCAACATTTGGACGCCCAATGAGTGCAATACGACGATAGCCATCTTGTACTTGCGCCGCTCCTACTTCGGGCAGGAGTTTGGTAATTGAATCAAGTAGATCTCCGCTACCGCGACCGTGCAAAGCCGAAACAAAGTGCGGTTCACCTAAGCCGATGTTCCACAATGCATGCGCATCAGATTCATCGTTATCACCGTCAACTTTGTTAGCAACCAGAATTGTTGGCTTCTTTGCCTTCCGTAACTCTTGTACCAAAATATCATCTTCATCTAGTGCACCAACCTGTGCGTCTACAACGAAACAGAGAACATCTGCTTCAAACATGGCAAGTTCGGCACTGGCACTGACCTGAACTGAAATTCCATCTGGTTTAGATTCCCAGCCACCAGTGTCCATAATGATGAAGCGACGACCGCCCCATTCGCATTCGTATTGCACACGATCTCGCGTAACACCCGGAGTGTCTTCAACGATTGCTTCACGGCGACCAATAAAGCGATTAATGAGGGTTGATTTGCCAACGTTCGGACGTCCAAGAATGGCAACAATCGGAAGGCCCAACAGCGAACGTTGCGATAAGAGTTCCCAAATTCGTTCCACGGTTTCATCAAGCGTAAGTTCAGTTGAATCAATATGCACCGCATCCGTTGCCATCGATAACGGTGAAATTGTGCGATTTGAATCAATCTCATCGCGGGTTGAAAGTGAGTGCGCAACAGCATCGACTCCCCCTGCCACGCCATCTTGTTCAGCATCTCGTCTAGCTGCCCGTGCTGAAATCTCTGCGGTGAGATAAATCTTGAGTGCAGCATCAGGGCAGACCACTGTTCCGATGTCGCGCCCCTCAACCACAATCCCGCGGTCTGCTTTAGCAATAATCGATCTCTGCAGCGTAAGTAGTTCTGCGCGTATTTGAGGAAGGGCGCTAATAATGGAAACCTTCTCTGTCACTTCTTGACTACGAATCTCTTCACTTACATTCGTTGTGCCAACAAAGACTTGTGGATCTCTCGGATTGGAGTTAAAGGTAATCGGTGAGTCAGTGACGGCGGCGATAATGTCGTTTGCGTTATCACTCTTTATCGATAAAGCAATGAAAGTGATAGCGCGATATAAAGCTCCGGTATCTAAATAACTCCATCCGGCTCGAATGGCGATGTTCTTTGATGTGCTGGATTTACCAGAGCCGCTAGGGCCATCTAGTGCAACAACAATCATCTTCACAGCCCATCTATAAGTTATTATATTCTAAGGCGCAGGTGCCCAATACAGAGAATTACGAACGAGGAGCGTGCACGTCCCAGCCTTCACTCTCTAAGTGAGCTTTCAAAGTCATTGCATCGGCATGTGACACGGCCAGCGTTATCAATCCAGTCTCTTGACCTGGTGAATGCTCGATGGAGAGATCTTCGATATTGACTGAAACCTTCGCACACTCATCAAATATCGCAGCCAGTTGACCTGGTTTATCTTCAATCACGATCGGCAGATGGGTGTATTCACGAGCTTTACCACCATGTTTGCCGGGAATGAGTGCTCTACCAACCTGCCCATCTGTAATCACGCCCGCAACGAAGCTTTCACTTTCAATATTAGAAATCAGAGAGTTGAGATCATTCGCAAGCGATTTGAGTAGAGGTGCGATGGCCGAACTATTGGCGGCGATAATTTCTTTCCATAGAGACGGATCAGAGGCTGCAATGCGGGTGGTATCTCGTAACCCTCCCCCAGATAGCTCTAGCCAGCTCACTGGTTTTCCAGCCAACTGCTTGGCCAGCAGTGAAGAGATGAGTTGAGGAAGATGTGAGACTAGGGCTACCGCTTGATCGTGATCGGCGGCCGGCATATCAATGACTTGAGCGCCTAGCGACTCAATCAGAGCCTTGCCCCAAAGAACTGCCCTCTGATCAACCCCAGTGGAATCAATCATCCAAGGACGTCCTTCGAAGAGATCTGCTCGAGCTGACTCAACACCTGAGAATTCACGCCCTGCCATGGGATGTGTCGGCAGGAATTGCGAGCTGTTCAAAGACGATTTCAATACTTCAAGTAGAGGTTGAGTTTTTATGGAAGCTACATCTATCAATACATTCTTGAAGGTTACTCTTTCGAGGGTAGTAATGACCATAGGAAAAGCTGAAACTGGAACAGCAGAGATAACGAGTTCGGCGCCGGAGATTTCGCCCACTTCATTGCCCATCAGAGCTTGGGCTATGCCCTGGGTGCGCGAATCTTGATCGAGCATGGTCACCGAGACGCCATTATTGGACAGAGCTAGGCCAATAGAGGTGCCGATTAGGCCGGAGCCGATAATGCAGACGTTCGAAAAGGGAAGTTTCACGCTCATGAGCTACTGCGCTATATCCCGGCGCAGGGATTTAGCTCCATGCAAGTAGATATGTGAGATTGAGTCAGCGCTCGCATCGGTTTCCACGTGGGCCATCACCCGAATCGTGCGTTCAAGGGCTCCAGGAACGTCAATCTCTACGGCGCAAATCAGCGGAACTGATGCAAAACCGACCTCCCGCGCACCGGCAGCCGGAAAAGCCGCATTGAGATCAGGGCTCGAGGTGAAGAGCACAGAAATAACATCTTGAGGGGTGAGCCCGTTTGCGTTGAGAATTTCAGAGAGCAGCTCAACCACACCCGAGTAGATATTTTCAGCCGTATTGGCCTCTACCTGGGTTGCTCCCCTGATTGCGCGCACTGACATTAGGCAAGTGTAGCCTTAACTCCTTTTCTGAGAGTTTGATTGCAAATGGTTTTGCCCTTTAACATTTTTATCGACTAAACGCTAACGAACATAAATGAATTGAGGGACTCGTCAACTCAGAAGATCCATACACTTTGAACGTATCTATTTATCGATATTGAAGAGTAATTATTGAGCGTCTTTTTATCGATATATCTATATCAATGCATCAGGCCAAAATTGTGTCGATTTATTTACTTAATGATTAAACAATTCTGTATAGATTTAAGGTTTTATTACTAAAGCAGTTTGCAGGCTTACCAATTCACCGCTATTTAGATCTCGCCATCGTCCCTCGAGAGTCTCTCCCAGAGAGATAGGTCCAAACTTCGTTCTAATCAATCGAAGGACCTCCACTCCTACCGCCTCCATCAGACGACGGATGATGTGGTAGCGACCTTCGTGGATAACCACCTCTATCCACTGCGGCGAGAGGTGGTTAAAGCTCAGGACTCGTCCCATTCCATCTTCGAGCTCGACCCCCTTCAAAAGGGTCTTTTCGACTCCAACTGGAAGCTTTCCATCAAATTCGATGATGTAGGTCTTTTCAAGGCCAAAGGAGGGATGGGTCGCTCGAAAAGTCAGATCTCCATCGTTTGTGAGAAGGATGAGTCCTTCGGAATCTTTATCCAGGCGTCCCACATGGAAAAGGCGCTCGGTTCGAAGGTTAATAAAGTCAGATAGTGAAGGGCGACCTTCTGGGTCAAACATGGTTGACAAAACACCTCTAGGTTTATAAAGTGCTAAATAAGTCTTAGACAAAGAACGTAAAATTGTCTCACCATCTACCGCTACTTTGACCTTATCTGGGTCAAATTTCGCACCGAGCTCTCTAACCTGGTGTCCATCTATGGTCACTCGACCATCCATGATGAGTTCATCGGCACCACGCCGGCTAGTGATTCCCGCTTCGGCAATAATCTTATTCAGGCGCATTTCGGCCATGTGGCTATCCATTCTCGACAGTCAACTCCCCGCACGGACCTCGACAGTCGAGGCGTCGGCTAAGGGGTGGAAGTGATGAGTGTAGAGCGTTAGCTAGTCAGTAAGCGAATCGAGAATCTCATCCAGGTTATCGATATCTGGCAGATGAGGCGCTAGCGGCGGCAGGTCAGTCAGGGCATTTAGGCCTAGCCGCTCCAGGAAGTAGCTCGTAGTCTTATAGAGAATAGATCCAGTTTCATTTTCGACCCCATACTCCTCCACCAGACCTCGAGCGATGAGGGTCTTCATCACTGCCTCTACATTTACTCCTCGGATAGCTGAGACTCGAGCACGTGAAACTGGTTGTCGATAGGCGATCACGGCCAGGGTTTCCAGGGCGGCTTGGGTAAGTCGGTTCTGCTGGCCATCTAGAACGAACTTCTCGACCGCCGAGCTAAAGTCTGGGTGGCTATAGAAGCGCCATCCCCCGTTGATCGCCTTCAGGGCGAATCCGCGATCAGAGTAGCTCGGCACCAGCGCCTCTAACGCCGAGATAATCTGTTCGACCGGGACTTCAAGGACTGTGGCGAGGGTCAATTCAGTGACCGGCTCATCTACGACCATTAGAATCGCTTCGATGGAACGGGCAAGCTCATGACTATGAATCTCTGGATTAGACATTTTCGGCCTCTTCTGTCTCGTTTTCGACCTCTGGCTGGATATCAAACTCATTGGTCGCTAGAACTTCTCCTTCATCGGAGCCGATCCAGGTTACCTGGAGCTCGCCCAGGGCCATTACCTGCTCAAATCGCAAGGCGCCCTGGCGATAGAGGTCTAGCAGAGCTAGGAATCTGGCCACGACAACGAGGGTGGAGTCCGCGCCCTGTATAAGATTTCTAAAAGATAGGGTTCGCGACTTTCGCAGCGCCTCGACAACTGAGCGAGACTCCTCCGCTACGCTCACGAGAGCGCTGTGAAGGTGCTCGACAGCCACAACTGGAGGAGCTTTAGGCGTGAGCACACGCTCAGCTATCGCAGCAAAGCGTTGGGCACCTACCCCGATCAGGACTTCAGGAAGTAGTGAAGCAAGGGCCGGATCGAGGGCAACCACGCGCGGAAAGGACTTGTCGGCAGCCAGAATCGCCACCTGAAAGGAGGCGGCAATCTCCTTAAAGGCTCTGTACTGAAGCAATCTGGCAAAAAGAATGTCCCTTGCCTCCAGGATGGCGAGGTCTTCCTCGTCCTCAATCTCGCCGCTAGGCAGCAGACGAGCCGCCTTGAGATCCAAAAGGGTGGCAGCGATAACCAGGAACTCAGTCGCCTGGTCTAGGCGCCAACCCTCGCCCGTTTCCTCTAGTTTTCTAATAAATGAGATGAATTCATCGGTGACTAGGCTAAGTGATACCTCGGTGATATCTAGCTTGTGGCGAGAAATCAGTTGGAGCAGGAGATCAAAGGGGCCATCGAAGTTGGACAGGTGGACTTTAAATCCCGTATCAGCCGGGATAGCCTCCGGTGATGGAACCGGAATTAGGGTATTTTCCACGTGCGAACACTACTTCGTTACTTGCATATCGCTGCGCATTACGCGTAGAGTCGCGGCAAATGAAAAGAGGTTTCTCGCTTGAACGCTAAATCGACATTTGACGATCATGTGGCAACTACAGCCAACCTACTTGGACGTGAACCAAAGAATTTTAAGATCCCAGCACCCCTAACAGAGCACGGGGATGCGAAAATCATTTCAATCTTTAACCAAAAAGGTGGGGTGGGTAAAACTACCTCCACAATTAACCTAGGTGCTGCCCTTGCCGAACTTGGTCGCCGGGTACTTCTAGTCGATTTTGACCCACAAGGTGGTCTCTCCCTTGGTCTTGGTGTGAATGCACATAGCCTTGCACTTGAGAACACTGTCTATTACGCGCTGATGACACCAGATGCCAATATAGATGAGATTGTGCTCAAGTCATCAGTTGCTAATTTAGATTTCCTACCAGCAAACCGTGATCTCGGTACCGCTGAAACAACACTTGGCGCTGAAATCGGTGGGCAGCAGTATCTCAAGCGTGCGCTAGCAAGACTGAGTTCTGAATACGATGTCATTCTCATTGATTGCCAACCTACGATGGGTCAGCTCACTATTAACGCACTCGTTGCTTCAGATGAAGTTATTGTTCCGCTGCAATGTGAATATTTCGCACTTCACGGATTTATCGAGTTGAAAGGCAATATCGATAAGGTGAGAAGTTTCCTTAATCCTGAACTTAAACTCATAGGAATCTTGGCCACAATGTATGAACGTAAAACACTTCATAATCGCGAGGTTCTCACAGCTATCCTTGAGAAGTATCCCGATGATGTCTTTGAAACAATCATTGCTAAAACCATTCGATTCTCAGAAACAACCGTTGCGGGTGAACCCATCACCGCATATGCATCATCTTCAGGTGGTGCACAGTCCTATCGCCGCCTAGCCCGAGAACTAATCGCCAGAGGAGGCGCCCGATGACACGCAGAGCAAGCTTGCCCGGAGCAGATGAATTATTCCGCGCTAATACTCCGGCACTGAGCGCTGTTCGACAAGTAGTTGAAGCCGCACCTGCTGCGCCCACTTCCCCACAAACGGTTGGCACATCACAAACCAAGACCAAGAAGGGTGTCCGAACAATTTCTCGCAGACGAGTTACCGCTGCCGAGAAATCTCCTTCCGGGCGCGAACTACATGAAGAGAAGATAACTGTTTACTTATCAACTGATGAACTCTTTGATCTTGATCAAGCGCGCTTGATGTTACGTGGAGATTTAGGTCTAGCTGTCGATCGCGGTCGCATAGTTCGCGAATCAATCGCTGTCATCATTGCTGATCTAGAAGCTAAGGGTGATCAGAGCATTCTTGCTCGTCGTCTTCGCGGGCTGTAATCACTTAGCTCTTGGGTGGGCAGAGCTATAACTTTCGCGCACTTTATCGATGGTTATCAGCGTGTAAATCTGGGTTGTTGTCACCGAAGAATGACCCAGTAGTTCTTGCACAACTCGAATGTCTGCCCCGCCATCGAGTAAATGCGTTGCATAAGAGTGCCTAAATACGTGAGGTGAGACCTTGCCTTCAAGGCCCGTAGCAACAGCGGCATCAAGAACTATCTGCCATGTACTCTGACGTGAAAGCCGCTTGCCTCTTGAGTTAAGAAACAGTGCGCTCTCACTCTTTGTATTCTTAGCCGCTAGAAGTGGTCTGGTGCGCACTAAATAGTCATCAAGTGCAGTGAAGGCGAATTTGCCGAGCGGGACTATTCGTTCTTTAGAACCTTTGCCTCGCAATTTCACCACTGAAATTCGCTCGCCTTCTAAATCCTGTGTTGCAATATCGGCAAAGTTAATGCCTATCACTTCACTCACACGTGCGCCGGTGGAGTACAAAATTTCCAATATCGCACTATCTCGCAACGAGATGGGATCACCCTCTCGTTTGGCTGACATAATCAGCGAAGTAATCTCAGAGATCGAAAGTGCCTTGGGTAAGCGTCGCGGCGTCTTGCGAGTTATTGACTCTGTTGTTGGATTGAAAAACTCATATTCCAAGGCGCAGTATCGATAGAACCCTTTGAGTGCTGAGATGCACCTATTAATGCTGGAGCCACTCATTTTGGAATCTTTTAGGAAGATTTCGAAGGTTTCAATATCCGATGGCACAAGATGGGTGAAATCCTTATCGCAATTAATCAGAAAGATTGCAAACTTTCCCAAATCACGTTGATATGACTCAGTGGTGTTTGTGGCTAATGCTCGCTCAACGCGTAAATGGTTGAGGTAGTTGGTACTGGCGGTATGAAAGTTCATCAATCCCCCGCGCTATACCTACTTCTTCTGCGCAAGTGCTGCAGCAATGAGACCCACAAATAATGGATGTGGTCTTGTCGGTCGTGATCGCAGCTCGGGATGAGCCTGCGTTCCAACATAGTATGGATGAACTTCGCGAGGTAGTTCAACAAACTCGACTAAATCACGCTCTTTAAACATCCCGGAGAAAACTAACCCAGCCGTTGAAATTTGATCGCGATATTTATTATTGACTTCATATCTGTGGCGATGACGTTCAGAAATCTCAGTACTTGCATAGACTCCGGCGACGATGGAACCTGGTACTAGCGCTGCCTGATAAAGACCCAATCTCATTGAGCCGCCCATATCAGCCTGACCCGCAACAATATTCTTTTGATCATCCATCGTTGCGATCACATGGGTGCCGCTTTCTGGCGTGAACTCTGCTGAGTTGGCATCGGCTATACCGGCTAAGTTCCTGGCAGCCTCAATTACCATGCACTGCAGACCTAAACAAAGTCCTAGCGTGGGAATCTTGTTTTCACGAGCAAATTTGAGTGCGCCAAGCTTTCCTTCAATTCCACGGATTCCGAATCCACCGGGTACGCAAATTGCATCGACTCCGGCAAGTGCCTTCTTTGCACCCGCTTCGCTCTCGCAATCATCGCTCGGGATCCACACAAGTTCAACTTTTGCGTTATTTGCAAACCCGCCAGCACGAAGTGCTTCCGAGACTGACAAATATGCATCCGGTAAATCAATATATTTTCCAACGAGTGCGACCTTTACGGTGTGCAAAGGATGATGGACTTTCTGTAAGAGCGCGTCCCACTCTCCCCACTGAACTTCATGGCCACCTAGAGAGAGTCTGCCTACGATGTAAGAATCAAGACCTTCGCTATTAAGTACTTTTGGGATGTCATAAATAGATGGAGCATCTACGGCGGCGACAACGGCCTCGACATCAACGTCACACATCAAGGAAATCTTCTTCTTAATCCCTGCCGGTATTGGACGATCACAACGCAGAACAACGGCATCAGGTGCGATACCAATACTACGAAGGGCCGCGATACTGTGTTGTGTTGGTTTTGTCTTGAGTTCACCGGCTGGCCCGATATATGGGACCAATGAGATGTGAAGATAGAAGACATTGTCACGACCCACATCTTGGCGAAGTTGACGAGCAGCTTCCAGAAATGGCTGCGATTCAATATCTCCGACAGTTCCACCAATTTCAGTAATGACAACATCTACTTCATCTGAATCATTAGCCAGCATGCGCTCTTTAATCTCATTGGTGATATGCGGAATTACTTGTACGGTCTCACCCAAATACTCACCGCGTCGTTCGCGCGCAATAACTCGCGAATAAATCTGACCTGTAGTCACATTTGCCGAACCTTCCAGGTTGCGGTCAAGGAAGCGCTCGTAGTGGCCAATATCTAGATCGGTCTCGGCGCCATCATCGGTAACAAACACCTCTCCATGTTGGAAAGGATTCATGGTGCCTGGGTCCACATTCAGATATGGATCAAGCTTTTGCATGGTCACGCGGATTCCACGGGCAACGAGCAGACGGCCTAAAGATGATGCTGTGAGGCCCTTACCTAGACTTGAGACAACTCCGCCAGTTACGAAAATATGTTTAGTCACATGCGGCTGGCTCATGGAAGACCAACCTATCATCAAATTGCGCTCTATCCGCGCAGCGCCAAAAGTTCGCTCGCGTGTTCACGGGCGCTGGTGGACTCTTCCAGCCCAGCGAGCATTCGTGCAATCTCCTCCACGCGATCAGCATCTTGAACCTTGGCCACACCCGATGCAACAACAGAACCGTCACTGCTCTTCTTAACCACAAAATGGGTATCAGCCCATGCCGCAACTTGTGGCAAATGAGTAACCACAATTACTTGGGCCTGCTTCGAAAGTTGATGCAGCCGCTTTCCAACCTCAATCGCAGCTTTACCACCCACACCAGCATCAACTTCATCAAATATATATGTCCCCACCGGATGTGTTTGGGCAATAACTACTTCCAGCCCCAACATAATTCGCGACATTTCGCCACCGCTTGCACCTTTACCCAGAGCTACCTTCGGGCCATCAGTCTGAGCACGAATCAACATTGAAATCTCATCACAACCAAGCTGGGTGAAATCAGACTCTTTCAAGCTGGCCGAATAATCAGGCGATGAAACCTCAACAAAGAACTGGGTATGCGGCATGGCAAGTGCGTGTATTTCAATGCTCACTAAGTCAGAGAGTTTCACTGCTTGCTTGCCTCGCGCCTGCGTTAACGCTTTCGCGTTCTTCAGCAGCACCTTCTTTGCATCTATCAGCGACGATTCAAGTTCGGCGATTCGATCATCTCCTCCTTCAAGATCTGCAATTACCTCCTTGCCACTCTTGGCTTTAGCGGCAAGTGCGACAAGTTCTTCATCACCACTGCCCACCCCACCCCACTTTTTTATGAATGAATTTAATTGTGATTTACGTTCATTAAGTGCATCTAGTCGTCGGGGATCAGCTTCAAGTCCGGTAGCGTAAGAAGCGAGATCTGTTGCGGCGTCATCTAAAATAAATACTGCTTCACTGACACGGTCGGCAATAGACTCAAGGCGCGAATCCTTGGATTTGACCGAATCTAAAGCACGTCGTGCTGTATGCAGCAGTGTGAGCGCCCCCGCTTCTTCAGTCTCTAAAGACTCCTTGGCACTCTCGCTAGCAATGCGGAGATCTTCAACACTGGAGAGTCGATTAATCTCATCTTCGGTTGCTCTGCACTCATCTCGAACAGCCTTCAAAGATTCCCAGGCGGTAAGGAACTCTCGAAGCTGTGCTATATCCGAATCGCGCTTACTTGCCGAACTCTTTAACTCTGCGAGGCGTGACTTCAACTCAAGATATTGGCCGTAACTAAGTTGATAGATGGTCAGTGCCGATGAGATCTCAGCGCCACCAAATCGATCCAGTAGCTCTCGCTGGGTGGAGGATTTAGTAATTTGTGCATTCGCAGACTGGCCATGAATTTCAATTAAGTTTTGTGAAATAGTAGCCAGCGTTCCAGCCGGAACTGTGACTCCCCCACACACCGCCTTGCTCTTTCCATCAGCATTAACAGTGCGAGAAATAATCAGAGAGTTAGCATCGAGCTGGGCGCCCAACTCTTCTAGTCCTTCAACCTGTGATGAGGCTATCGAGAAAGTTGCTGAGGCACTGAGTCGATCCGCACCGTGTCTAACTAGCGTACTGTCACTTTTTCCGCCAAGAACTAATGAAAGTGCGGTCAGAATCATGGTTTTGCCGGCGCCAGTTTCACCCGTTAGGACATTGAGCCCTGGACCTAATTCGAGCTCTGATTGTTCTATAACTCCGAGATTTCGGATTGATATCTCTTCTAGGAAGGAGCGTTCACTCACCGCGCCAACCTTCAATGGGAAGCTTGAACTTTGCAACCAGACGATCGGTAAAGAGCGTCGATGAAACGTGCGATAACTTAATTGTGCGCTCATCACGAGTGATGATTACTCGATCACCCAACTGCAATGGCGTCTTGCGAAGAGCATCTGCCGATAACAAGGCAGCTGATGATTCCACGGTGATGATGATCT
>SHUV01000015.1 GCA_009694515.1 Candidatus Planktophila sp. | reverse complement strand
ATCAGCCTTCCTAATCACTTACATTGCCAGTGGAGCGTTGCCGCACTTAATGCAGGTAAGCACGTCTTATGTGAAAAACCTTTCGCTATTAACTCAAGTGAAGTTGAACTCATGGTGAAGGCTGCTCGTGAAAATGATCGACTACTTGTTGAGGCGGTGTGGTCACGTTGGCATCCACGTATGGCACGGATGATTGATTATGTGAAAGCTGGAAATATTGGAAAGTTGCACTCGATTGAATCGTCATTTACTTTCCCGGCAAGTATTGATGGCAACTATCGACTCTCACCGACTATGGGAGGCGGTGCCCTCTTTGATGTTGGTGTTTATCCACTGCATGCAATGGCGGCCTTAGTTGGTGATAACGCGCAGGTGGAGATTAAAAAGTGTGACGTCACAATGGGACCAACCGGAATTGATCTGACCACCACCTGGCAGCTGCGCTTTGCTGGCTCTATTACTGCACAAGGTGTGGCCTCCTTTGAGATGCCAGAGAATCAAAGCTTGATTGTGCACGGAGAGAAAGAATCAGTTGAACTTGTTGGCAAAGATGCATTCACATCGTGGAACTCACCAAGTCAATTGCGCTTAGGTGAAAACATTGAAGAATTTGATGCAGTAGATCCCTATCAGCTCATGATTGAAAATTTTGGCAAGAAAATTCAAGGGCAAGAGAGTTGGCTCCTACCTCTCGAAGCATCACTCTTTGTGCAAAAGACGATGGATCAACTTCGCGCTGCGTTCTAGCCAGGCTTAGGCTCAGCGCTCTTTTCTCATAATGGGCAGAGTCCTTGTAAAGTGGGTAGTTCACCAGTTGGTTACCTGCCATTTACCCAAATAGGACATTCTTATACCGTGAGAGATCAGTTAGCGAATTACCAGGATAGAGAGTTAACCTGGCTCGATTTCGATACCCGTGTGCTGGAACTAACAGAAGATCCCACTATTCCACTTCTTGAGCGAGTGCGCTTTCTGTCAATCTTCTCTTCAAATTTAGATGAATTCTTTATGGTGCGCGTTGCTTCACTGAAAGCAAAAATTGAACGAGGTGTGACGACACCCAACTCTGCCGGTTACACACCAAGAGAATTATTGAAAATCGTCCTTGAGCGCACCCAAAATTTAGTAAATATCCAAGCCGAACGATTTAAAGATGTCATCATCCCCGAGCTTGCAACTCATGGCATTGAATTTTGCAAGATCAGCGAACTCACAGATGAAGAACGAAGTCAGCTGAAGGATTACTACGATAAGCGAGTCTTTCCAGTACTGACTCCCCTGGTTGTGGATCCATCACACCCATTTCCATATATTTCCGGGCTCTCACTTAATATCGGTATCAATATCGAATCCAGTGAGGATCAAGACATTAGCTTTGCCCGAGTGAAGATTCCAACCAATCTTCCACGCTTTATTCGAACCTCAGATCAGTCAAAGATTCGCTTTGTGCTCATCGACGAACTTATTGCCGAGCATCTCTCTGAGCTCTTCCCTGGTGTCACACTTAAAGATCACTTCTTCTTCCGCGTCACTCGAAATCAAGACCTTGACCTTGATGAAGATGAGACCGATGACCTCCTGGAGACGATGGAGAAGGAACTTACTCGTCGTCGCTTTGGGCCTCCCGTGCGCCTTGAGGTTGATAAGGTCATTCATCCCGAAGTTCTCAATGAATTGATGGATGAGTTAAAGATTGAACCTATCGATGTCTTGAAATATGACTCACCGCTTGATCTTCGCAGCCTTAATCAGATTGCAGATCTTGATTTTCCGGAGCTGAAGTATGCGCCATTTAGAAGTGAGACCGCACCTGAGCTGCGCGATGTTGACCTAGATTCCAGTGATTCTTTCTTCACCGCGCTTCGAAAAAGTGAAATTTTGCTGCATCACCCGTATCAATCCTTCACTACCTCGGTGGTGAATTTCCTAGAAAATGCAGCACGAGACCCACATGTATTGGCAATTAAGCAGACCCTGTATCGAACTTCCGGTGATTCACCCATCGTGCAGGCGCTCATTGAAGCTGCCGAAGCTGGCAAACAAGTGCTTGCGGTGATTGAAATCCGTGCCCGCTTTGATGAAATGGCAAATGTGCGTTGGGCTAGAAAACTAGAAGAAGTCGGCGTGCACGTTGTTTATGGACTCATGGGTTTGAAAACGCATGCGAAGTTATCTCTGGTAGTACGTGAAGAAGGCGACACCTTGCGCCGTTACTGCCATGTAGGCACCGGAAATTACAACCCAAAGACTGCCCGCTTCTATGATGATCTTGGAATCCTTAGCGCTGATCCTGTTTTGGGCGAAGATCTCTCTCGTCTCTTTAACGAACTCTCTGGTTACTCAACTAAGCACGATTACTCACGGTTACTGGTTGCCCCACACAGTATGCGAAAAGGGCTGATTGCTCGTATCAAGCGCGAGACTCGCAACCACCTCGATGGTAAGCCAGCCTGGATTAGATTTAAGCTCAACTCACTTCTTGATGAAGAGATTATCGATCATCTTTATGAAGCAGCCGATGCTGGCGTGAAAGTTGAAATTGTGGTGCGCGGTATTTGCTCAATTCGCTTAAACACCCAAGCTCGCCGGGAAAATATCAAGGTTCGCTCAATTTTAGGAAGATTCCTAGAGCATTCGCGTATTTATTATTTCCGCAACGGTGGCGCTGAGGATTACTACATCGGCAGCGCCGACATGATGCATCGAAACCTCGATCGTCGCGTTGAATCACTGGTACTCATCGAATCTGAAAAGCATAAACAGCGACTGGCTGCAATTCTTGATGACTCGGTCTCAGATAAGTATTCAACCTGGAAGCTGACGGATGAAAACAAGTGGGTCCGAAATATTAAAGATCATGATGGAAATTATCTTGTAAGTTTCCAGGATCACTTTGTCGATAGACATAACCTTTCATGATTAGAGCGGCCGGGGCACTCCTGTGGCGCGAAAATTCTGATCTAGCTACCGAGGTAGCCCTGATTCATCGCCCACGATATGACGATTGGTCACTACCTAAAGGTAAAGTTGAAATGGGTGAGACGGCGCTGCAATGCGCTTACCGTGAAGTGCTAGAAGAGACTGGAATCCGCGCCTCATTTACTCGCCAGCTTGGTGCCGTTGAATACCAAGAATCAGGCCAACAGAAACGAGTGAAGTACTGGGCCGCCTACTGCGCCCTTGATCAGAGTGATTTTATTGCTAATGAAGAAGTCGATCAAATGAAATGGCTACCTGCTAGCCAAGCGCTGGAGCAGGCAACTCATGACTCTGATAAATCAATTATTGAAACATTTATGAATCAAGAGCAACACACAGATACCTTGATTATTTTGCGCCATACAAAGTCACTCGAACGCGGTGACTGGGATGAAGCCGATTCACTTCGCACGCTAGATGAGTCCGGCTTTGATCAAGCACAACTATTGATTAAACACTTAGCGCCTTTTGCCATCGATGAGCTCTATACCTCGGATTACACCCGCTGCGTGCAGACTGTGACTCCCCTTGCTCATGCACGCGGATTATCGATTACCACTGTGCCAAGCCTAAATGAAGAGAGTTTTGAAGTAGATCCAGAGAAGGCAATTTCCTTTGCCAATGCGCTCAAGCAAGATGAGAAGAACATTCTCATCTGCAGCCACAACCCTGTAATTCCTTCGATGCTGCGCGGGATACTTAACACCAAGTTAAAGAATAAGGACTTAATCAAACTCGAACCGGGTGATGCCTGGATTGTGCACCGCGTACGCGGTGAAATTGTAGGCCTTGATTACTTGAGCATTTCTAACTAATACTGCACTTCTTCAAGTATTAGCGCTCTATCCAATCAAGGCGATGTAAGACGATGCCTTCGCGAAGGGCCCATGGGCAGATCTGAATCTCTTGCAAATTAAGAGTCTTCATCAGCTCTTTGGCGACCATTGCTCCAGCAACAATCTGTGGGGCGCGCTCTGCCGAAATTGATTGCATAGCTTTTCTTCCCTCAATATCAAGTGATTGCAGTTTAGGCACCATCGCTTCCAGTGCGCTGTAGGTCAGGTGTGGACCAAACTTTGGATATAACGTTGTTGCAATCTTTGCCAGCGTTCTAAATGTTTTACTCGTCCCGGTTGCAACATCTTTTTCATAGGTTGAAAGTGATTGCGAAAGTGGTGCGATTGCATCTTGAAGATACTCTTCAAGAGTGCGCAGTGATTTGGCTGTGAAAGGGTCGCCCTTCAGGAATTTTCGGGTAAGGCGGCCCGCACCTAATTGCACAGATGTCTTAAAGGCGGGGTTCTCATCGGTTCCACGAGCAATTTCTAGCGAACCTCCCCCAATGTCTAGCACCAATAAATCTCCCGCCGACCATCCGAGCCAACGGCGGGCGGCGAGAAATGTAAATCGCGCTTCTTCTTCACCGCTAAGTACTTGCAAATCAATTCCGCATTCGCGGTTGACGTGAGCCAGAACTTCATCTGCGTTGACTGCTTCACGGATGGCAGAGGTAGCAAAGGCGAGTAGTTCATCAATGTTTAAGTGGGCTACATCCTTCATGTTGGTAAGGATCGCATCGGTGATCTTGGCAATACCTAATTGAGTGATTGCTCCTGAATCATCCAGATATTCAGTCAGGCGAATAATTAATTTATGAGAAGAGTTTGGGATTGGCGGGGCACCTAAGTGCGCATCAACTACTTGCAGATGTATGGTGTTGGAACCGACATCTAATACGCCTAATCTCACTACCGAAGTCTAGCGAGTTGAGTTAGCGAAAGTTCCTGTAACCAAGAAATAGACACGGCGGGAGACCGAGACGGCATGGTCTGCAAATCGTTCGTAGTAGCGACCAAGTAAGGTGACATCCACGGCTGCTTCAACGCCGTGAGTCCAATTGTTATTGGTCAGTAAGCCAATAAGCTGACGGTGCAATTTATCCATTTCATCGTCATCTTTTTCCAGCTGAAGAGCTAACTCGGTATCGCGTGTTTCAATCACAGTAGGAATCTTGCGAGAGATATTTTCAGCGACCGAACCAATGTGGTTAACAAGATCATTAAGTTCAGCCGGAACAACTTTCTCGGGATGGCGAAGTCGAGTTACTTTAGCAACGTGGTGAGCAAGATCGCCCATCCGTTCTAAATCAGCGCTCATGCGCAGGGCTGTGACAAGTGCACGCAAATCTGATGCAACCGGTTGCTGACGAGCAATAATGTCGATGATACGTGTATCTAAATCATGTTGATAAAGATCAATTTTTTCATCGTAAGAAATAACTTCTTCAGCAATTTTCAGATCAGCTTCGATGAGTGCCTTGGTAGCATTATGAATAGCGTCAGAGACCATATTTGAAAGATCTACGAGAGACTGTGATACCCCGTCGAGCTCCTCTTGAAAGACCGACCGGATGAGTGCCATGGGGGTTAAGGTAGGCGAAGCAGGTGAATTTCGCAATGACTAGAGGTGAACGGACGGTAAACCGTCCTAAGCAGAGGTTAGGCTATTGCCATGTGGTTTCGTCGCGATGAAAGTAACGTTGTCGTAGATGAGATTTCACCTACTTTTCTCAATGTGCTATCCCAGCTTGATCAAGATGCGATGCTTATCGCCCCGGGTGAGGTTGTTCGATTTGCAACCGAAGGCGTTGAAACTCTCAATCTATTGCGCGATGGTCGTATCACTAGCCCTGAATTAGTTGCCTTAATTCGCGTTGTCAGGCGCACACATCAGAGGCATATCGGAAAGATTGAAATTCCACGAGGGCCCATTGGTGAAGGTTTACGAGAACTCACCGTGCGCGCAATCTATTTAGAAGATGTCGATAACATCGTTGTTCTTCTTAGTGATGAGAGTGAAGCTGAACGCGTGCACGAGGTACGACGTGACTTTGTTGCAAATATTTCACACGAATTAAAGACTCCAATCGGTGCCCTCTCACTCTTAAGTGAGGCAGTTCTCTCGGCAGCCGATGAACCCGAAGCTGTCGTTAAGTTTGCTACTCGGATGCAGCTTGAAGCCAAACGACTGACCGACCTCGTGCAAGAAATCATCAATCTTTCTCGGCTCCAGGATTCAGATCCACTTCAAGTGGCAACTGAAAATAGCGTCGCTGACCTGATTAATGAGGCGATTGACTTGGTCAAGACAACTTCTGAGGCTAAAGGAATCTCAGTCGCTGCCGGAGATATCCCAGCAGTAGTTGTACTTGGTGATAGTGAACAATTAATTATGGCGATTCACAATCTTCTTGAAAATGCTATTAATTACTCGCCGGAAAATACAAAGGTATCTATCTCCTCCAATGTTAGTGATGGCATTGTGGAAATCGTTGTAGCAGATCAAGGAATTGGAATTCCAGAGGATGCCCAAGATCGAATTTTTGAGCGTTTCTATCGTGTGGATCCTGCTCGCTCACGCGAAACTGGTGGCACCGGACTCGGGCTCTCCATTGTTAAGCACGTAGCTTCAAATCATGGCGGGGATGTAAAAGTATGGAGCTCGCCGAATGTCGGCTCTTCCTTTGCATTGCGTTTGCCGATTTACACACCTAACGGAGGCGTTACCCAATGACCAAAATACTTATCGTTGAAGATGAGACATCATTTTCAGAGGCAATCTCCTTTCTTCTTGGAAAAGAAGGCTTTGACAGTGAAATTGCTGAAAACGGACGTATTGCCCTCGAACTCTTCAAGAAAAATCACTACGACCTAATCTTGCTAGACCTCATGATTCCGGAAGTTTCTGGAATAGATGTCTGCCGTGCCATTCGCACAACATCTCTAGTTCCCATCATCATGCTCACCGCTAAAGATTCAGAGGTCGATAAGGTGGTTGGTCTTGAACTTGGCGCCGATGACTATGTGACAAAGCCTTATTCATCCCGTGAATTAGTTGCGCGAATCAAAGCTGTGATGCGCCGTGGTGTACCCGATGAATCAGGATCGGAAGCAAATTCTTCCATTCAAGCAGCTGGTCGCATCCGTATGGATATCGACCGTCACCAAGTGACTGTCAATGAGATTCTGATCAACTTACCTCTGAAAGAGTTTGAGCTTCTTGAATTTCTCATGCGCAATGCCGGCCGGGTGCTCACTCGGGGCCAACTCATTGACCGCGTCTGGGGCGGAGATTATTACGGAGATACCAAGACTCTGGATGTTCATATCAAGCGTCTGCGTTCAAAGATTGAAGATGATCCAGCTAATCCACTGCTGATTCAAACTATCCGCGGGCTTGGATATAAGTTCGAGGCTTAGGTTTGGTGCTTCGATAGGGATACCCCCAGGATACAAAGGGCGCGATGCGTCCTATCATTACATGTGCTCACACGACAGGGATCAACAGCTCGAGTCTTACTCGTTAACGATGATTCCTTTGAGCTTTCCACGATGGCCGCCTCACTTCGACTCCATAGCGTCAATGTTGTGGGAGAGGCGCAAAATAAGTTCATGGCCGAGAACTTATTTCGCTCACTTGAACCTGAAACTGTCTTAATTGACCTGCAATTCTCAGGTGAAGCAGCGATTGTCTTATTACAGAAGCTGCGTAATGCAAATCCAGCACTAGGAATTGTTATCACAACATCCTGTCCTGATCTGCGCCTCTTTGGCCTTATGGAAAAGAATATTCCACCGGGGTCCAAGATAATTCTCAAGCGCAGCATCTCTGATTTGTCGGTCATCACCGGAGCCCTTGCACAGAGCGTGATATCTGCAACAGATGGTTCAAAGATGAACTGGATCAATATGCATACCTCAATTCATAAGGAAGACTTCATCACAGTTCTCAATGAGTTAACCGATATTCAGATAGAGACGCTGCGCCTTGTGGCACAGGGGCTAAGCAACTCTGAAATTGCTAAGGTCCGCTTTGTTTCAGAAAAGTCAGTTGAGCAGATTGTGGCGCGCATCGCACAACACCTATCTATTACCCCAGATCGTCGCCGGAACTTGCGCGTTGTCTTAGCAGGCGAATACTTCAAGTGGCTCGGTGCGCCAAGACATTAAGGCGCCTTGCGGTAATCTCTGTGCATGTCTTCAGCGCTCACTCTTGCCAAGATTAGACTGCGCTGGAATGAAGTCCTTGACCTAATTGAAAGCCAAGACCGAGTTATCTGGATTGCCTACTTTGATGCTCGCCTTGAATCATTTGATAACGGACGCCTGACCTTAGATTTCAGCGATAGTAATAAGTTAGCAACCGGCCATGACTATCAAGAAGCGCGTCTGCGTCATCGCTCAGTATTGCAAAGTGCTTTTCTTGATATTTTCGGTGAATTGGTTGTGATTGTAGAAAAATGAGAAAGTTTCTTACAATCCTGCTCTCCCTCTCTTTTCTCTCCTTTGCCCTTCATTCAAGCCCAGCGCGAGCTGCAGAATTAGTTATAGCTGGTCCAGCCGGAAAAATTCATGGCGCAGATATCAGCAGATGGCAGCATCCGAATGATAAGCCAATTAACTTCAAGAAAATGCGTGCTGCTGGAATTGATTTCGTGATGATTAAAGCATCAGATACTAGAGAATATTCTGATCGTCTGGCCCTAAAGTATGTGAAGGCTGATCGTGCTGGTGCGCAAGAAGCTGGAATCCACACTGGTTTTTATCACTATGCACTCTTACCCAATGTAACAACTAGCGCCGCAGTTCAACGAGATGCTCGAGTGCAGGCTCAGAAAGTTATCTGGAGAGTTGAGGCGTTGGGTGGCTTTAATGATTTAGATTTGCCATACGCACTTGATCTTGAAAATAACTGCGTCAAAGTCAGTTCCTCTGGCTCATGTAGTAAGAGTGCAACCCGCGCACAAGCAACTCTCTGGAGTAAGACCTTTCTTGCCACACTCAAAGATAAGACTGGTCGCACACCATTGATCTATTCTTCTCCGCATTTTCTGGAAAATGCCTTGAACCGGGACAAGGAACTCTCTCAGTATCCGTTATGGATTGCCCAGTATGCAATTGATCCAGCTAAAGCTGAGGCAAGGCCCAATGTGAAACCAGGTGGTTGTTATGTGCACTCCTGGACCACTGCCCAATGTTTAGCCAATTGGACGATGTGGCAATACACCTCGTGTGGAATCGCGCCAAAGTATGGCGTTCCAGGTAATCGATTAGATCTCAATGTTTTTGGCGGCACGCCTGAGAAATTTGAATCACTACTCACCGGCACGTGGTTACCGGATCCGGCAGATCTAATGCCAGTCGGTGAAAGTTCAACCATCACAATTTCATCAGTAAAGGCAACGACGACAAATAAGAGTGCGGTGATTGCCATTGAGGTCACGCGTCCTGATAGTTCACCTGTTGTCACCGGTTCGGTCAAATTATATTTCACATCTGCAAATGCAACGAAGCCAACTGTTGAACAGAAACTTGTGCGCGAAACTAGTGGCTCCTGGACACTTTCCATTACTGGTCTTCCGGCTGGAACCTGGTTTGGCAGCGTTGCATATAAAGATCCTTCTGGAACTCACGCCGATGCCAAGACGCGAGTTGATCTGACGATTACTCAGGGAGAAGCACCTGTGCCCGAGGAAACCAAGAAGGCTCCGAGCAAGCCAGCTGCTGATAGCTGCCGCAATCAGATTAAGAATTAACGCGTCCACGATAAGGTAGGCGCACTATGGATGAAATCCTCGAGCTATCTGCCGGTGTAGTGCGCACAAGTCGCACCATGAGCGATGGCCGAACAATTCGTTATTACGATACCGATGCTCAAAATCGCACCGTTGCAGATCAACGACCTGCCGAAGAGCAGCCAGGTATTGGCGAACTACGATTAGACCCATTAGTCAACGAATGGGTGGTGATGGCAGCCCACCGCCAGGGTCGTATCTTCCTGCCACCTAAAGAGCTCTGTCCGCTCTGCCCCACCACCGGTGATTTACTCACTGAGATTCCAGAAGATAATTTTGAGGTTGTTGTCTTTGATAATCGCTCACCATCGCTGCGCCCGCCGGAAGGCGACTTTGCCCTGCCCGATATGGTGGGTTCAGATACTGATGAAGGAGTAGCTGCCGGTAAGTGTGAAGTAATTTGTTTTACCGCAGATCACGGTGGATCTTTTAAGACTTTATCTCCGCAAAGAGTTCGAACATTGCTAGAAGCATGGCGTGATCGCACCCGCGAACTCTCACAACAACCTTTTATTGAACATATCGCCCCCTTTGAAAATCGTGGCGAAGAAATTGGCGTTACCTTGGCCCATCCGCATGGGCAGATTTATGCATATTCATATCTACCGGCACGTGTTGTCAAGATGCTTTCTATTGCCCAGGCACACCATGCCAAGACCGGCCGAGTTCTCTTTGACGATGTTGTAGCACGCGAACTTCGTGATGGTCTTCGCATTATTGCCAAGAATGAACATTGGGTTGCATACACCCCTTATGCCTCACGCTATCCATTTGAAATTCACGTCACTCCCCTGCAACCAGTTGCAGATTTAGCTGAGTTAGCACCCGCCGCCTGTGATTCTTTCCCAGCGATTGCCATCGAAGTGATGCAACGCCTTGACGGAGTATTTGGCATTGATATGGCATATATCGCGGCCTGGCATCAAGCACCGGTGCGCCAAGGCCGCGATGTACTGCGGTTGCATTGGCAGATCACAAGTGTGCGCAGAGCCCCAGGCAAACTTAAATACTTAGCAGGTTCTGAATCCGCCATGGGCGCCTTCATCATGGATATGAAGCCAGAACAATCTGCCCAGCAGCTCAAAGATGTGAAGCTCTAGGAAGATGGGCGCACTTTCCACCAATTTTGAAGCACTTTACGGCTATCAGCCTCAAGTTATTTCAGAAGCTCCAGGCCGAGTTAATCTAATCGGTGAACATATCGATTACAGCGACGGCTTTGTTCTTCCATTTGCCATTGCAGATCGAACCCACGCCGCAGTAGCAAAGCGCAGCGATGGCCTAGTGCGTATCGCATCGAATCAACGTAAAAAAGAACTCTTCACCATTGACGCTGCAGATGTGAAACCTGGTAGCGCCGGTGAGTGGGAGAAGTATGTTCTGGGGGTTATCTGGTCACTGAACATCACAACAGGGCTGGATATCTTCATCGATGGCACGGTTCCCACAGGTGCTGGGCTTTCATCATCGGCAGCCCTTGAATGTTCAGTTGCAGTTGCTCTTAATTTATTATTCGAGCTCAATATGTCATTGGAAGATCTTGCACGTGCAACGCAACGCGCTGAAAATGAATATGTGGGAATGCCATGCGGCATCATGGATCAATCTGTTTCGCTGATGGCTCATGCAGGTGCTGCCCTGCTCCTCGATTGCCGCGATTTATCCACTCAATCAATTCCATTTAACGTAGCAGATCACGGTTTAGAGCTTCTAATTATTGATACCCAAGCCCACCATGCACTTGTCGATGGTGGATATGCCGAGCGCCGGGCATCATGTGAATCGGCAGTGGCCAAACTTGGCGTGCGCTCTATGCGCGAACTCACCCTCGAGGCACTCGTTGCAGCCGAAGCCTCACTATCTCCAGTCGAGTTTGTGCGCGCTAGGCATGCAGTAACTGAGATTGCACGAGTGCGAGACGCAGTCGATGCACTTAAAGCATCAGATTTTGAAAAACTCGGCCTCCTACTAAATGGTTCGCATAACTCATTACGTGATGATTACACAGTCTCTTGCCCCGAGTTAGATTTGGCAGTGCAAGCATCACTAGATACTGGGGCCCTGGGAGCACGTATGGTTGGCGGAGGTTTCGGAGGTAGTGCTATCGCCCTGGTGCAGGTGAGTAATCTGGAGAAAACTCGCACTGCGATTACCGATGCATTTATCAGTAAGGGATTTAAGAAGCCTCGCTTTTTTACATCGCTACCTAGCCAAGGCGCTAGCGCGCATTTACTTTCTTAGCTAACTGCCTTAGAGCGAAGGTGCTGAACCTAAAGTTACTTTAAAGCTCTTGCTGACACCCGTTGGTAGATCGACCACCACAGTCACTGTGCTACCTGGTGCATAAGAGCGAATGCGCACAATTGCCGCTTCCGAGTTGGCAACCCTTACGCCATCGATACTACGAAGAACTGAGTTCACTGGGATGCCAGCTTTATCTGCTCCTTCACTGGGGCTAAGTTGAACAATTTTGGCACCGCCTGCGGTGTAGGCAGGATCAAAGAAGACGCCAAGAACCGGGCGCTTTGATTTTCCAGTTGCAATAATTTCATCAATGACGCGCTTTGCTTCATTGATAGGAATTGAGAATCCAAGTCCGATATTTCCACTTGCAGAATCAGATGAAAGTGTTGCAATCGCAGAGTTAACCCCAACGAGCCGTCCTGCTGCATCGACTAGCGCTCCGCCTGAGTTTCCAGGGTTAATGGCCGCATCTGTTTGAATTGCATTGACATAGGACTGCGCATCTACGGTGCCGGTAGATACCGGGCGGTTAAGTGCCGAGACGATTCCGCTGGTGACGGTACTTGCCAATCCAAGCGGAGAACCAATTGCAAGAACCGGATCACCCACGCTGAGTTTAGAAGAATCTCCCACAGTGATTGCCGAAAGATTTCCGATTTGAACTTTAAGTACCGCTAAGTCATATCCAGGATCTCGTCCCACAATCGTTGCCGGGTACTGATCGCCATTGGTGAGTTCAATTCTAATTGTTCCTGATGTCACCGCGTTAGCAATCACATGGTTATTGGTGATGATGTAACTAAATGCAGCTGTGCTCTGATAGACCGATCCAGAACCGGTGCCAGAACCCGAAGGAGCAGTAACGCTAATCGAGACTACCGATGGAGTTACCATGGAAGCAATGGTTTTTGCATTCATATCGGTGCCACCGAGTTCAACAAGTGTTCTGGTTGAAGAGCAGGTGCCGGTGGGTGAGAGGAAGAGCGCATTGGTGCGCTTATCAGCACATACCTTGACAACACTTGTTGAGTTTGTGGCGGCAGTTGCAACTGAGCCGGCAATGGCAGCCCCGGCAATAAAGGCTGCGATAACTTTCATGTTCTTCATGGCCATAATGCTTCCCTATTTTTCTGTGATATTCCTGTTAGCGGAGTGTGAGAAAGTTTAGGCTTCAACCACCCAGGCACCGCTTATCTTTACATTTACTTTATCGAGCGGTCTTTCAGCTGGCCCGGCAACAACTTTTGCATTAGCGAACGGATCATACTGCGCTGCGTGGCATGGGCAGATGAGTTTCTTCGTTGCGGATTTATATGCAACCGAGCAACCTAGGTGGGTGCAGATTGCCGAGTATGCAAAGACGCCAGCCTTGGTGCGAAAGAGGATTGCTGGGACCCCTTGGGCCGAGTGCACAAAATTAAATGTCTTTCCCACGGGGAGTTCGGCAACTTTAATAATCTGCGTTCCCTTACCCTTCGCGGATGAATTCACTGAGGCTGAAGTCTTTGGTAAGGCTCTTCCGGCAAAGGTTGCAGCCACGGCTAGAGCACCCACAATCGCTGTGCGCAAGACGCTTCGGCGCTGAAAATTTGAATTAGGCATTCGTCGATTTCCAATCAGTAGTAGTAAGTAAGCAAGCCACATCACCGCATATGCGCTATCACCTGCTAAGAAATATGGAGTTGTATAGAAAGAGCTAGAAAGCCAGAGCGTTACTGAGATTATAAATCCACCAAAGGCTGCCGTGGCTGGTGCAACCCAGAGCAGCGTTGCGATTCCGACGGCAAACTCTGCAACCATGATGAAAATTCCGACATAGGTTGCCTGATCTAGAATCCGATTGAGTAAGAATCCAATTGGTGAATTTGCAGCAAAGGCAGCTAACTGAGTGCCGATATATGTGGGCTCACCTTGCGTGAGAAATCCGGGATCAGATGCTTTATCCCACCCAGCATAGATAAAGGTGGCACCGAGAAATATTCGTAAAAGCCGAGAGGCTCGATTTTGTGAACCCCATGAACTCACTGCACCTCGGGAAATACTCTGCAATACGTTCATATCGTGAGGATACCTTTTAGGAGAATATCTGGCTCCCTGACTTGGATTCGAACCAAGAACCTGTCGATTAACAGTCGACTGCTCTGCCGTTGAGCTATCAGGGAATGAGGTCCAACTCTACCGCAGGGGGTAAGCCTGCGCCAAAATGCCCACTTTAGAGCGAACTAATGGAGAGTTCATGCAGCCCACGTTTCTGGGTTTCCAGGGCCACTAACTCTGCAAATGCTGCGTTGTACTGCTCCTGATTTTCAACCGGATTAAGGCGCTGCAGACTTGATTTCAAATCTGCAATCTTTCGACTGACAAGTACTTCACGTAATCTGGCGACAATACTTGAAACATACTTCTCTGAAACTGCTCCATCTGTGCGCACTGGTTCCACCGAGAGTTCAGTAAATAGCTGCTTCATGCGATCATCTTCAACTTTTTCCAGAGCTAATGGCTCGGTGCCAAATGAGTCGATAATGCGGCGTAGCTCTCGGTATGCCGGATGAGTAAATGCTTCATCTTCAATTGTGCTCCAGCCAAAGACAAGTCCTGACATCTGTAACTTAGCTTTCAATACTTCTCGTTCTAACATCAAGGTTGGCTCAGTCGGATTAGGTCGCCACTGCGCATCGGCTGCCGGTGCCTCACTCGGAACTTGGGTTGTGCTCACTTTCTTTAGCGCTGCATTGACTGCTGCGGTGACAACTTCGGTTTCAGTACCTAACCACCCTGATAAGGATTTGATGTATTCCGGGCGTAGTGACTTATCGCGAATCGCTGCAACCAGTGGGGCGGCGGTGTTAAGCGCATTAACGCGCCCTTCGGCGGTATTAAGGTCATGTTTTTTAAGTTCGGTGCGAATGGCAAATTCAAAGAGTGGCACTCGCTTTGCAATCAAATCACGTAGCGCGAGGTCGCCTTTATGTTGACGCAGATCGCAGGGGTCTAGGCCATCTGGTTCAACTGCCACAAATGTTTGAGTGACAAACTTCTGATCATCACCGAAAGCTTTCATGGCAGCTTTTTGTCCTGCAGCGTCGCCATCGAAGGTGAAGATCACTTCACCGCGGAAAGTATCGGCATCCATCAGTAGTCTGCGAATGATGCGGATGTGATCATCACCGAATGCGGTGCCACAGGTAGCAACTGCAGTAGTTATTCCGGCCAAATGACATGCCATCACATCGGTATAGCCCTCGACGACAACTACCTGACGACTCTTGGCAATCTCTTTCTTAGCCATATCAAGGCCATAGAGAACTTGTGACTTCTTATAGATGGGAGTTTCTGAGGTATTTAAATACTTAGGGCCTTGATCCTCTTCATCACTAGCTAATTTACGAGCTCCGAATCCGACGATATCGCCTGAGATATCTTTAATCGGCCACATAATGCGGTTCCTAAACTTATCAATCGGCCCGCGCTCACCCATCTTAGAAAGTCCCGCTTCTTCTAACTCTTCAATGGTGTATCCGGCGGCGCGCAGATGCTTAGTCAGTGCATCCCAACTATTGGGGGCATAACCCACGCCAAATAAATCACAGGCCGCCTTATCGAATCCACGTTTAGTAAGCAGATCACGGGCATGGGCGGCATCGGGTGAAGTATTAATAAGATCTTGATAGAACTTGGCTGCGGCTAGGTGGGCTGCATATAAACGCGAACGCTGGGAAGTCGGTTGTGCTGGCCCACCTTCTTCATAGCGAAGGGTGTAACCAATTTGAGAGGCAAGTCGCTCAATAGTTTCGGTAAAACTTAAATGCTCTGTCTTCATCATAAAATCGATGACATCCCCGCCGGCGCCGCAACCAAAGCAGTGATAGTAATTCTTGGAAGGTGTGACGTGGAATGAAGGAGATTTTTCATCATGAAACGGGCAAAGCCCCTTCTTCTGTCCCCCGCCCGCGTTTTTTAGCGCAACGCCAGCTGCTGAAACAACTTCGTCGATATGTGCATGCTCGCGCACATAGACGATGTCATCAGCCTTAATGCGCCCGCTCATGTTCCTACCTTATCTACGCTTTGCGGGAGCTTGCGAGAGATGGGCGTGTAAGGCATATGCGCCGGGGTCGGTCAGGCTAGCAATTTGGTCAATGACAATACGTAAACGCTCTGAATCATTTGT
Organism: Candidatus Planktophila sp.; assembly: GCA_009694515.1. Lineage (GTDB taxonomy): Bacteria > Actinomycetota > Actinomycetes > Nanopelagicales > Nanopelagicaceae > Planktophila. Next base: position 4,726 of record SHUV01000015.1, on the reverse strand, counting down.
AGCCTGCTGCCAATCGTCTTCAAAGATTGGGTCAAGTTCGCTGGGGGCTGCATCAAAGAGCATCTGCACCAAATCATGAATGACTACTTGCTGTTTTGCATAGCGCTCTTGCGACGCCGCAGCGCTAATCAAGTAATGCCCAGCAACAGCCTTAAGGAAATCAACCTCAACTTTTGCCTCGCGTGGGATTTCAAGATTGGCGCTATAGCGAGTCAGCGGGCCATCGCCATGAACTTTGCGAGTTTCAAGTTCAGCAGCCAGAACAAAGCGGCCAATGAGTTGTGAAGTCGTATCTTTTAAGCGAGCAAGGGCGCGATGTGTGCGATCAAAGTGAGTTGGCCAGCAAGTCAGTGATTGCAAACGCGTAAGAGCGGCGGCGGCCTCGCCCTTAGTTGCATCACTGCCGTAGTTCGCCGTCATCTCTTTGTATAAGGTGTCAAAATCGTTATCAAAATTCTTCACCTGAACTTGGCCGGCAAAGATGGCATCTTCTAAATCATGCACGGAGTATGCGCAATCATCAGACCAATCCATGATCTGAGCTTCAATACATTTGCGCTCATCGGGTGCACCTGCACGGACCCAAGTGAAGATTTCCGTGTCATCGCTGTACACACCAAACTTGCGCGGATTCTCCGCTCTCGTCCACGGATATTTCGTTGCGGCATCAAGTGATGCTCGAGTCAGATTTAGTCCAAGACTTTTTCCCGTTGGTGAAACAGTCTTAGCTTCAATGCGGGTCAGTAGCCTAAAACTCTGAGCATTTCCTTCAAAGCCACCACACGATTGCGCCGCTTCGGCTAGCGCTTCTTCACCGTTGTGTCCAAATGGTGGGTGTCCCATATCGTGTGACAAACATGCAGTCTCAAGTAAATCTGGGTCTGCGCCAAGTGATTCTCCTAGTTCGCGACCAATCTGGGCGCACTCAAGTGAGTGAGATAGACGAGTGCGTTGAAAATCATTCTCCCAAGGAACAGCAACCTGAGTTTTAGCAGCTAACCGACGAAGAGCAGCAGAGTGAATAACACGTGCGCGATCGCGCATGAATTCAGTGCGACCAGCACGCTTTGCCGGTTCATCAAGAAATCTCTCCTGATCGCCAGCGCTATATGCCTTAGGCAATTGGGTCATACACATACCTTACAAGTTTGCTGTTAGTCAGGTGATCGCTGATATGAATGCCACGTCTACCTAGCGTGATGTATGCCAGATAGGCACCAGCTTCGCGAATCAAATATCGATACCGTGATTTCTCCAGGGTATTTGGTCCTGTGCTGGCAGGTGAACAGGTTGCAGTTGCCCCTAAGTCTTTTGCCATCGTGATGGTGCGCTGGCAGTGATAAGCATCGGTTGCAATGATGACGTTATATAACTTTCGACTCTTCATCTCTTTGATATATGCCTGCGTCTGGGAGAAAGTATCTCGCCCTACCGGAATTGAAATCACTTTATTTTTCGCTACTCCGTTCCTGGTCAACCAATATTTTCCAGCGGCTGCTTCAGTTGTGCGATCTCCAGGTGCACCAGCTCCCACAGTGATAATCAGCGGTGCATAACCTGCATCCTTCATTCGCTTGGCCTCAATCAGACGTGCAAGTAATACCTCACCTGGTACGCCATCCAGTTGCGCCGCCCCGGGCACGACAATGACTTCTGCCGTGGATCTAAAGGTTGGGTTCTTAGCCGAGTTCCAGGTAACAAAGAGTGCGTAGGTAGGAATAATGACAACCACAGCCAGCACCAAGGAAATAACTCGCCTGATTAACTTAAACATTAACCACCCGAGAACATATCTTCAGCATCAAGATGAATCATTTCATCTGGATCATTGAGCCAACCATCAGGCAGAGTTGGCGGGCGACCGCTACTTGTGCGACCTCGTGGTTTGTCACCGATTTCAACGGGATAGGGCTGATCATCTAATTGATTAAGTAGGGAGCGAAGTTCACTTAAGGAAGCGACCATTCCAAATTGGCGGCGCAGTTCGGATGGAACACTGAAGCCCTTGAGATACCAGGCCATATGTTTACGTAAGTCGCGGCAACCACGATCTTCAGATTCAAAGTATTCAACGATCAGCTCGCCATGGCGAAACATGACTTCCCGCACTTGATGAAGTGTGGGCAATGTGCGGCTACTTTCACCGTTAAAAGCCGCCACTAAATCAGCAAAGAGCCACGGGCGCCCCAGGCAACCACGGCCCACAACAACTCCAGCACAACCGCTTTCGCGAACCATCTCTATGCCATCGGCTCCAGACCAGATGTCACCATTGCCTAATACCGGAACACCGGTTGGTTTCAAATGTTCAACAAGTTGGGCGATGGCAGACCAATCAGATTTACCTTCATACATTTGCTGGGCGGTGCGCGCATGCAGTGCAACCCAAGCAACACCTAAGTCAGCGGCTGACTTTGCTGCCTCTAAGTAAGTGTGGTGATCTGAATCGATACCAATACGCATCTTAACCGTGACTGGAATTCCGTAAGGCTTGGCGTTTTCAACTGCAGCTTTCACGATTTCACGAAAAAGATTACGCTTGAAAGGAAGTGCTGCTCCTCCGCCCTTACGAGTGACTTTTGGAACCGGGCAACCAAAGTTCATATCAATGTGGTCAGCTAGATTCTCGCGCCCAATCATCTTTACCGCTTCGGCCATATGGTGTGGGTCAACGCTATAAAGCTGCACCGAACGTGGCCACTCACCCGCACCTGGTTCAATCATGCGCAGAGTTTCCGGGATGCGCTCTAGTAGCGCGCGCGCAGTCACCATTTCCGAGACAAATAAACCTGCGCCTTGTTCGCGGCAGAGCATGCGAAATGGTGCGTTGGTAATTCCGGCCATCGGTGCCAGAACTACCGGCGGATCAATGAGATGAACTCCATCTTTAAGAGGGAGTTCTAGCGGCGCTAGCAGCCGAGTAGACGAGGTGCTAGCCATGCTTGAACTTGATCAAGTGCAATACGTTCTTGCCCCATTGTGTCGCGATCGCGAATTGTGACCGCTTGATCTTCCAAGGTTTCGAAGTCAATGGTGATGCAGTAAGGAGTACCGATTTCATCTTGGCGACGATAGCGGCGACCGATGGCACCGGAATCATCGAAATCGATATTCCAGTTCTTACGTAGCTCTGTCGCTAAATCACGTGCTTTAGGTGATAAATCAGCGTTACGAGAAAGCGGCAAAACCGCAGCTTTTACGGGAGCAATGCGGTGATCAAATTTCATCACCGCACGCTTTTCCATCTCACCCTTGGCATTTGGTGCTTCATCTTCAGTAAATACATCCATCATAAATGTCAGCGCACAGCGGTCCACACCCGCTGCTGGTTCAATCACATACGGTGTCCAGCGCTCATTCTTCTCTTGATCAAAGTAAGACAAATCTTTTCCAGATGCAGCAGAGTGCGCCTTGAGGTCGAAATCGGTGCGGTTAGCAATACCTTCTAGCTCACCCCACTCAGTTCCGTTAAATTCAAATTTGTATTCGATATCAGTCGTGCCCTTGGAGTAATGCGAAAGCTTCTCTTTTGGATGCTCGAATAGGCGCAGACGTTCTGGATTAATTCCTAGATCCTTATACCAATTAAGGCGAGTCTCAATCCAATACTTATGCCATTCCTCATCAGTGCCAGGAACCACAAAAAATTCCATCTCCATCTGCTCGAATTCACGAGTACGGAAGATGAAGTTTCCAGGAGTAATCTCATTGCGGAAAGATTTACCAATCTGGCCAATACCAAAAGGTGGCTTCTTGCGTGATGTTGTCATCACGTTATCAAAGTTAATAAAGATTCCTTGGGCTGTCTCAGGTCGCAAATAAGCAAGACCTGTCTCATCTTCTACTGGGCCAAGAAAAGTCTTAAGTAAGCCAGAGAATTGTTTAGGGGTTGTAAATTGTCCTTTGTTTCCACAAGCAGGACAGTTCATATCAGCAAGTGAATCAAGCTTCTTCTTATGCTTGGCTTCATACTGCTCTTCTAAATGATCTGCGCGATAACGCTTATGGCATGCGGTGCACTCGGTCAGTGGATCGCTAAATGTTGCAACGTGACCAGATGCTTCCCAGACTTCACGGGCCAAAATTACTGACGAATCAAGTCCAACTACATCTTCGCGCCCCATGACCATCGACTTCCACCACTGGCGCTTGACGTTGTTCTTGACTTCAACTCCGAGTGGGCCGTAATCCCAAGATGCTCGAAGGCCGCCATAAATTTCAGAGGAAGGGAATACAAATCCACGACGCTTTGAGAGTGAAACAATATTTTCTAAACGGTCTACCGCCATTACAAATCTCCATCCGGCTGGCTGTCGGCGGTCAGCAACTGGTGTTACTTCCGTACGAGAATTTTACTCTGTATGCGAGCGTTCATATGCACCTGGCTCATCGATTGCCCGCGCAAGAAGGGGAATTGCATTCATTTTTACCGTGTTATTGCTCAAAGCTCTGCGATATGAGCCCACATTCGCCCAGTGGGTTACAAGACTCCACAGGGTTGGATCATCAAGATTTTGGCCGAACTCGCCGCTTACATAACCCGGGCAGGCAGATAGAGCCTCAAGAGCAGTTGTGAGTTGAAGTTCAAAAGTACTGGCTTCAGCTAATGGAGTAGTAAAGCGTGCGATGGCAAGCATACGCACACCCTACAACCCACAACTGGTTCTATGGGAATGCTGCCTGCACATCTTCGGCGGTGACATCTGCCATTGCCTTATCAATATGA
>SHUV01000014.1 GCA_009694515.1 Candidatus Planktophila sp. | reverse complement strand
AAGTTCATACCATTTCAAACCCTTTTGTAAACACTGCTGATCAATGAGTAAATACATATCAGCCATCAAATCATCATCAGGCATGGTGTATTCACCACGTTTAATCTGGGCAGCTAACTTTGTTCCCTCTTCCACAATGAGTGCGTAAGCACTGATGTGATCGATATCAAGTGAGAGCGCTTCTTTGATAGTTGCTGCCCAATCAGCCAATGACTCCCCAGGGCTGCCATAAATCAGATCGACTGAAACGGAAGAGAACCCAGCGGCGCGCGCCATATCGACAGCCTTACGAACATTCTCCGGGTTATGGGTGCGATCAAGAACTTTCAACACTTCTGGATTAGCTGATTGCATACCGTAGGAGATCCGATTAAAGCCCGCCGCAATCAGCTGCTCCAGCTTTTCTTGTGTCACTGAATCTGGATTTGCTTCCAGTGTTATCTCACAATCTTCGGTGAGACCATTACGCTCTTTAATCGCGCTAATAACCCGGCCTAAATCTTTTGGCGGTAGTAGTGATGGAGTTCCGCCACCAAAGAAGATTGTCGGCACTTCATCTAGTGGAGCTGCTGCCAATTCTTTGAGCACAGCATCGATGTAATCACCGGAGACTATTTCTAGCGTTGCCCCATCTTGCAGCTCTGCTGGTGTGTAAGTATTGAAGTCGCAATACCCGCAGCGTCTTACGCAGTAGGGAATATGAACGTAGAACGAGAGCATCACTTTAGGATTCGAGCTTGCGCGCTGCTTTAATCTTGGCGATATCAGCATCAGTGGCAAGGGCGGCGACGAAGGCTTCCTGTGGAACTTCAACGCGTCCCACCATCTTCATCCGCTTCTTACCTTCCTTCTGCTTCTCCAGAAGTTTGCGCTTACGTGAAATATCTCCGCCGTAACACTTTGCCAGAACATCTTTACGAATCGCACGAATAGATTCGCGGGCAATGATGCGCGAGCCAATAGCGGCCTGAATCGGGACTTCAAATTGTTGGCGCGGAATGAGTTCGCGTAATTTGCCGGTCATCATCACACCATAGGAATAGGCCTTATCGCGGTGAACAATGGCGCTAAAGGCATCGACTGCTTCACCTTGCAGCAAGATATCGACCTTGACCAAGTTGCCTTCTTCATCACCGAGCTCTTCATAATCAAGGGAGGCATAGCCGCGGGTGCGACTCTTTAGTTGATCAAAGAAGTCAAAGACAATTTCAGCAAGGGGCAAAGTGTAACGAATCTCAACCCGATCTTCGGAGATGTAATCCATACCGAGCAAGACTCCACGGCGCTCTTGGCAAAGCTCCATGATGGCGCCAATAAATTCGGCCGGCGCCAGAATCGTTGACTTCACAATTGGCTCTTTCACGCTATTGATCTTGCCATCAGGAAATTCAGAAGGGTTGGTGACAACAAACTCTTTGCCATCTTCCATCGTCACGCGATAGACCACGTTTGGCGCTGTGGAAATAAGATTAAGTTTTGCTTCCCGCTCTAAGCGTTCGCGTACGATTTCCATATGTAATAGGCCAAGGAAGCCGCAACGAAAACCAAAACCGAGGGCAGCAGAACTCTCTGGTTCATAGACAAGTGCGGCATCGTTTAGCTGCAGTTTCTCTAACGCATCTCGCAGTACCGGAAAATCTGCGCCATCAAGTGGAAAGAGGCCAGAGAAGACCATCGGTTTCGGATCTTTATAGCCACCGAGTGGATCTTTCGTTGGCCGGGCAAAGTTTGTAATGGTGTCACCCACACGAGATTGGCGCACATCTTTTACGCCAGTAATTAAATATCCCACCTCGCCCACACCAAGACCCTTAGATGGCAGCGGTTCTGGTGAAATCACGCCCACTTCGAGTGCTTCGTGTTTTACACCAGTTGAAAACATTTGAATCTGTTCACGCGGCTTAATCTGTCCATCGACAACCCGAACATAGGTAACGACGCCGCGATATGAGTCATAGACCGAGTCAAAGATCAGCGCGCGCGCAGGTGCATCCGGATCTCCCACAGGTGCCGGAATTTGAGCAATGATTTGATCAAGTAAATCGGCAACGCCATCGCCCGTCTTTCCAGAAACACGTAATACATCTTCTACTTTACAACCAATCAGGCCGGCAAGTTCGGCCGCAAACTTCTCTGGTTGGGCATTAGGTAGATCAATTTTGTTGAGCACCGGAATAATGGTGAGGTTGTTTTCCATCGCTAAATAAAGGTTGGCCAGCGTTTGCGCTTCGATACCTTGGGCGCAATCAACGAGCAGCACCGCACCTTCACAGGCGGCAAGGGAGCGAGAAACTTCATAGGTGAAATCCACGTGACCTGGGGTGTCGATCATATTCAGGATGTATTCCTGGCCATCAAGTGCGCTGCGCCATGGCAGACGAACTGCTTGGGATTTAATGGTGATGCCGCGTTCGCGTTCGATATCCATACGGTCTAGATATTGCGCGCGCATATTGCGAGCTTCAACTACCTCAGTAATTTGGAGCATGCGATCGGCCAAAGTTGATTTACCGTGATCGATATGGGCAATGATGCAGAAATTTCGGATCTGCGCCGGGTTTGTCGATGCCGGTTGCGGCGCCTTGGCAATGGATATTGCAGGCACTTAGGCGACCTTTATCTTTTTATATCTGTGTGAGCGAGAGATGAATTAACGAGCGCCGGCTTTAGCAGCAGCCTTAGCCATTGAAGACTTCTTATTTGCAGCAGCGTTCTTATGAAGAACACCCTTAGCAACTGCAATATCAAGAGCCTTTGAAGCTGCGCGTAGTTCAGCAGTTGTTGTTGCAGCATCACCCTTGGCAACTGCGTCGCGGAACTTGCGAACAGCAGTCTTGATAGATGATGAGACAGACTTGTTGCGAAGGTATGCCTTCTCGTTTGTCTTAATACGCTTGATCTGCGACTTGATATTTGCCACGTTGATAGCTCCGTCTGTGTGTTTTTAGCCAAACCTTGTGATTTGTGCAGAGGGGAAGGTTATCAGCGCAGGGGTATCAGCCCAAAATCGAGAATATCCTTGCAGCGCTAGCGCGCTGCGCGAGCGGCGGCGATGGTCGCCAGCGCCTTTTCCAGGGCAAATATCGGATCCGATGCCGCCCCCTTCACATCGGCATCAGCCTTGGCAATTGCTTCAACGGCTGTTGCTATTCCACGAGGGGTCCACGATTGCAATTGACGACGGGCTTTATCAATCTGCCATGGCGCCATACCAAGTTGGCCAGCTAATTCAAATGATTTGCTTGCCTTATTTGTGCCAGAAACTTTAGCCAAACTGCGTAGCGATGAGGCAATAGCAGATGTGACCATGACTGGATCTGTTCCAGTTTCAAGTGCGCTGCGCAGAGTGACAAGTGCCACCGGCAGATTGCCATCAATAGTGGCATCGGCAACATCGAATCCAGTGGTTTCAATTCTTCCCTGATGAAATTTATCAACGATTGCTTCATCGATCGCACCAGCTGGTGCATCAAGTGCGATTTGTGAGACTGCAGATTGCAGTTCTCGTAGTTCATTACCGAGGGCGCCGACCAGTGCTTTAATCGCACCTGGCGTCACTTTGCGTCCGGCATCAAGAAATAGATCTTTTACAAAGCTCTCTTTATCAGCCTCTTTCTTCATCGCCTCACAGGTAATGATTTCCGGCTTCACCTTTTTGATTGCATCCAGCAACGCTTTGCCTTTGACGCCACCTTTATGCACAAAGACCACCGTCATGGTGGGATCCGGGGAATCTAAATAGCGAGTAATTTCATCTTTTGACTCTTCCGGCAAATCTTGCAGATCTTTGATAACCAGCGCGCGGCGTTCTGAAAATAGGGAAGGCGCAAGACCGTCTGCGATATCGCCCACAATGGCATCAGCGGCGCTTACTGTTGTGATTTCGGCGTTCTCATCTTTGAATTGCGCCAGAAGTTTGGCCAGCGCGCGATCAGCGAGTGCACCTTCCGGGCCGAGCAGGAGATAGAATGCGTTCATAATCTGCCTCCTTTACTTCCCTTGCTTAACTCCAGGAGAAGAATCTAAACCAGCGCTTACTGCGTTGTAGTGAAAATTGATGGTTCGTTGCTTGGATTGCCACTGCCCCATCAATATCCGTACGCAATACCTTAGCGCCTAACTGCGTCAACGCCGAGATGGTGCTGGGCGCCGGATGTCCATAGGTATTAGTTGCGCCCACGCTGATGACTGCAATCTGTGGTGAGAGTTCTCGCATTAAATCTAAATCCTGAAATCTAGAGCCATGATGTGCGACTTTATAGATATCTACTTCCCCAATGCGTGAGACCAGTTGGCTCTGCGCCGGCGGCTCAATATCGCCGGCGGCAAAGAGTGTGAAATCTGGAGAGCGGATTACTACCGCGATACTGGAGTTATTTGGCGTGTATTCACCTGCGCGATCAGGCCACTTCACCTCTATCTTCACATCTTCAATCGTGGCTCGGGTGCCAGCAAATACATTGCCATACCAAGTTGTTCCTATCTTTCTATTCTTTCCCGCACCGACTAATCCACCCACATGATCTGCGTGGATATGGGTCAATATCAAGAGCGGAATCTCCTTTACCCCCAGCTGCCGTAAACACCTATCAATTAATTGCGGATCAGGGCCCACATCAATAACTATCGCTCGATCTTGTTGCAGATTAATCACCATCGCATCACCTTGGCCAATATCGCAGTTGGCAATCTGCCAATCCCCTGCCGGAAATCGCTGTGCCCAGGAAAAGGTAATCACAACAATGAGAAGTGAGATAGCCACCTTTGCTCTACCGAGATAGATAGCAAGAATGAGTACTGCAACAATGAGGAATCCATAGAGTCCGGTCTTTAAGGTAAAGACTGGAAAACCGGCACTCCACTGCGCAACCCAGACAATCCAGATGGCAAGTGGCTTCACGCACAGAATAAGGAGATGTGAAAGCCAGGGTGCAAAGGGTGAGATAAGGGCAGCAATGAAACCAACAATGGTGATGGGAGCAACGACCGGTGCGGCTAAGACATTGGCAATGATGCTCATGGGGCTGATGTATCCAGAGAGAGCCACAATAACTGGCGCACAAAAAGCCATCGCTGCAATGGGAGGTGCTAAGAACTTCGGTTTTATCTTTGGTGCCAGAAGTAATAACCCAGCAGTTGCTAAAACAGAGAGAGCAAAACCAGCATCGCGCGCTTGAAAGGGATCTAAAATCACTACAGCAGCGATAGCAAAGCCCAACGCCGGTAGCGGATCTCGCCCTTGTCTGGTGCCAAAGGCAACAAGTAAGACCGCCGCCATGGCTGCGGCGCGCAGAACAGAAGGTGATGGTCGCACCAGTGCGATAAAGGCAGCCAGTGCTATCGCAGTTGCAATCAGGCGATAATTAACTTTGCGGAAAACAAATTGCATTCCCCACAAGACAAAGGCTGAAACGATAGCGAAGTTAGCGCCACTGACAGCGACCAAGTGGGTAAGGCCTGATCTGCGCATCTGGTTCTTAAATTCAACGCTCTGTTTACTGGTATCACCGATGACCATTCCGGGAATGAGTGCACCAGCATCTTCGCCACCGGTTGCACTACGCAGCCCTAGGCGGATATGCGCCAATCCTTTCGCCCAGCGTGAGGGTTGAGTGAGTATTTCAACCCGCTGTTTCACGATCAGCAGGGCTGCAACACGTCCCTCTTTACTCGCCAACACTTTAGCCTGCACCCGAATCTTCTGACCTGGCAACAAACTTTCCACGCTTTTATTGGAAACAATGACGCGGACCGGGATGCGCATTGAATATCTGTCATCAACTCGAAGCGCCTGGCCCATAAATGAATAAGTGATAGGCGCAAAGGAACTACCAAACACTTTCGGCACTACCCGATTAGGATCTGTCGTCACCTGTAGTTCAACAGTTGTAACCGCGCCCTGGAATTGATTTATCGCACTGGAATCAAGAGCCGCAATTCTTATCGACATAATCGTTGCGCCAAGCACAATGGCAATAAGCAGAACTGCCAGACGCCGCTTGTTATAGAAGACAACTGCGCCAATCACAGCAATGGCTGCTACTGCCCAGGTTGGACTCCAACTCTGCGCCAGCGCCCCCACCCACACCGCGCCCCCCAATGCGAGGGCGCGGCTATCAATTAGACGCGCAGCTTCTCTTTGAACTTTGCGAATGTTCCCGCTCCAATTCCGGAAACCTTCATCACATCTTCAATTGCTGTAAATGGACCATTGATCTTTCGATATGCCACGATGCGATTAGCCAGTACTGGGCCTATTCCATCGAGTGCTTCAAACTCTTTCACCGTTGCCCGATTAATCATCACGGGGCCGTTCTTGCGCACTACTCGCTTTGCCACACCACCAGAGGAGGTTGTTGCGGCAAATACATAAATCTGCTCACCATCTTTAAGGATGCGCGCTTGATTAATGTCAGAAGTATCAGCGCCCTTCTTCAGCCCACCAGCAGCTTTGATTGCTTGAAAGACTCGTGAATTAAGAGGTAATGAATACACACCGGGAGTTATCACCGCCCCAGCAACATCTACCATAAGTTCTTGGGTGATTTCTTGCACATCAAGTGCGATAGGGGCTGCAACTACTTCTTGCGAAGCACCGCGGGCAACAAAGAGGCCAGAGATAAGTAGAACGAGCAGTGCAACCAGTGCCAATGCTCTTTTTTGTGTTGATGAATAGTGGAGATCACTCCACCAGTTATGTGCCTTCTCGAGATATTGATTTTCCATCTGCAGATGGTGGTCTAGTTCTAAGTAGGAAAAAGGTGAATCAGGTGTGGCTGTTGATTACAGAACGATGTTGACAAGCTTTGGTGCCCGAGCAATCACTTTCTTCGGACTGGCCCCAGCAATTGCTGCCACAACTGAAGGCAAAGCAAGAGCAGCAGCCTCAAAATCAGCATCGCCAATTGTTGGTGACACGTTCATGCGATCGACAATCTTGCCGTTGATTTGAATAACGGCTTCTACTTCATCATCGACTAATAGCGCTGGGTCAACTTCTGGCCATCCGGCAGTGGCAATTGCTGGCTTGTGACCAAGTCGCTCCCACATTTCCTCTGCTGTAAAGGGGGCAACGAGTGAGAGCATGATTGCAATCGCCTCTGTTGCCTCGCGCACCGCAGGATCTGCTGGTCCACACCCTGAATCAATTGCCTTACGGGTTGCATTCACTAGCTCCATCACACGAGCCACCGCAACGTTAAATCTAAATGATTCAACAGCAAATCCGGCATCGTTTAGCGCTTTATGTGTTGCTTTACGCAGACTAATTTCACCGGTTGTGAAATCAACTCCTGGAGCTGAGGTGACATCTCCTGATAAACGCCAAGCACGACTTAAGAACTTAACCGAACCTGATGGCGAGACATCTGACCAATCAACGTCATCTTCTGGTGGACCAGAAAAGACCATCGATAGGCGAATGGCATCGACGCCATGGTTTTCAAGCTCATCAGAAAGGCGCACCAGATTGCCGCGAGATTTCGACATTGCAGAGCCATCCATAACAACCATTCCTTGGTTAAGCAGGCGCGTAAAGGGCTCAGTAAAAGAGAGCATCTTCATATCAAAAAGTACTTTGGTGAAAAAGCGGGAGTAGAGCAGATGCAAGATCGCGTGCGTGACACCGCCAACATATTGATCCACAGGTAGCCAGGTATCGATATCTTTGCGATTAAATGGCTCAGTTGCATTCGTTGACGATGGATAACGCAGGTAATACCAAGAAGAATCAACAAAAGTATCCATGGTGTCGGTATCTCGCATGGCCGGGCCCGCGCACTTAGGACACTTGGTATTGACCCACTCGGTGGCAGCAGCTAGCGGTGATTGGCCCTTTGGCTTTAAATCCAGTCCCTTTGCATCAGGCAAAAGCAGCGGAAGCTCTGAATCTGGCACAGCTACTTCGCCACACTTTTCGCAGTGCACGATCGGAATAGGTGTGCCCCAATAACGTTGGCGCGAGACAAGCCAATCGCGCAGGCGGTAATTACGGGCAGATTTTCCAAGTCCATCAGTCTCTAACTGCTTATTAATAGCAGCAATGGCATCTGCCTTGGAAAGACCATTAAGTGCGCCAGAATTAACAATTTTTCCATCACCTGTTGTGGCAATACCGGTATCACTCGGATCTTCTTCGCCAGTATCAACTACAACCCGCACCGGCAGCTTCATCGCTTTTGCAAAATCAAGGTCACGCTGATCGTGAGCTGGGACCGCCATGATGGCGCCAGTTCCGTAATCGGCTAAAACATAATCTGATGCCCAGATAGGCAGCTTCTCGCCATTGACTGGGTTAATTGCAAAGCGTTTTAAATCAACACCTGATTTAGGTCGATCTGTAGCTAAGCGATCGATATCCGAGGCCGCCTTTATCTTCTCTAAGTAAGAGGTGAACTCTTTTTCTACTGGTGTGCCACTAGCTAGTTCGGCGGCTAACGCTGAATCTGCGGCCACCACCATAAAGGTTGCGCCATATAACGTATCGGGGCGGGTGGTGTAAATCGTTACTGGTTCGGTGCGTCCTTCAATAACGAATTGCACATTGGCACCTTGGGAGCGGCCAATCCAATTGCGCTGCATCATCAGCACTTTTTCTGGCCACTTGCCTTCTAACTCAGACATGTCATCAAGTAAACGGTCGGCATAATCAGTAATCTTGAAATACCACTGATTCAGTTTCTTCTTTGTTACTGCAGTATCACAACGCTCACAGAGCCCTGCTACTACCTGCTCATTGGCAAGAACTGTCTGACAGCCAGGACACCAGTTAACGGCAGAGTCTTTGCGATAGGCCAGGCCACGTTCATGTAATTTGGTAAAGAGCCATTGATTCCACTTGTAGTACTCCGGGTCACAGGTATTAAAGACGCGATCCCAATCGAAGGAACATGCATAGCGGCGCATGGAAGCTTTTTGCGTTGCGATGTTTTCATAGGTCCAAATGCGTGGATCTTCATTACGTTTGATTGCCGCATTTTCGGCCGGTAGCCCAAATGCATCCCAACCAATCGGGTGCATGACGTTAAATCCTTTTTGAATCCAGTAACGAGCAATTACATCACCGAGTGCGTATGCCTCGGCATGGCCCATATGGAGATCACCCGAAGGATAAGGAAACATATCCAAGACATATTTCTTAGGACGCGTATCTTCTTTTCGACCTGATTTAAATGGTTGGAGTGTGTCCCAGATGGGAAGCCACTTCTCTTGCACGTATGCAAAATCGTAGGCCGCGTGTTCGCGTTCAGTACTCACGTGGAGATAAGGGGAATCGAACCCCTAACCTCTTCCATGCCATGGAAGCGCGCTACCAATTGCGCCATATCCCCGTTGTCGTTCAGGAGTGCGAACTTTACCGCACTGAATCCGGGATAACTCCGCCGGATTCTTCACCCATTACAGGCTCTGGAATAGATCCCGCGTTATGTTCAACCAAAAGCCAACCTTTTGGTGACTCCACCAGAATCGACCATTGCGCATTGGAAAGTCCTCCGATGCGTGACCAGAATGGAATGGGCAGGTCAAGATAGGTGCCAATGATTGTGCGCGCTGTTCCACCATGTGTTGCAACAACAAGTCGTTGATTATCTTTGCCAGCCAAAGCGTTGTTAATCGCGGCGACACCGCGTGCTCCTACTTCACTGCGACGTTCGCCAATTCCACCGGCTGGGTTATCTCCGCCCATCGACCATTGCCGTAAATTGTCCAGATCTACTTTACGTATTTCATCACCGGTCAGACCTTCCCAATTTCCGCAATTGGTTTCGCGCAAACGTGCATCGGTTGATACTTCAAGCCCGGTAATTTTCACAAGTTCATGTGCGGTGCTCTGCGCGCGCACTAAATCACTGGCGATAATCATGGTCGGGCTGATTGCAGCCAACATCGGGGCTGCATGCTGCACCTGAAACTGGCCCACAGCGTTTAGTGGAATATCGGTATGTCCCTGAAACTTATTTGCAACGTTCCAATCGGTTTGGCCATGGCGCCAGAGAATTATCTGATTACCCACGAGCAGCCTCTTCTTTAACCACTTCTAACTCAATCTTTGGGCAGTCATTCCACAGACGATCGAGCATGTAGTAACGGCGAAGCTCACTGGACTGAATGTGCACAACGAGATCTGAGTAATCAAGCAAAATCCACTCGGCGGTTCCTTCCCGGCGCAGGGGCTTATCACCGGCAAGACGTAACTTCTCTTCCACCTCATCGGCGATCGAATCAACCATCTTGGTATTAGTTGCGGTGACAATCAGGAAGACTTCACTTAGGACAGATTGCTCCGAAAGGTCGAGGGCAACAAGTTCGGTGCCGAATTTATCGGCGGCAGCGCGAGCGGCAATTTGGGTGCGTTCAACGCAGGCTTTACTTGCTGGCATAGAGATTGTGCTCCTTTATATATGCAGCAACTGCTGCGGGTACTGCATCAGAACTATGTTCGCGAATCTGAGTTGCCGACACGGCAATGGCAGCGACATCAAGGTTGGGTGTGCCTGGAAAATCTGGGCGATCAATAACCACAAACTCAACCATTTTCTTCAGCTCATCGGCGCGATGCCATTGATCGATATTGGTATAGGCATCGGTGCCAACAACGACAACGATGGAATCATCTGGGTAGGTCTGCGCAACTGCTTGCACCGTATCGATGGTGTAGCTCGGGCCCGCGCGCAGTACCTCAATCGGATTAACTTCCACCTTGCTTTTTATTTCTGGGGCTAAAGAATTAATTGCTAGCTGGCACATCTGCCGGCGGGCGTCCCCCGTTGCCTTTGGTTCATGCTCACGAAGTCGCGGTTGTCCGGCCGGCACAACGAGCAGGCGATCAACAATATTGCGCCCAATCAATTGTTCAATGACGTGAACGTGCCCGTTATGAATCGGGTCAAAGGTGCCGCCGTATAGCCCAACTCGCAAGGGCGTTACTTATCTAAGCGAAGAGTGATGTAGAGAAGGAAGCCAAATATGCCAAATGCAACAAGTCCAAATGCATAAGGAGGCATTGGAAGTACCCGGGTCGCTTCTTCACTAAGTCTTAACATGGGATGAAGATTACTACTTACCTGCAAGAAGTTCTAAAAAGCGCGCTTCATCGATGATCTTGACGCCTAACTCTTGCGCTTTTGCCAGCTTAGAACCTGGGTCGGCGCCGACTAATACATAGTCAGTCTTTGCAGATACTGACGATGATGGCTTTCCACCATGTGCGGTGATTGTCTCGGCAATCGAATCACGAGTGAAATTCTCTAGCCCGCCGGTTACCACAATGGTGAGTCCTCCTAGGGTTTGCGGCAGATCCGCGCCCTTGGCGTTAACCATCGCCACCCCAGCCTTTGTCCATTGGGTAATGATGTTGCGATGCCAATCAATTTCAAACCATTCAATAACTGATTGCGCAATGACCTCACCCACGCCATCGATATCGGCAAGTTCTGTCACCGAAGCCTTCGCAATTGCATCCATGCTTCCGAAATTCGTGGCTAACGCTTGCGCCGCGGTGGGCCCAACATGGCGAATCGAAAGTGCCACAAGTGTGCGCCAGAGCGGTCTGCTCTTTGCCTCCTCTAACGCTGCCAATAACTTCTCTAAATTTTTGCCGGCAGTGCCATCTTTTTTAAGAAAGAACTGAGATTTCATCAGCGACTTCTCACTCAAGTTAAAGATGTCGGCTTCATCAGTAATAATCGAATCAGTCAGCAGCGCCACTGCTGCCTCATAACCAAGGACATCGATATCAAGTGCTGCGCGCGAGCCGATGTAGTAAATACGTTCGCGTAATTGCGCGGGGCAACTTCTGGTATTTGGGCATCTAATATCTACATCGCCCTCGGTAATCGCGCGTAGTTCAGCTGCGCACTCAGGACAGTGCGTAGGCATCACAAATGCTTTCTCACTTCCCGTCCGCTTATCTCGTACCGGTCCTAGAACTTCTGGGATGACATCTCCTGCTTTGCGAATAATGACAACATCGCCAATTAGTACACCCTTTCGTTCGATCTCTTCTTGATTGTGCAGGGTGGCATTGGTGACCGTAGATCCGGCGACTTTGACTGGCTCCATAAATGCAAATGGCGTCACGCGCCCGGTGCGACCCACACTGACTCTGATATCCAGTAACTTGGTAGTGACTTCCTCCGGTGGATATTTGTAGGCAATCGCCCACTTGGGAGCGCGGGATGTGAAACCTAGTTTTTCTTGCTCAGCTAGTGAATCTACTTTGATCACAACGCCATCAATCTCGTGCTCCACATCGTGGCGATGCAGGTTGTAGTTCTCAATAAATGCCAGCACTTCAGCCCGACTCTTACACACTTTAAATCGAGTAGATGTGGGAAGGCCAAGCGCTTTGAGCTTTGCATAAGCATCAGATTGTGAATCAAATGAAATTCCTTCTCGGGCGCCAATACCGTGCACAACAACATCTAGCGCTCGAGATGCGGTAATTCTCGGATCTTTCTGGCGCAGTGAACCGGCAGCGCAGTTACGAGGATTAGCAAAGAGTGGCTTACCCGCTTCTTCCAGTTCTTCGTTAAGTTGGTTAAAGGCGGCAACTGGTAAGAAAACTTCACCGCGTACCTCTATCAGTGCTGGAATATTTTTGCCAGATAAAGTATGTGGCAGGCCCTTAATCGTTTTCACATTCAAGGTGACATCTTCACCGGTAGTGCCATTGCCACGAGTAAGTGCGCGCGTGAGCTGTCCATTTTCATAGAGCAAGTTAATTGCCAGGCCATCTACTTTAAGTTCACATAAGAAAGCACCGACTGCAGATTCTTTTTCAACCCGTTCAAACCAGGTATCTAACTCAGCGTCATCAAATACATTATCTAAACTCATCATCTTTTCGATGTGATCGTGTTGATCAAATGTTGTGGAAAATCCCCCGCCCACACCCAACGTGGGTGAATCTGGTTCAAGTAATTCTGGGTGCTTTGCTTCCAGTGCTGCTAGCTCTTTGAGCAGGGCATCGAATTGGGCATCGGAAATGGTGGGAGCATCTAATACATAGTATTTAAATTGATGATCACGGATCTCTTGCGTTAATTCAGTGATGCGATGTCGCGCCTGTGTGCTCATGCGGTCTCGCAGATTGTGGCCGACCCCACGACGCGATCGCCATCGTAGATAACCATTGCTTGCCCTGTAGCTAGTCCAAGAAGAGGTTCATCTAGTTCGGCAACTAGGTGCGCTCCATCTACGTAATAGGTGCAATCAAGGGCGGCGCCATGTGCGCGCACCTGAACAAAGCCGCGTGTTGGCGCTGCTCCTACCGCTGGACCACAGAAGATGGCTCGCTCACCTCTCATCGAACTCACAGCCAAATCTTTGCGTGCACCTACGACAACCGTATTTGTCACAGGCTCAATCTTTAAGACAAAGCGTGGAGCACCATCAGGGGCGGCTACTGACAGACCTAAACCTTTACGTTGTCCGATTGTGTAGGTGTAGGCACCGTTATGTTCACCGATTTTTGTGCCATCTTGATCAACTATCGGCCCTACTTCACTACCGAGTCGATCACGTAACCAACCTGCGTTATCTCCCGATGGCACAAAACAAATATCGTGGCTATCTGGTTTCTGCGCTACGGCTAACCCACGCTTTTCGGCCTCGATGCGAATATCAACTTTTTCAGTATCCCCCAGTGGAAAAATCGCACCATCAATTTGTTCGCGGTTAAGAACTGCCAGAACATAGGACTGATCTTTTAAAGGATCTACGGCGCGATGCAGTGTGCGCCCAGCATTGCTTTCGCGGGTGCGCGCATAGTGGCCAGTAACAACACCATCAAAGCCCATCGCTTTTGCGCGATCTAGCACGGCGGCAAACTTAATCTTTTCATTACAGCGCAGACATGGATTAGGTGTGCGCCCTGCTGCATATTCGCTCATGAAGTTTTCAACTACTTCATCATGGAATTCATCAGCCATATCCCAGATATAAAAAGGAATACCGATGACATCGGCAGCCCTACGAGCATCATGTGAATCTTCAATCGTGCAACAACCGCGCGCACCGCTGCGATATTTCTGAGGGTTAGAAGAAAGTGCTAAGTGCACACCAATTACTTCATGTCCGGCCTCCACTGCGCGAGCTGCCGCAACTGCAGAATCAACGCCTCCGCTCATGGCGGCAATAATCTTCATTTCTTACCTACCGCATTTGCCGCAAGTCCACGTTCAATGACGGTGGGCAAGACTGAGAGCGCGTAATCAACATCTGCTTGGGTATTAGTTGCGCCAAATGAGAAGCGCAGCGAAGATTGCGAGAGGACATCGGTAAGGCCCATCGCCATTAATACATGGCTGGGTCTATGAACACCTGCAGTGCAGGCAGCGCCAGTAGAACAAGAAACTTTCTCTGAATCCATCAGCAATAACAGAGAATCACTCTGGGTTCCAGGGAAAGTGATATTTGAAATTCCAGGAAGTCGCGGCGCACTCTGGCCATTGATTACAGCATCAGGGCGAGCACGCAACACTCCTTCTTCAAAGTGGCTACGTAATTTTGAAACTGCCGATGCATCATAAACACCTGCCGTAATTGCGGCAGCAAGTGCCACAATCGATGGTGCATTCAGCGTTCCACTTCGAATATCGCGCTCTTGTCCCCCGCCATGAAGAAGTGCTGGAATCTCAACTGCCCGGCGCAAAATCAGTGCACCAATTCCAAGTGGGCCGCCAACTTTGTGGCCACTAATTGTCATGGCAAAAAGACCAAGATCTTTATATGACAGCGGCACCTTAGAAAAACTTTGCACGGCATCGGTATGCACCGGAATACTTCCGGCCACATTTACTACTTCAGCTATCGGTTGCATAACCCCGGTCTCGTTATTGCTATGCATCACTGAGATCAGTGCAATTTCTGAACCGCGCGCGGCAACAAGTGCGCGAAGGAAATCAAGATCAATGACTCCAGCATTAGTTACTGGAATCTGAATAAGTTCAGCGCCTTCATGTTCAACGAGCCAGAGCGCCGGATCTAGAACGGCATGATGTTCAATGCTGGAGATGACAATGACTTTCTTCGGAGAATTCCAGAAGAGGCCTTTAATTGCTGCGTTATTTGCCTCTGTGCCAGAACCGGTAAAGATCACTTCACTGGGCTGGCAGTGCACAGCACGTGCAATCTGCTCGCGCGCATCTTCCACATCTTTGCGAGTAGAACGACCTTGCGTATGAAGTGATGAGGGATTACCTAATTTGCGAAGAGCCGTGTTCATGGCGCCAATTGCCGATTCACACATCGGCGTAGTGGCCGCGTGATCGAGATAGACACTCATGGGAGCATTCTAGTTCGTCTGGCCTACTTATCCTTTTCGAGCAACCACGCCTTCGGTGGCCTTCGGTAGCACGTTAAATAAGTCTCCGACTACACCAAAATCTGCGATATCAAAGATGGGCGCTTCCGGATCTTTATTTACCACCACGATTGTCTTAGAAGTCTGCATTCCAGCACGGTGTTGAATCGCGCCAGATATTCCGCAGGCAACATAGAGCTGCGGGCTTACCGTCTTTCCAGTCTGTCCCACCTGGTGTGAATGTGGATACCAACCAGCATCAGTGGCAGCGCGCGATGCACCTACTGCTGCGCCCAATGAATCTGCAAATGATTCAACGGCCTTGAAGTTGCCATCTGTTCCGCGGCCACCAGAGACAACAATGTTGGCTTCAGTTAACTCTGGTCGACCGCCCTTTACCGGAGGTTGAGTGGATGAAACCGTAGCTTTCTTTGCATCTGCGCTAATTGTGGCAGTTGCATGTGTGATGGCAGGTGCGCACGATGTGAAATCGGCATCAATGCTGTTAGGGCGGACGGTAATAATTGGTGTGCCGTGTGAGACTTGTGAGTGCACTGTGGTTGATCCACCAAAGACTGATTGTGTGGCACTGCCATCACTTGCAATATCAATGGCATCGGTAATAATTCCAGAATCACAGAGCACAGACACGCGCCCGGCCATCTCTTTACCAAATGCATGCGATGCAATGAGAACTGCAGCTGGAGACTTCTCTTTAATAAGATTTGCTAGTGCATCGGCAGATGCTGGAACACCGTGTGATGTGAAATCATCTGATTCAATAACGATAATCTCGCTAATGGGGCCTTGATTCACAGTTGCCGCAAGTGCCGCACCTTTTCCGGCGCCAGCTAGAACTATTGCTGTGACTGTGCCAATACGGGCCGCAGCAGTTGCAATCTCTGCTGTTGTCTTACTTGCCTTTTCACCTGAGAAATCAGCAAGAATAAATACTGTGCTCATATCAACTTCTTCTCTGCTAGGAAGCTAACCAGCGCATCACCGGCGCCACCTTCATCATTAACCTTCACACCCGCTGCGCGAGCAGGACGTGGTGTGGCATCAATAACTTGTGACCAACCACTTTGGGCGCTTACTCCTACTGCCGCCAAATCCTTGTGTTCAATCGTCTTCTTCTTTGCCGCCATGATTCCTTTAAAGGATGGATAGCGCGGTTCATTAATTTTCTCAACAACACTGATTACTACTGGAAAAGCGGCACTGATTTCATCAACACCCGCTTCTGTCACGCGCGTGATGGATACTTTCCCACCCGGATCAACAACTACCTTTGAGGCAAATGTCAGTTGCGCCCAACCAAGGCGAGCGCTGATCATCGCCGGCACCACGCTCATCCGAGCATCAGTTGATTCGGTGCCACAGATGACGATGTCATATCCACCATCACCAATTACTTGAGCTAATACGCGAGATGTTGAGAGCGCATCAGCTCCCGCCAAGGCGCTATCGGTTACTAAAATTGCGTCGTTTGCACCCATGGAAAGGCCTTTGCGAAGTGCATCCGTTGCGCGCTCTGGTCCCATAGAAATCAAGGTCACAGTGTGCGCACCACCTTCTTCATTGCCACCATGTGCTTCAACGATACGAAGTGCTTCTTCCACTGCATACTCATCAAGGTCATTAAGGACTGCATCAACGCTCTCGCGGTCGAGCAGACCGTTGACCATCTTCTTCTCGGCCCAGGAATCAGGCACCTGTTTGATGCAGACGGCAATCTTCATTCGCCAGATGTTACCGGTTGGTAGGGAATATGGGAAGCGACTCAGCACATCTCAACCTTCGGAACCTAATATATTGACGTGGTGCTCGCCATCATTGCTCCCGGTCAAGGTTCGCAAACTCCAGGAATGCTCACATCGTGGCTAGAAGATATAGATTCGAAAGAGCTTTTACAGCAGTGGTCTGATGCCATTAATTTAGATCTGATTCACCTTGGCACTACCGCCGATGCCGAAGAAATCAAAGAAACTGCCAATGCACAACCACTGATTGTTGCTGCAGGCTTGCTTGCGGCCCGCGCGCTCACAGCAGATGGAAAATTCGCTTGCGTGGCAGGGCACTCTGTTGGCGAAATAACGGCAGCAGTTATTGCAGGTGTGATTACCCCACTTGATGCAATGAAATTAGTACGCGCTCGTGGCATAGAAATGGCGAAGGCCGCCAGTGTCACACCTGCCGGAATGGCTGCAGTACTCGGCGGAGAGCGCGAGGTTGTGCTGCGCGCAATCACAGATTTAGGACTAGTTGCGGCAAATGACAATGGCGGTGGACAAATAGTTGCAGCCGGTGATCTCGATGCTCTGGCGCAATTGGCACCTGATGGTGCTCGCGTTCGCCCACTGGCAGTTGCTGGCGCATTTCACACCTCTTATATGCAGCCAGCGGTAGAACCAATGCGAGAACTTGCCGCAACCATGAAGGTCAGTGATCCGGCCGTTGCATTACTTTCTAATAAAGATGGTGATGTTGTCAGTAATGGCCGCGAAACACTGGATCGCATCGTCAATCAGATTGCTAATCCAGTGCGCTGGGATTTGTGTATGAAATCACTAGTAGCCCAGGGCGTTACTGGAGTGGTTGAGCTTGCTCCTGCTGGCACGCTGGTGGGGCTCATCAAGCGCGCAACTCCGAGTATTGAGCAGTTCGCTCTGAAATCTGCGGCAGACTTAGAATCAGCACATGAATTCATTGCTCAACACGGAGGCAAGTAATGTCTAAGGTGATTGCTTCAAAGTCAGGCAGTGAGAGCAGAATTCTTTCCGTTGGCTCCTACCGACCAAAGCGGTTGGTGCCTAACTCTGAAATTGTTGATCGCATTGAATCAAGTGATGAATGGATCAGACAGCGCACAGGTATTGAATCCCGCCGCTTTGCAGATGATTCAGAATCTGTGCTTGATATGGCAACGTGGGCTGTGGAAGATGCGCTGGCTAAAGCAAAATTAAGCGCTAGTGATATTGACACTCTGATTGTTGCCACCGTCACTTTTCCTTTTCAAATGCCCTCTGCCGCAACAGCCATCTTGCAACGACTCGGTCATCCCACAGCAGCTGCCTTTGATATCAACGCTGCGTGTGCTGGCTTTTCCTACGGTATTGCCATGGCACACGATTTTATTAAGGCCGGAACTTCCAAGACTGTGCTCGTAGTGGGTGCGGAGAAGATTTCAGATTTCACAGATCCCGATGATCGCGCAACGGCATTTATCTTTGCTGATGGCGCCGGCGCCGTTGTCATTGGTCAATCACGTGAAGCCGGTATTGGCCCGGTTGAGTGGGGCTCTGATGCCGATAGTCGTGATGCCATACAAATGAATCCTTCGTGGATTGATGTGCGCGATGTCCAAACGCAACTGACCAAAGGTGGAGGTAAGTGGCCGAATATTTCACAAGAAGGTCAGAAAGTTTATCGATGGGCAGTATTTTCGATGAGCAAAGCGGCGGTGAAAGCTTTGGAGTCTGCCGGACTTACCGTGAATGACATTGCTGCATTTATTCCGCATCAAGCAAATATGCGCATTATTGAAACGATGGCGAAAGAGATGGGCATGCCCGATTCAGTTGTCATTGCAGATGATGTTCGCGTCAATGGAAATACATCGGCCGCCTCTATTCCACTGGCGATGGATGTACTCCTTGATCAACACCCAGAGCTACATGGAAAACTGGCGTTGCTCATTGGCTATGGCGCAGGTCTCGTTTATGCGGGCCAAGTCGTTGAATTACCGCCAAAACCATAATTTTTTGCCAAATATTTACCCATTTACTTGGAAGTACGGCCACTTTTCATAGACAATTACTCACCTGTCCCCGATACGTAGGTTCACTTAAGTAAAGGAAAAATAATGGCGCTTTCACAAGCAGATGTACTTGCCGGAATCAAAGAGATTGTTGAAGAAGTAGCGGGTATCCCAGCTGCATCAATCGAACTCAATAAGAGCTTCACAGATGATCTAGAAGTTGACTCACTGAGCATGGTGGAAGTTGTCGTTGCCTGCGAAGAGCGCTTTGGTGTGAAGATTCCTGATGAGAAGGTAACTGAGCTTGCAACAGTGGGCGACGCAGTTAACTTCATCGTTAACGCTGCCGCGTAAGTAGCTTAGGTAAAGAATTTATAGCTCTATGTCACAACGTCGCGTAGTCGTCACCGGCCTTGGAGTAACAACTCCAATCGGTGGCGATGTTGCCACAACCTGGAAGGCGCTTTTAGCCGGCCAGAGTGGTGTTCGACTTCTCACCGAAGATTGGCGAGAACTCCTACCTGTGCACTTTGCGGCGCGCGTTGCGACCGAACCGGCAGATCAGATGGAGCGCGTTGAAATGCGTCGCCTTGATCGCTCCGAACAATTTGCTCTGATTGCATCCCGGGAAGCCTGGAAAGATGCCGGCTCACCGGATGACATCGATAAAGAACGCCTCGGTGTTGTGATTGCTTCAGGCATTGGCGGCGTCATCACCCTCCTTGATCAATTTGATATCTTCAAAGAAAAAGGTGCGCGCGCGGTAAGCCCACACACGGTTCCAATGTTGATGCCCAATGGGCCGGCGGCAAATGTTGGTCTGGAACTTCAAGCAAAAGCTGGCGTACACACTCCGGTAAGTGCTTGTGCATCAGGTGCGGAAGCAATCGGATACGCCTACGAAATGATTAAGAGTAATCGCGCCGACATTATTGTTGCTGGCGGCGTTGAAGCTGCTATTCATCAACTACCCATGGCTGCCTTTGGTCAGATGAAAGCGCTCTCCACACGTAATGAGAATCCAGCTGCGGCTTCTCGCCCCTATGACATTGATCGAGATGGCTTTGTTCTAGGTGAAGGTGGCGGCGTACTAATTCTTGAGGAATACGAATGCGCTAAAGCACGCGGGGCAAAGATTTATTGCGAGATTGCCGGGCAAGGCCTCACATCCGATGGTTATCACATCGCCGCACCTGATCCTGATGGCGGCGGAGTGCAACGGGCAATTAAATTTGCGCTAGCCAACTCAGGCCTTTCTACAAAAGATATTGTTCACTTAAACGCTCACGCAACATCTACTCCAGCAGGAGATGTGGCCGAAGCAAACGCACTTCGCAAAGCGTTAGGCGCCGATGCTGACCACGTTGCAGTTTCTGCAACAAAATCAATGACTGGCCACTTACTGGGTGGCGCTGGCGCAATTGAATCTGTATTTATCGTCAAAGCATTGCAAGAACGCCTTGCTCCCCCAACAATTAATATCGAGAACTTAGACCCAGCTGTGACAGTCGATGTTGTGCGCGACACGCCTCGCGCCCTTCCGGCCGGAGATATCGCAGCGCTCAATGATTCTTTCGGTTTTGGCGGCCACAACGTAGTGCTTGCATTCAAATCGCTCTAATCTATAACCATGACACCCCCAGTCACTTCGCTAGATCCTGAAGCTCGTATTGCCAGACTTACAGATGACGGCGCATTTGAATTTCTGCTACCGCGCACAGATTGCGGAATGATTGCAGCTACCGGCTTAGTAAAAGGAAATAAAGTAGTTGTATTTGCATCCGATCCCACCATTAAAGGTGGCGCTCTGGGCATTGAGGGCTCGCAAGTTATTGTGCAGGCATACCGCGCAGCGATGGGCGCCCAAGTTCCCGTTATCGGAATCTGGCATTCAGGTGGAGCCCGGCTCAGTGACGGCGTTGCATCCCTCAACGCATTCGGTGAAGTTTTTCAATCGATGGTCACAGCCAGTGGTCGCATTCCCCAGTTATCACTTGTCGTTGGCCCCACAGCAGGTGGTGGTGCTTATGGCCCGGCCCTGACAGATGTTGTTGTCTTGGCGCCAGAAGGTCGCATCTTTGTGACTGGTCCCGATGTCGTTAAATCTGTTACCGGCGATGTTGTTGATATGGCGCTACTCGGTGGCCCAGAGGCACATAGTAAGAACTCTGGTGTTGCTCACGTTATTGCCCCCACCGAAGATATTGCTTTTAACGAGATTCAAGATTTAGTCTCACTCTTTTCTAATCAAGGTCTGATGTCGCCAACTGTGCCAGATGTGGCACTTGCTCACTTAGTACCTGAAT
This sequence comes from Candidatus Planktophila sp., assembly GCA_009694515.1. Classification (GTDB taxonomy): domain Bacteria; phylum Actinomycetota; class Actinomycetes; order Nanopelagicales; family Nanopelagicaceae; genus Planktophila. The sequence goes on along the minus strand of SHUV01000014.1, from coordinate 99 downwards.
CTAAAAAGCGCGTCTATGACGTACATCCGCTGGTCGATGCAATTCTGGATCCCGATGGCGAGAAACTAGAGCTACTCGATATGTGGGCGCCGAATATGA
>SHUV01000013.1 GCA_009694515.1 Candidatus Planktophila sp. | reverse complement strand
CGATCTACGACAACGCGAGTGATGGCATCGGCAAAATCAGGATATGCACGCTCAAGATCATCTGCGACATCGTCAAAATATCCGCCATATGGGCGCTCTGTGGAACCAGTTGCCACCGCGGTGCGAACAAGTCCGCCGTAGCCCGAGGTATCTCCCGTTCCGGCAGCGCCGAACATACCGTTCTGTTCTTGAGTCATTTAGGCGAGCAAACCCTTCATTTGAATGGTTGGCTTGGCATTCATTGCTGCAAGTTCTACCTCTTTAATGACCGCTTCCCGGTTTGGACCGAGCTTGGTATCGCCAATAAGTGCGTGCAGCTTGATGATTGCATCCATCAACTGTTCTGGACGCGGTGGGCATCCTGGAAGATAAATATCAACAGGCACAACGTGATCAACACCTTGCACAATTGCATAGTTGTTAAACATTCCACCAGAGGATGCGCATGCACCCATGGAAATAACCCACTTTGGCGCTGTCATTTGATCATAAATCTGGCGCAGCACGGGCGCCATCTTCTGGGAAACGCGACCAGCAACAATCATCAGATCTGCTTGACGAGGCGATGCCGAAAAGCGTTCCATACCAAAACGAGAAATATCATGCTTTGGCGCCGAACCAAGTGCCATCATTTCAATGGCGCAACATGCAAGACCAAATGTTGCTGGCCAGAGTGAACTCTTGCGCATGTAGCCGGCAAGACCTTCAACCGTGGAAAGTAATACTCCGCTTGGTAATTTATCTTCTAGTCCCACGATTTAATCCCATTCCAATCCGCCACGGCGCCACACATATGCATATGCAACAAAAACTGTGCCAATAAAGATTGCCATTTCAACTAATCCAAATAGCCCAAGTTGATCAAATGCGACCGCCCACGGATAAAGGAAAACTATTTCAATATCAAAGATGATGAAGAGCATCGCGGTAAGAAAGTACTTGACCGGAAACCGCCCACCCTGCAGCGCTTGTGGAGAAGGTTCGATTCCACATTCATAGGCCATTTGCTTGGCGCGGTTATAGCGAGCCGGGCCTGTTACGGCAGCGATTGCGACCGAGAAGGCGGCAAAGCCAAAGCCAATCGCGAAAATCACGATAATTGGGATATACGGGTTCGCGCTCACGATGAAATTCTAAGCGTTAACGCGAAGGCGACAAACTCCTAACCCTTTAATGCCTTGTGAACTGCGACAACTCCACCAGTCAGGTTCTTCCAGGTGACCCCACTCCAGCCGGCCTGGCTAATCTGAGCAGCGAGCGCCACTTGATTCGGCCATGCTCGAATCGACTCTGCCAGGTAGATATAGGCATCAGGATTGGATGAGCTTCGACTTGCTACCCAGGGAAGTGCCCGCATTAGGTAGTTGGTATAGATCTGGCGAAAGGGGGCAAAGGTTGGGCTGGAGAATTCACAGACCACCAATTGGCCACCGGGCTTTGTCACACGCAGCATCTCGGCTAGGGCCAGCTGGGTGTTCTGAGTATTTCGAAGACCAAAAGAGATAGTGACAAGATCAAATTCGCCATCTTTAAAAGGAAGGTCGAGGGCATCGGCCTTGGTAAAGGCCAGGTGCGGGCGAGCTTTACGGCCCGCGGCCAACATCCCCTCACTGAAATCAGCTGGGATCACATCGGCGCCCGCTGCAGCCAATGGCTCAGAGCTCGAACCTGTCCCGGCGGCTAAATCAAGAATCTTCATCCCCGCTTTTGGGGCAATGATTTTAGTCGTTGCCCGGCGCCAGGCTTTGGTCTGGCCCAAGCTGAGCAGGTCATTGACCATGTCATAGCGCTTGGCAACCCCATCGAACATCGCTGCCACTTCATCAGGGTTCTTATCCATATTGGCGCGTGACATGAGCATATTCTCCCCGAAGGTAGGCTTCGGGCACAACTTGTACTTGATGACAGATGAGAGGCTCTACCGATGTCGATTCAATCAGGATCACTACGCGCCACTGTTTTCCCTCGTAGCTCAGCACTTACCCAAGTGCTCTTTGTGGCAGCTGGCGTAGCTTTCATCGCACTTTTGGCACAGATTGCTATTCCGGTTCCTGGCTCTCCCGTTCCTGTCACCGGGCAAACACTTGCTGTGCTCCTTATTGGAACTACCTATGGCGCTCGCTTAGGAGTTCTTACCTTTGCAACTTATCTACTTGCCGGCGTTGCTGGTGCCCCAATTTTCGCACCCTCTGCAACTTCTGCCAATCACGGAATTGATCGCCTCATTGGCGCAACCGGTGGATACCTTGTTGGAATGTTGGTGACATCCCTTGTACTCGGTTATTTAGCTGACCGGAAAGCAGACCAGAAATTCAGAACCTCTTTCCCGGCACTTCTTCTTGGCGATGCAATCATCTTCACCTTCGGATTACTGTGGTTACAGCAGACACTTGATCTCTCTTGGTCAAAGACAATCGCGGCCGGCTTTACCCCTTTTATTCTCGGTGAAGCCATCAAGATTGCAATTACTGCTACCTCGTTGCCGCTTGTCTGGCGCAGAATTTCCCGCACACTTAATAAATAGATGCCGCAATTAATTCCGGTCACCACTGTTCGAATTGGTGAACATCTTCCGCTACTTGATTTATTGCCTGCCACAGCGCCTATTTCATGGGTGCGAAATGGTGAAGGTCTCGTTGGTTGGGGCGTGCATGCAAGCACAGTGGTAAGTGGAAAAGATCGCTTCGAAAAAGCTCGCACGTGGTGGCACCAACAACTAGAGTCATTCTCAGTCTCTAACTCAGTGCACGGCAGTGGTACCGGCCCTGTTCTCTTTACCTCGTTCTCATTTGATAGAAATGAAGAATCGGTATTGGTTATTCCGCAGGTAGTTGTGGGGCAGAAAGGCACAAATTCCTGGGTTACCTGGATTGGTGATCAACCACAACCTGCTTTGCCAGAAACGCCTCCACCACTGAGCACCTCAACATTTTCCTTCGGCGGCGGAAGTCTGTCATCGGCTGAGTGGATGAAGCGGGTGGCAGATGCTGTTGCTCGCGTGAGTACTACCGCTGTTGAAAAAGTAGTGCTGGCGCGAGATCTGATTGCAACATCTGATTCAACTATTGATCCGCGTCCGATACTTAAAACTCTTGCCGCCGAATATCCAACTACCTGGACATTTGCCGTCGATGGCTTGGTGGGGGCAACTCCTGAACTGCTCTTGCGTCTATCTCGCGGAATGGTGACATCACGCGTGTTAGCTGGAACTATTTCAAAGACCGGTGAAGATGAGAAAGATTTAGCACTAGCTGCCTCTCTTGCGCGCTCATCAAAGGATCTTGAAGAACATGAGTATGCCGTGCGTTCAGTAGCCAATGCGCTAGATTCATTTTGTTCCTCCACAAATGTGCCGGAATCTCCTTATGTGCTGCACTTGGCAAATGTCATGCACCTTGCTACCGATGTTACGGGCGCATTGATTGAATCAAAACAACACATCGATGCCTTCTCGCTATTGCAAGCTCTACATCCATCAGCAGCGGTATGTGGAACGCCACGTAATATTGCATTCGACATTATTGATGAAATTGAAGGCATGAACCGTGGGCGCTATGCGGGTCCAGTGGGTTGGATTGATGCAAGTGGTGATGGTGAACTTGGAATCGCGCTCCGCACAGGTCAGATTACTGATCGCAGTATTCGCATTTTTGCCGGCTGCGGAATAGTTGCCGCCTCTACTCCCGAAAAAGAACTGGAAGAGAGCGCGGCGAAGATGATTCCGATGCGCTCTGCGCTACATGGATGAAATGCTCTTGTAAATTCCCTGCAAGAAATCCGCATTTGATTCTCTAGCTGGAACATTGATAACAACAACACTCAGTCCCTGCACAGGTGCAGCAATCTCCGATATCAACTGAGCTTGGTTATCGATCTCTTTTGCGGTGACTCCCATCGCACTAGCAATTGCTGGGATAGCTAGGCCATGCGGAGTTCCAAATACATCTTCAAAACCAGCAACCCCACGCTGGCTTAAAGTGGAGAAAATTCCACCTCCATCATTGTTAACAACAAAAATCTTGAGGTTGATCTTCTCCTGCTGAATCAATCCAGTGAGATCGTGAAGAAAACCAAGATCACCCAGAACGGCAATAGTCGCTTTACGCTGTGAGGCGATACCGAGGGCGGTTGAGATATTGCCATCAATGCCGGCAAGGCCACGGTTAGCAAAGGTTTCAACGCCAGCACGCGCAACTGCAAATCCCTCAATGTCGCGGATGGGGCGAGAAGAAGAAATAAAGAGCGAAGTACCTTCAGGAATTGCGGAACCGATTTCGCGTGCAACAAGTTGCTCCGACCAGGTTGAAATATCAGCAACCAGCTTCATCGCACGAAATGAGTACTTCTTCCACTTCTCGGCATATTCGGCATCCGGTATTTGCACTTCGACAGCTGGTAGCTGGGTAAATTTCTGTGAAGCACTTCGATCAGAATCAACGGTAGCTAAACGCGGATCAATCACAATAACTTTTCTTGCACGTGCAATGAGTGCGTTAATTGAGCGGGAAAGAGTTGTGCGACCAACTACGACAACTGTGTCAGGTGTGAGATCTTCAGAAATTGTATTTGAGGTCAAGAAGACGCTGGTATGTGAAATAGCGCCTTCGAAGGTGAGCGGGTCTTCGGAGATAACTGGCCAGCCAAGTTCTTTCGAAAAGGCAAGAACTGATTCGGCGCTTAAGCCACCACGATCGTGTCCGATAACAAGTATTCCGCGGGTGGACTTGGTGTAAAAAGTTCCAGGTGACTTGCGGTCAAAGACAGTAGGAGGAGAGATCTTCAATGCATCAAGCCAAGAACCATCAGCGTCTCCAACGAGTGGTTCTTCGAATTGAATATTCAAATGAACTGGGCCACTGTGCAATGAATTAAAAGGAAGTTCCATGGGATAGGCAGAACCTGATACATCGGCAAAGTAGCGAACCGCTTTGCCAAAGATGCGGGCTTGCTCCGTTGTTTGATTGGCACCGGTTCTACGTAGTGCTGCAGGCCGATCAGCTGTGAGCACTAGCAGTGGAGTATTTGTGTGTGATGCTTCAAGAACTGCTGGGTGGTAATTAGCTACCGCTGTTCCACTGGTGCACAGGATTGGCACCGGTAGCCCTGATGCCTTTGCTATACCGAGTGCGAAGAAGGCGGCAGTGCGCTCATCGATGCGCACATGAAGATTAATTAAATCCTTCTTGCTCGCTTGATAAAAAGCGAGAGAAAGTGGAGCGTTGCGTGAACCCGGTGAAATGACAACATCTTTCACACCAGCTTCAAGAATTTGGCGAACAATCACACGAGCTAATTGAGTTGAAGAGTTCATCACAAGAGCTCGGCAGTCTTCATGACCCGATTCTTCCACCATTCATAACGTTCTGGTGCCACTTCGTGACCGCTGAATTCTGGCTCAAATTCTTTGAGGTGAATCTGGCCATCAATGATTGGCAACTCAGCAACATTTGCAGCTAGTAATGAGCCAGTACCTAATCCACAGTCAAAGTTCAGCTCTGGAAATGATGCAGCCAGGTTTAATCCGTAATTAATGCCGACCGCACTCTCCAGCGCACTTGATAATACGACTGGCAGCTTGTGATGTTCGGCCAACTTATGTGCTCGCACTATGCCACCTAACGGTTGCACTTTGAGCATCAAGATATCAACCGCGCCCGTAAGGTTGATAGCAAATGGATCGCGGGCTTTGCGTAGAACTTCATCGCCGGCGATAGGGATATTGACGTGCAATTTTTCTTTTAATTCGCATAGCTCTTCGACTGTGGCACATGGTTGCTCTACATATTCAAGTGCACCAATGTTTTCATAGATTTCACGAAGATTGGTAATTGCTTCACCTACCGACCAATTCCCATTGACATCGATACGTAGCTTCGCTTCTGGGCGCAGGGCTCTGACTTCGGCAAGGCGAGCAATATCTTCACTTAAGTTATCGCCAACTTTTACCTTAAAGGTATTTACCCCAGGAAAAGAATTTACGATGCCTTCGATATCTTTAGGATCATTGAGCGCTGGAATAGTGCCGTTGACCTTGACCGAAGTGCGATAGAGCTTGGGGCGAGGCTTTGTTGCTGCCTCAATTGCACTCATTAACCAAGGTGCTGATTCCGCGTGACTGTACTCAAGAAATGGTGAGAACTCTCCCCAGCCGAATTCACCTTTAAAGAGTGCAACTTCTCGAACGTTGATGCCACGAAAGTTTGTCTTCATAGGCAGCGCAACTACGCGCATGGTGTCGAGCAGGCTTTGATCCATATCGTTACGGACGCTTAGGGAACTTTCCGAAGTCAGGTTTGCGCTTCTCCTTATAGGCATCGCGGCCTTCTTGTCCTTCTTGTGATAAATAAAAGAGCAGTGTTGCATCGCCAGCAAGTTGTTGAACTCCCGCAAGTCCATCATCGGCAGCATTCATAGATGCCTTAATCAGGCGCAGTGCCATCGGTGAATTTTGCAGCATCTCACGACACCAGGAAACTGTTTCAGCTTCCAATTCTTTGAGTGGAACAACAGTGTTAACCAGCCCCATTGATAGCGCCTCTTGGGCATCGTATTGACGGGTAAGAAACCAAATTTCGCGAGCTTTCTTCTGTCCCACACTTGCAGCCAATAAACCAGAACCATAACCACCATCGAATGAACCAACCATAGGTCCGGTCTGACCAAACTTTGCATTATCGGCTGCGATTGAGAGATCGCAGACAACGTGTAGTACGTGACCGCCACCAATTGCCCAACCTGCAATCATGGCAATGACTGGTTTTGGAGTTCTACGAATTTGTACTTGCAAATCTAAAACATTGAGTCGACCCACTCCTTGTTGAGAAAGTGAATCATCCCCGAGATAACCATCATCTCCACGAACACTTATATCTCCGCCGGAACAGAAAGCTTCATCGCCTTGACCTGTAAGAATGATGACTCCAACTTCAGAGTTATCGCGCGCTAAATCAAAAGCTGACTTTAATTCAATTATTGTTTGCGGGCGAAATGCGTTTCGCACTTCTGGGCGGTTGATCGTGATTTTTGCAATGCCATCGGCAACTTGATATTTGATATCGGTAAATGCCTCGCCACCAGGGCCAGTTGCCCAGGCAGGGATAGTCCGGTCACCAAAATCACGCTTAATAGGCTTGCTCACGATTCCTCCATCTGGTCTACGAGCGATAGCCTACGCGGGCAATGGAGCAGAACGCACAACGAGAACTTCTCGCAGCCAATCCCGAGTGGAGTGTGCGCGAGTTAATGTCGCGCCTGGCAGAAGCTTTGGCATCACAGGGCCCAGCACTATCTCTTGGGCAGAGCGCTACCAGAATTGTCGGTGGCGAAATCAGCCTTGTAGTTGCTACCACCGGAAGTTCCGGGGTAGCAAAAGAGGTCGGGCTCTCGGCCGCAGCACTTGTTGCTTCTGCTCAAGGGTCAAATAAATTTTTAGCTGCATCCCCCGGTGATACCTGGTCGCTGTTACTGCCGGCAACTCATATCGCAGGCATTAATGTGCTGATCCGCTGCCTCGAACTCGGAACTGAACCTGTTGATCTGCGCAAACATCAAGGGCCATATCCACAAGTAGATTTCACGGCAATTGTTCCCACGCACTTGTTTCGCGCACTTAACGGTGATTCCAATCTGATGAAGCATTTAGTAGATGCAAAAGCAGTTCTTGTGGGTGGCGCCGCTTTATCTGATGCACTTAGAAAAGAAGCTACTGCTGCCGACATCAACATTGTTTCTACTTACGGGATGACTGAAACGTGCGGAGGCTGCATCTATAACGGTCAAGTGCTACCTGGAGTTGAAGTAAAAATCGTTGAGGAAAACCGAATTGCAATTAAAGGATCAGTGCTTGCAACCAGCTACATCGGTGCTGAGTCACTTTGGAAGAAAGAAATGCGCGATGGGTGGTTCTTCACTTCTGATTTCGGAAAGATAGAAAATGGCAGACTTATTGTTGAAGGTAGAGTCGATGACGTTCTTATCTGTGGTGGGGTAAACATCTCCATCAGCGCTGTTGAGCGCTTTCTACAGAACAGATATCCAGCACTTACCTTAGCCGCTTTCGGAGTGAAAAATTCTGAATGGGGCGATGCGCTACATCTTGCTATTGCCGGTGATGTGACAGCCAATGAGAAAGAAATTACAGAATTTTTAGTTGAAGAATTTGGTCCGGAGGCAAAACCAAGAGGATTTCTTTCGCTTCCCGAATTACCCTTGATTGGTATCGGTAAGGTTGATCGCAAGAAGTTAGTCGAGTTGCATCTGGAGGAGAATCATTAATATCTGGATTCAAGGTGCCCGTCCGCGCACACTACCCGCAGCTATCGCCCCTGTTCTAGTTGCTACAGTCTTAGCTGGCACAGATTTCAAACCTGTTCAAGCACTTCTCGCACTGATTGTCAGCCTCTGCCTTCAAATTGCTGTTAATTACTCAAATGATTATTCAGATGGCATTCGTGGAACAGATGACAATCGAATTGGCCCCGTTCGTTTAACTGCATCAGGTTTAGCGCCGGCTGAATCAGTTAAACGTGCCGCAATCCTCGCATTTGCAGCCGCATCTATCGCCGGTATTGCTTTGGCAGCGCTGTCATCGTGGTGGGTCATTCTTCTGGGGGTCACAGCAATTGCTGCTGCTTGGGGTTATACCGGTGGAAGCAATCCATATGGTTATAAAGGTTTAGGTGAGATGTCGGTTTTTATCTTCTTCGGAGTTGTTGCAACAATGGGAAGTTATTACGTGCAGACCCTAGAAATTAACTGGGTTTCATTTGCCGCTTCCGTTCCCATGGGCTCGCTCTCATGTGCTCTACTTGCAATCAATAATATTCGCGACCGCGCACAAGATGAGCTAGCTGGAAAGCGAACACTTGCGGTGCGCTTAGGTGATCGCGGTTCAAGAGTATTTTTTGTACTCTTGCTGGTTTCTGCCTACATCTTTGCTGCCCTGACCGGACATATCTGGGTGCTCTTAACTCTCGTCACCGGTCCTATGACGTATTTCATATCTAAAAAAGTGCTACAGGGAGCCACCGGGAGCCAGCTAATTCCACTTCTGGGGAGCACAGGTAAGTTACAACTTCTCTTTGCGATAACCTTTGCTGGCTCGTTAGCACTCTAGGTGATTACAATTGGAGCATGATTAAATTGACAGGTCTCTTACTGATTTTATCGGTGGCACTGACTCTCTACACCTTTATTGATTGTGCCCGGCGAGATGAAACTCAAATTCAGAAGTTGCCTAAGTGGGGCTGGTTAATCATTATTCTCTTGACTGGAATTTTTGGTCCGATTGCCTATTTGGTTATTGGAAGAAATCCATTGAAGAACCTGCCTAAGCGAAAGCCACAGAAGAAAATCTTGCCTCCTGATGATGACCCAGATTTCTTGCGCAGAATATAGAAACTACTACAGTCCAGAGTAAGTGTGTTTTCCGGTTCCCCACACATTGACATATACGTAATTAAATAAGAATGTAGAGCCGGCAAAAATACAGAGCCAGGCAGCTCGGCGTCCGCGCCAGCCGACAGTTACACGCGCATGTAAGTAAGCGGCATATGCAACCCAAGTAATAAATGCCCACGTTTCCTTTGGATCCCAACCCCAGTAACGTCCCCATGCACTCTCTGCCCAGATGGCGCCGGCAATTACGGAAAAAGTCCAGAGTGGAAATACAAATGCAACCAGGCGATAGGAAAGTTGATCCAGTACTTCAAGGCTTGGTACTCGTTGCAGCCATGCTGGCCGTGCGCCTCTCTCTTCAACTCTTTCAAGATATAGATACGCACCTGCAACAACGTTTGCGAGTAGGAAGACTCCACCGGAAATAATTGCTGCAATTACATGGATAACAAGCCAGGTCGACTGTAAGGCGGGCACAAGAGGTGCGCTATCGCGATAGAGCAATGTGATTGCGGTACCGAGAGTCAGCAACGCTGAAATTGAGATAAATAGTCCAAGCCAGCGAAGGTCATACTTTCGAAGCGCAATTAAGTAAGCACCGGTAAATGCAAGTGCTCCGGTGATTGAGAACTCATACATATTTCCCCATGGAACATGCTCGGCGGAGATCCCACGAGCTATAACGCCCGCCAGTAAAAGTAAGAACCCCAAAATCATTAGCGCGGTGGCAATGCGTGCTGTTTTTTCAGTTCGCTTGTAGTCAAGAGTCTTCACAAGGAGATTTCCCTCTGTTGAAACTGAGCTCTCCGGTGTACGCACAGCAAATGCAGTTTCAAAGGCGTGAGCAATAAACGAGAGGGCAAAGACAGCCATAGCTGAGTACACGCAATAGTTAGAGATATAGGCCCACGTAGTCTGCATTACTGCCCTCCTTTAACAAATGAAACAAATTTATTTACTTCTACTTCCAAACCAGGCGCACTATTTTTTGCCAGCCCTGCAACTTCAACTCCACTATCTGTCACGCGAATCCAGATCCTGCGACGACGACCGTAAAGGGAAGTAAGTAGTCCGGCGATGGCAAGAATAGCGCCGATGAGCGCATAACTCTTTCCAGGATCTTGCACTACCTGCAGATTGACCCATGGAATAACTGTTTCTAGCGTGATAGAACCACTGGAATAGTTAAATGTGTCACCTGGCTTTACCGAGCCCAGTCCAATCTGAGTCAATTTTTCTGTATCAATCTTGTAGACCGATGTAGGTACGCCCGAGTCCAATCCAAGATCTCCCTGCCAAATAGAGAAGAGAAGTTTCGGATCAAGCAATTCTGGGTAAATAGATATCGCACCCTGTGAAGTTGTTCGGGCATTGGTGGGGACAAAGGAAACTACGAAGCCAATAGATGGATCGGCGTCAGGAACTTTGATGGCACCAATGGATCGCAGATTCCCATCTTGAGGTAGAAGTGGAACAGGGCCTTGGAGCACGACGTTCTTACTGTTATCACGCACCGTAACAACAGGACTATATCCATTAGCTTGCAGGTAGACGCGCGTGCTGCCGAAGGTGAGTGGCTTATTAACTTTTACAACTTTCTTGCTGGTCTTGCCCTCATATACAACTGTCACCCACGCTGTGTAATCAAGTGGGGCACTTGTCCTTGGATCATATTTGGCATCAAATTTATCAACATTGATTTGAAAAGGTTGCAAAGAATTGTCGGTTTTAAGTTTTCCAAATGAGAGCGAGTCATACGTTGTTGGCACATTGATAAATCGTTCTCCCACGTTCACAATGGCATAACCATTCATGCCGAAGAGGGAGCCGAAGCTGACTCCTACTAGAACTAAGATAAGAGATAGATGAAAAAGTAGATTTCCAGTTTCTCGCAGATAACCTTTCTCTGCTGAGAGCGAATTTTCTTCAACTCGCACTCTAAATCGGTTTTTTGTAAACCAGATGCCTGCTCGCTCAAGTGCTAGCGGCGAAGAATCAAAGTCCTGATAATGCGCAAGTCGAGCTAAATTCTTAGGGGTAGCAGGAGGTTTTGCCAGCATCGCTTTGTAATGTTCAACGGTACGTGGAAGTACACAACCAATTAGTGAAATAAAGAGAAGTATGTAAATTGCGCTAAACCATGGCGAGGCATAGACCTCAAAAAGTGATGCTCGGTCATACCAACGCGCGAGCTCGGGATTGCTACTAAAGAAATCACGGACAGCCATTGGGTTTATTGGTCTTTGTGGAATTAATGAGCCAGGTATTGCCGCTACTCCCATCAGCATGAGAAGAATTAGCGCGGTGCGCATGCTCGTCAGCTGTCGCCATGCATATCTAGATAGAGCCACAAAGCCTAACTCTGGCAATTCTCGCTGTTCTGTCATTAGATCACCGGGCTAAAATCTGAGATAAGTGACCGTAACGAAATCATGAGATCTGACCAGAATCCCAAGAGTTGCAGAACGCCAATCACAATAAGAAGAGAGCCACCAAACTTTGTAATCAAGTCACCTCTTCTAATTAAGAACTTACGGAAAGATTCTGACTTGTCTAAGTAGAGACCGGTCGCAATAAATGGAATTCCCAGGCCAATGCAATATCCCAGGGAAAGAATCGCACCGCGCATCGCACTTGACTCTTGAAAAGCTAAGGTCTGCACTGTTGCTAAGGCTGGACCAATGCATGGCGTCCAGCCAACACCGAAGAGGAATCCGAGCAGTGGTGCACCAACAAGACCACCGGTAGTTGAAATCTTTGGTTTTACTGTTGGCATCATAGGAAATAAGCCAAGAAAAATGAGCCCCATCAGAATGGTAAATATGCCAAGTACCCGGGTAATCAGCTCTTCATTTGTTGCAACGCGAGAACCAAGTGCGCCAAAGAGAAGACCGTATGAGATGAAGAGCGCGCTAAACCCAGCTACGAATAGGAGTGAGCCGAGAAAGACTTTTCCACGAGATTTCGAGAAGCCGGCAGCGAAAGCAAGGTAGCCAGGCACAAGAGGTAGAACGCACGGAGATAAAAACGAGACCACGCCTGCCAATATTGCTAGTGGCAAGGCTGTCAGCAAAAAACCGCTCATAATCTGGTCAACAATGAAATCGGTCATTCTGCCAATACCTTCTCGATCAAATCTCTCAAGGATGAGACTGTGACTGCACCGGAGATGCGGGCAGCAACATTTCCCTGCTTATCAATGAGAACTGTTGAAGGAATTGCATTAGCGGGTAGAGACCCTCGGAATCCAATGAGTACTGCGTCATCAATCAAAGTTGGATATGGAACTTTGCGCTTTCGCACAAATGCTTCGGCATTTACCGGATTATCACGCGTTAATATCCCAATGAATTCAATATCCGGGTACATAGTCGCAAGAGCGGATAGTGCTGGCTCTTCAGCTCTACATGGTGAGCACCAAGAGGCCCACACATTAATGATGCCGACTTTACCCACTGAATACGTGTAATTGGTTCCCAGTAAGGTCATTCCTGAAATTGCCGGAGCAGGTATCCGATCACCGGACTTGATATATGTAACTGCCCCATCGCCAGAGATGTAGCTCTCTTCCGCTTTCGATGCACCACCATTGCTGCACCCCACCAGCGCCAGGAGCGCCACAATTGCTAGAATCAGTTTTTTCATATCTTATTTCTCTCGCAACAGAAGCTTTGCTGGTTCAGAGTAGGACGTTCCAGAAATCATTCCCTCGTTATCAAAGTGAACGCTGGTGACCGATGCCAATGTGCACTGGCGCTTGCGTGGGTCATGAATCAGTCTTCGCCCCTCAATAGCACTTCTTAGAATCCATATGGGTAGTTGATGTGAGACAACTATTGCATCCTTACCTTGGGCAGCATCTCGTGCTTGAAAAACAGCAGCTAACATCCGTGAAATTTGCTCTTCATACGGTTCACCCCATGATGGTTTCCAGGGATTAACCAGATGCTTCCACGATGATGGGTGCCTAAGAACCCCACTACCAAGTTCGAATTTCTTACCTTCAAATATATTGGCAGCTTCAATTAACTTTTCATCTGTGGTGATATCAAGTGAGTGTGCCCGCGCAATTGGTGCCGCTGTTTCTTGCGCACGTTGTAAGGGTGAGGCATGTAGTGCACCGAGATCAATTGACTTGGACCAATCGCCAATCACCTGCGCCATCTCTTGCCCGCGCTGTGACAGTCGCCATCCGGGTTGGCGGCCATAGAGAATTTTTTCAGGATTCTCCACTTCACCATGACGGATAACGTGAACAATCGAACTCATGCCCCTAATCATAAAGCGTCTATTTCTACCGCGTATCGCTAGGGTAGTGACATGGCACTCACAGCAAATCGAGCCGCCTTTTTCGATGTAGATAACACCCTCGTGCGAGGGTCCACCCTCTACTTTCTCGGACGAGGCATGTACCAGCGCGGCTTCTTCACAAAAGCCGATATCTCTCGATTTGTCGTCGCCAACCTACGTTTTCGCATGACGGGTACGGAGAAGAAGGAAGTAATTGAAAAATTTCAAAATGCGGCAACTGATTTTATCGGTGGCCATAAAGTTGAAGAGATTAAAAAAGTCGGGGAAGAGATTTATGATGAATTCGTCTCACCAAAATTATGGCAAGGAACATTTGAGATTGCAAAATCTCATCTTGATCGCGGTGAAGAAGTTTGGTTGGTAACAGCAGCACCTCAAGATATGGCAGACATCATTGCCCAACGCCTCGGATTAACAGGAGCACTTGGCAGTAAGGCAAGTATTAAAAATGGTATTTATACCGGTGAATTAGAGGGAAAACTTCTGCACGGAATAGAAAAAGCAAAAGCAATACAAAGACTTTCAAACGAACATGGATTTATCCTCCAAGATTGCTATTCATACTCAGATAGCCACAACGATATTCCCTTGTTGCAAGCCGTTGGCCACCCTTGTGCAATAAATCCTGATGCGATTCTTCGTATTCGCGCACTTGCTGAAGGTTGGCCAATTCACGATTTTCGTAGAGCTCGATTCGTCAACCGTTTACTTGGGCCGGCTGTCAGCAGAATTGCTGCCCTGGCAACCCTGCTCTCTCCTCGCAAACGCTAACCCGATTGGCACATCAACGGCACTAACGGCTATCGTTGGCAGGTTATGGAAATTCGTTCTTACGCCGATTACCTACGCGCACTCGATGATGCCGCGTTCATCGCCATATTTTCATATCGCCCTGATCTGATCACTCCGGTTCCACCAGATATCGCAAGCCTGGCAGTGCGCGCATCTTCTGCACCCAGTCTTGCTCGCGCAGTTGAGGCCCTCAATAAATGGCAGCTGCAGGTCCTTGAAGCGTGTGCCGTGATGAATGAACCATTTACCGAAAAGGAAATTGCTTCGGTCACAGAAAAGTCTGCCCTCTTTGTTCTGCCTGGACTGATTGAACGAGGTCTGATCTATCAGGATAAAGACGGCCTTCGGGTGCCATCAACGCTGCGGGAAGTGCTCGGAAATGAAATTGCTGGGCTCGGCCCCGCATCTCTTGGAACTCTTAAGTTAAAGAAATTAGAAGAAGCACCTGATGCAGCGAAAAAAGTTCTTGATGCCATGTTCTGGGGACCACCACGCGGTGCGATCAGTGATCTCAAGAAGCCGTCTGCTGGTGTTCAGTGGTTACTAGATGAAAAGTTTCTGATTGCATTTAATCAACAAACTGTTGTGATGCCGCGAGAAGTAGCGCTGTACTTGCGTGGAAATAAAGTTCATCGCCAACTTGAATACGTTCAGCCATCAGTTACTGGCACAGCGCGTGATCTGCGTAATGTGCAACTAGCTGCGATTTCAAATATCACCACCTTCCTTCGCTGGACAGAAGAAGTATTGAACTTTTGGGCGCAAGAGCCTGCCACAGCCCTTCGTTCGGGTGGTTTAGGTGTGCGCGAACTAAAGGAGCTATCGGCTCATCTAGGTGTCGATGAAACGTGTGCGGCATTTGTTGCAGAAGTTTCATATCTAGCAGGGCTGCTCACAATTGATCCGGATGACAAAATATTGCCTACTCACCAATTTGATATCTGGCTTACCCAGAGTGTTTCTGTGCGTTGGCAATCACTGGCATCTGCTTGGTATATCTCATCGCGAATGTCAGGACTTGTTGGCAAAGAGGGACAGAAGAATGTTGCACCACTAGGGCCCGAGTTAGATCGTTCAATGGCTGCGGCTACCAGACGATTAGTTCTGCAACTACTCAATGAAAATTCTGCTATCGCTCCAGATTTAGATTCACTACATCAATCTGCGCAGTGGCTGGCACCGAGTAAGCGCTCTGGTGGGCTGCAACTCGATTACGTGACATGGACGCTGCGCGAAGCCGAATGGCTGGGAATTACCGGCCAAGGAGTTATCTCCGCATACGGTATTGATTTCTTGCAGGGTGGCGACAATGAATCAATTAATTCAGATCTGCCACAGCCTGTTGATCACATACTTATTCAGAGTGATAACACCGCAATCGCACCAGGACCACTAGAACATGAAGTAGCGCAAGATTTAGCCCTGATTGCAGATGTGGAATCACGGGGTGGTGCAACTGTCTATCGATTCTCGGAAAGCTCGATTCGCAGAGGACTCGATCATGGACGCACTGGTGAAGAAATTACTAAATTCCTAGCCAAGACTTCTAAGACTCCAATGCCACAACCGCTCGAGTACTTAATTGTAGATGTTGCAAAAAAGCACGGGAAATTGCGTGTGGGAAATACCGCTTCATTTATACGTTGCGAAGATTCAGCTCTCATTACCCAAATCATGGGAGATAAGCGACTTGAGATCTTGGGTCTGCGCAAGATTGCACCTGAGGTACTTATTTGTGGCCACGATGCGGCAGAGGCGATGAATGTCTTGCGCAGTTGTGGCTACTTGCCTGCAGCAGAAGATTCTCGAGGTCTTCTTTTGAGTGGTCCGCGAATTCAACGTGCCCAAAGCAAAGCGCGACCACCGAGGATTATCGGTGAAATTGATCGCCCCGATGAAATTCATATTCAAGGAGCTTTGCGAGCGCTTCGCACCGGTGAGAAATCAAGTCGTAAGCAGAGCACCATGCGCAACATTGCAACAGAGGCACTGGGTTCACTTCCACGCACAACTGCAAATGAAACCCTCGAGCTCTTAAGTGATTACTTGCAGAATCAACCTTCAACATCGCTCTCTATTGGCTATGCCGATAACAATGGGCTCGTTTCTCACCGCATTATTGATCCGCTCAAACTCGCTGCCGGCTCACTTGTCGCGCGAGATCACGCCACCGGTGAAGTGCAGACCTTTAGAATTGCTCGAATTACGGGGGTGGCTGCGCTATGACAAGCGAGAAGGTGGCCCAATACGGCAGACTTGAGCCTATGTTGGCCGCCCTAGAAGCACTTGTTCGCTGTGAATCACCCAGCGATGATCTCGGTGCATGTCGGTCGGTTGTCACTCTCGCAAGTGATATTGCCACACGCGTACTCGGTGTTCCGGCACAGATAAAAGAAATTGAAGGTCGACCTGTTTTTTGGTGGGGCGCAGAATCACCTGATGTAGTCATTCTTGCTCACCTCGACACCGTCTGGCCGATTGGTTCCTACCAACCTATCTGGGAAATCAAGGGCGATGTTCTGCGCGGGCCGGGCACATTTGATATGAAGGCCGGATTTATTCAAGCACTCTATGCCCTTAAGGGTATTAAAGGATCTGTTGCCCTCATTGCAACTACCGATGAAGAGACCGGAAGTCATTGCTCTAAAGCTTTGATTAAAGAAGTCTCATCCAAGGCGAAAGCAGTCTTGGTCCTGGAAGCATCACTCGATGGAAAGGTGAAGACAGGTCGGAAAGGAACTGCGATGTATCAGATTGCAGTCCATGGCCTGGCATCTCACGCTGGCCTCGAACCTGAAAAGGGAGTGAACTCCACTACTGAGATTGCTCACATAATTCTTAAGCTTTCCGCTCTGGAAAATACTGAGCACGGAACGACTGTTGTGCCAACCCTGCTCAATTCAGGAAATACCACAAATACCGTTCCTGATTTAGCGACACTTGATATTGATGCCCGCTCATTTTCACAATCAGAACTGGAAAGAGTTGATCGTGAGATTCGCTCGCTCGTTGCCGAAAATCCCAACGCTCGCATTGAAGTTACTGGCGGCCTTAATCGTCCCCCACTACAACCCACTTCTACCAAAGCACTCTACGAGCGAGCCGAGAAAGTTGCGGCAGCAATGGGAATGCCTGCCTTAGGTTCGGCAGAAGTAGGCGGTGCAAGTGATGGAAACTTTGCTGCAGCAGCTGGTGCGCAAGTTCTAGATGGACTTGGCGCCGTCGGTGGCGGAGCACATGCACCACATGAATGGGTCAGTATCTCTTCGATGCAACCCCGCAGTGATTTCCTCCATGCTTTTATTAAGGATTTGCTTTCATGAGCGATGGCCCATTAATCGTTCAGAGCGATAAAACACTTCTTTTGGATGTTGATCACATACTTTCCACTGAATGCAGACGCGCAATTGCACCCTTTGCAGAGTTAGAGCGTTCCCCTGAACATATTCACACCTATCGCTTAACCAATCTTGGACTCTGGAATGCACGCGCCGCCGGACATGATGCAGAGCTAGTAATTGATACTCTGATTAAGTATTCACGCTATGCGGTTCCTCATTCACTACTTGTTGATGTTGCTGAAACGATGTCTCGCTATGGTCGTCTGCGATTAGAAGCTGACCCCGTTCATGGACTTATCCTTGCCACCACTGACGTTGGAGTGCTGGAAGAGGTAATTCGTGCGAAGAAGATTGCTCCGCTACTGGGCATAAGAATTGATAATGAAACAATTGCCGTTCACCCCAGCCAACGCGGTCAGATTAAGCAATCACTTCTACGCCTTGGCTGGCCAGCTGAAGATTTTGCCGGCTATGTCGATGGCCAAGCACATGAGATTGCGCTCAAGCAAGATGGCTGGAAGATTCGCCAATACCAGGAGCATGCCGCCGAAGGATTCTGGCATGGTGGCTCAGGTGTTGTAGTTCTTCCGTGTGGAGCTGGAAAGACAATTGTGGGCGCTGCCGCAATGGCACATGCGAAGGCGACAACTCTTATTCTTGTCACCAACACCATTGCCGCCCGTCAGTGGCGTTCTGAATTACTTAAGCGCACAACGCTTAATGATGATGAGATTGGTGAATACTCTGGCTCAAAGAAAGAGATTCGCCCGGTAACAATTGCCACCTACCAGGTGATGACAAAGAAGAAGAACGGCGTCTATGCCCATCTTGATCTCTTTGATACTCACGATTGGGGGCTGATCATCTATGACGAAGTGCATCTACTTCCTGCGCCAATCTTTCGCTTCACAGCCGATATTCAATCTCGCAGACGGTTAGGCCTGACTGCAACTCTTGTTCGTGAAGATGGCATGGAGGGTGAAGTCTTCTCACTCATCGGTCCTAAGCGTTTTGATGTTCCTTGGAAAGAGATTGAAGCGCAGGGATATATCGCACCAGCAGAATGTATTGAGGTGCGAGTAAATCTCACCGAAGCCGAGCGTCTTGCTTATGCAACTGCTGAACCAGAAGAACGTTACCGATATTGCGCAACTACTCGCACCAAGCGAAATGTTGTCGAAGAGATTGTGGCTCACCATGCCAACGAGCAGATTCTTGTCATTGGTCAATATCTTGATCAGCTCGATGATTTATCCGAAACTCTTGGAGTTCCGGTAATTAAAGGTGAGACTTCGCAGAAAGAACGCGAACGTTTATTTGCAGCATTTCGCACTGGTGAAATTACCTGCCTTGTTGTCTCAAAGGTCGCAAACTTCTCTGTTGATCTACCAGAGGCAACAATTGCTATTCAAGTTTCGGGAGCCTTCGGCTCTCGCCAAGAGGAAGCACAACGTTTAGGACGAATTTTGCGACCTAAGGCAGATGGTCGTGGGGCAATTTTTTATTCAGTGGTTTCACGAGATACTATTGATCAAGACTTTGCTCAAAACCGCCAACGTTTCTTAGCGGAGCAAGGTTACTCATACCGAATTATTGATGCTGACGATATTTTTCAAGGCAAGTTCTAAATCTCACCGGATCTACTTTGTAGAAATCGTGGTGTTCGCCATTGATATGAATGACCGGTACTTCTGTTCCGTATAGTTTTTCAAGCTCGGCGTTACCATCGATATAAAGTGTTTCCAAAGTAAAGGCTAACTCTTTTCGCAAATCTTCAAGTGTTTTCTCAGCAATTTCACAGAGATGACAGCCTTGGCGTGAATAAACCGTGACTGTGACCATGACTGCATTCTCGCATCCTGATAGCGTTGGGCGCTATGAGAGGCATGAAACGAAGAGCTGGCAGCGCTCTCACAATCTTCACTCTTGCACTTTCCCTCCTCTCTCCAGTCCAGTCATATGCTCTTAATAATTTCAAGGTCGCACCAGCTACTACCTGGGGATTTATCTATGCCGGTCCATCTGTAGCAAAGACGCAAACCCGTGCGCCAAAGGTTGCTTATTTAGAACAGAAATCTAAGTTTTTCGTTACCTATCAGAATTTTCCAGAATGGGCGAAGAAAGATTTCCAAGCAGCGGTAGATGTATGGGGTGCTAACTTTAAGTCGAGTGTTCCAATTACTATCGAGGCAACCTGGAATCGTGTTGCAGCCAACGGTGTTCTGGGGAGTGCCCGACCAGGAAATTACTATTCCGGCTTTGATGGTGCACCTGACCCCAGTCTTTGGTATCCATCGGCTCTTGCAAATGCTCTTGCTGGCAAAGATTTAGATTCTGATAACCCAGAAATGGTTATCCAAGTGAATTCAACTGCAGGTTGGAATACTCGCAACGACGGGGCTCCGCGTATTAATGAATACGACCTCCAATCTGTCTTCTTGCATGAAATGGGACATGGCCTAGGTTTTCTCTCAACAGATTCCTACGATAATTTCTTTGGGTACGGAACTATTGAGCAACCCACACCATATGATGCATATGCACAGTTGCCAGATGGTCGAAGACTTGCCGACCTTCCATCTCCATCACTTGAACTCGGCAAAGCACTGACATCAAATCTTGTGTGGTCTGGCGCCCTTGGAATAGCAGCCAACGGCGGTGTGAAACCACTTCTTTATACACCTGCGCGATATGAAGAAGGATCTTCTGTCAGCCATTTAGATGAAGCAACATATTCAAAATCTGAACTAAATCGCATCATGACGCCTAATCTTGATGCGGGTGAAATCTTCCGCGAACCTGGCCCACTATTACTTGCCATGATGGAAGATATGCGCCGTAAGCCTCCTGTGGGTGTTGCTGTTGGAATTCCGCAAGTGGTGCGAAATGCAGCAGCACTGATCTCCGATAGCGCTGTCATTGTTACCTTCGACCCACCAGCAAATGCCCGATCTGCACAGATAACTAGTTATTCGGTTAGAAATCTCAAAACAGATCAAGTGATAAGTGGAATGTCATCTCCTATAACCTTTACTGGCCTTAAGAATGGAAGCAGTTATCCCTTCAGTATTGTGGCTTCAAATTCCAATGGAACTTCTGATGCCGTGATTACCGCACCAGTTGCCCCGACCGCAGCGTGGAAGCGATTTGTAATCGATGATTCCTCTGATGGTACGAATGTGACCAGCATCAACTTCAATAGAAAACCAACTCTGCTCTATACCGATTCCAATAGCGGACGTCTAAAGATTGCTACTTGGGAAGGCAAGAGTTGGAAGAAGCTCACCGTTGATGGCGCAGGTGGAAGCTCTCCGCGCACTAAAAACCCAATCAACAGTCCAATTTCAACATGCGTGAACGGATCAGGAACGAGTCAAACTCTGCATATCTTCTACTCCGAAAAGGTAGATCGAGATCTGCACTACGCGCGTTATGACGGTAAGACATTTACCTATGAAATTATCGATGGAAACGGCACTGCTGTAAATGATTACAAAGACCCAATCCGTGTGCGCACCGCAAGTGATGTCAGTGTCTCGAATGCCTGTGTTGCAACAGCAGCCGGAATTCAAGTCTTCTATCGTGATGAGAGCCAAGGCATTCTCCTTGGTGCATCAAAGTTAAAGAGTGCAACGAAGTGGAGCTATGAGTTAGTCGATGGTGATCGTAAGACTGATGGCCGCAGTACAGGCGATGTGGCATTCCACCTCAAGGCTATCTTTGATGGCAAGAAAACCTTTGTTGTCTATGACTCTGTTCTCACAATTAATCAGCGCAAAGAGGCAACATCAGGTGAAGTGCGGGTTGCATCACGCGACACACTATCCACTGTGCCTTGGAGTTATTACAACCTCGATGCTTCCGGGTCCTTTACTCCGATGGCTGGCTACGATATCTCTATCGCAAAGACTCTTACGGGTATCAGCGCCAGCTGGATGATTGCTAGTCCGGCAACGATGCCTAGCCCCAATCGAATTCGTTGGAGCACGGTAGCGAGCACTCCTGAACAAAACGTGATTACTGCTGAAAACTTTGGCGCCCCAAGTAAATTCCTTAATACAGATGGCAATGCAACGGCCTTTAATTGCGCGCAAAGGTTATGCGTTCTCGACCATTCAAGGAGCACGCCAACTATTAGATTAGTTTCTACCGAAGAAAACTCAGCTGGAATTTCCTCAGCCTGGGTTGTCGTAAATGGAGTTCGATATTTAGTTGCCGGCTATAAAGGCCAGCTTTCGATGTTTCGTCCCTAGATTTAACGGGCAGCGATACGAAATACGGCTGGTGTTTGATCTGCGCTCTGTGCAAGGCCCACAATGCCCAACTCTTTTGAGTATGAAAGTGCCAGTGGCTCACCAAGTTCAGCAGAACCAAATGCGCTTGTCATTACACCTTTTGCATCAAGTGCCACAACGAGTAGCTGTGCCTTACTTGGCTTCCATCCTGTAATGGATGCAATGGCAGATTTTGAACCCATTGCTGCATAAATTATTCCAGCCCCAGTGATGGCACGTGATTGACCGGTGGAAGCAAACCTTATTGTCCAGGTCGGTGCAAATATTGAGGTGAATTTAGTAATGGCAGTTTCGGTACTCTTTCCAATCTTCACATATCCACTTAAGAGCAAACTTGGATCGGCACTTAACCAAGAGCGATCACCTTTGATGGCAGAGCTTCGAACCACAGAATAGATTGCTCCTGAATTAGAGACTCTAACAAGTACTCCGTCCCGAATTCCGGCTAACTTCTTTCCGCCTAAGGTCTCGGTACTAGAACCAAATAGTGATGAGCCGCCGTCACTATTTCGAACAACAACGTTAATTGTGGTCTTGGCTGTTCCAATACTTATTTGTTGTGAGAATTCACCGGCGGCGCTCATGTTTTGCAGAAATGTTCTCTCTGAAAGTACGCCGAGGATTGATAACCCGGATTTGTTTACCGAAATTGAGTTAATCAGGCCAGGAAGCTCGTATTGAGATGTATAGGTTGCAAGCAGTTCCCCCATGGGAGATATCTTCCACACAGTGAGCACGTTGAGATCTCCTCTCAACTCTTGAGCGGCTTCCAGCGTGATTGCATCGGGGTTTTCAGCTACGACAGTTACTGTCTCTTCTGATGCACTCTTTACTTGCGATGAAAAGCCGGCCAGCCACACATTTGCCGCACCATCAACTGTTGTTGCCATGGCCACTTCATCAACACCTGAATTTAGTACTTTCTCCCAGAGCAACACTCCTGCTCCATCAACTGCACTGAGAGCGATATCAGTTGTTTGTGAATCTATCGTTGCAATGGTGATGATGGAAGAGGCTGATACGGCCAGCATCTCGGCACCAGGAACGCTAAGAACCGTCGTCACTTTCTTCACGGCGACTTTCTTTTG